>JAMPAT010000028.1 GCA_023667095.1 Bacteroidales bacterium
GAAAAACTTTCTGTTTGGCACGCCCTGTTTTTGTAACATGTTGACAATCATTCATGTGTGATTTACCGTGGTTCCCAATGTCCAGAAAAACGTTACATTTGGAACCATACTGATTTTCAATATACTGTCAATCAATAGGATACAATTTTACTGCGTGCCCAACGGCAGAAAAACTTTCTATTTGGCACGTCCTGTTTTTGTAACTTTCTGTTAACCAGTTGTGTGTGATTTGCTTCTGTGCCCAATGGTCAAGAAAACATTCCATTGGGCACTGTGCGGATTCTGTATGTGAAAAACGGAAGTTTTGCTAACTTTGCAGGCCGTGCCTTCTGCAAGGCTTCCTTACAGGAAGAGGACAGGGCTGGAACTTGAAATGTTGGAATATGGCAACTCCTGGAAGCAGATGACTGATGTGTCATCGGATAGCAAAGGGGAGACGGGGCCATGCTGGAAGGATTTGCTGAAAAACAGGAAATATGAAGAAGAGAAAAAAGAACAGAAAGAATATCGGGACGAAGAGAAAGATGATATTGGCAGCAGCTACAGTATCGGCTGTTGTTGCATGTGTGGCCGCATTTGTCGGGCTTGTCTACTGGGCAGACAATGTAGGGGCCAATTTCACAAGGAAATATACGTTGTATGTATATCCGGACATGTCGGCAGGTGAAGTGCTGGACTCAATCAATGCCGGGGCAGGAACGATAATGAAAGGAAGCCTTGAACGCTGTGCAAGAAAAGAATCCCTGGCAGAAAGGATCAAGCCTGGCAAATATGTCATAGACAAGGAATTTTCGAGCAGGTATGTCGTGAGGATGCTTTGCCTCGGATGGCAGACTCCGCAGAACCTGACTCTTTCAGGGACACTCCGCAGCAAGGAAAGGATAGCCCAGGTAATATCACGGCAGATGATGATTGATTCAGTTACTGTAGATTCAATGCTGCGTTCTGAGGAGTTCCTCGGACAGTATGGTTTCACTCCTGAAAATGTATTTGCATTGTTTCTTCCGGATACATACCAGATGTACTGGACTGCTTCCGTAGAGGATATTTTCAGACGCTTCAGGAAGGAGTATGATGCATTCTGGACAGAGGTGCGTATGGAAAAGGCCGGACTACAGGGACTGACTCCTATGGAAGTCTCTGTGCTTGCATCGATTGTCAATGGGGAAACCCTGAAAAGTTTTGAATATCCGGATATCGCAGGTGTCTATCTGAACCGTCTGCATAAAGGGATGAAGCTGCAGGCTGACCCTACAGTTGCATATTGTTTCGGATATACCCTGAACCGTATCCTCAAGGTGCACTTGAAGGTGGATTCTCCGTATAATACGTATAAATACGCAGGGCTGCCGCCCGCTCCTATAAATGTACCTCCGAAGGCGTGCATTGATGCTGTGCTAAATCCGTCTCAGCATAACTATATGTTCTTCTGCGCAAGTCCGGAGTTCAATGGAACACACCGTTTTGCTTCATCCTATACGGAACATCAGCGGAATGCACGTGAATTTCAGCGTGAATTGACGAGACGTCATAAGGAAAGGGCAGCCATGTAGCTTTGCCATATACGTTACCCTGTCCTTTTGCAATTCCGCATAAGGATTACCGGTATTTTGTGGCTCCGGCCAGTTACTATGTCAGAGACCATGTCCTGTGTCTATAGTTTGTTACAACTTTAGAATGTCCGGTATTTGCATTGGACAGAGTGATTGGCCAACGGCTCAATGACCATGTGCGGTTACAACGTCAGAAATCATGTCCTACTGCTACGGGAGGGTTACCGTCAGAGACTATGATACATAGCCACAGTCCGTTACCACGTCAGAGGCCACGGACCGTAGCCATATCTGCAGATATGCTCAGAGACTATATCCGTTGCTGCATGCAGAATCACTGCCAGCTATCTCCATAAGCTTTTGGGCCAGGATTCTTGCCGAACACGCAGCCAGTTCCGGACAAGGGCGTTTCCTGTAGTATTCATTTGTCCTGTCGGACGGAACCGGGGATTCCTGGGTACGTGGCGAAAGGCCAAGCAGTTCACGGCAGACAATGCTCCCGTTTCTTTCCCTGAATTTGCCTGCCAGCTCCTGCACTATTGCATAGTTGGCTGTCCTTGCAGACTTTATCGACGGATCATCGGCAGGGGAGATGAGTCCAGCTGCGATTGTCAGGGCCGAGACTGTCCCGCACACTTCCCTGAGCCGTCCCATTCCTCCTCCGAATCCTGATGCTATTGTCGCAGCCGTCTTCCTGTCGATGTCCAGGACATCTGTAAATGCAAGGAGGACAGCCTGGCAGCAGTTGTATCCGTCCAGGAAATTCTGCCTTGCCATATTTGCGCGTTCCTCTACATTGAAATTTTCCGGTAGATTGATCATTTCATGTTGTAATTTAAATCATTGTATACTGCAGAAGCCTGCTCCTCAGTTTCTGCTTCCACAGAAACCTGCCCTCTATCCTCTGCTGACCTTTATTATGTTCTTCAGCGCACGTATCTGGGAGAGTACCTTGTCAAGTTCCATATTGCTTGTCACTGCAATCTTCATCTGTATGTCGTATGTCCCTCCACGCCCGTTTTCATTGAAGCTGAACGAACGTATTGAAGCCTTGAAAGAGTTGACGACATCCATTATTTCATTGATTACAGATGGCTCCAATGCCGCGATTATCCTTATGGTAGTCTGGAAGGTGGATGTACTTGGAGTATCGCTCCACCTTACCTTCTGTATCCTGTACGGGTACATTTCCATAAGCCTTGCTGCATTGGGGCATGACATCCTGTGTATCTTTATGCCGTCCTTTATCGAGACAAATCCGAAGACATCATCACCGAAGACAGGGTTGCAGCATTTGGCCATCCTGTAGTCGATGTTCTTGATATTCTTGGCATCTATGACAAAAATATCGTCAGAATTCTTTGCCACGGGATGTATGCTTTGTGCCTTACGGTTCTCAACTGTGGTCTCCTGCTGCTCTTCGATGCCTTTCAGATGCTCTGTAAGGAAGTTCTTTATCTCTGTAATGTCTATATCTCCTTCTCCGATAGCTGCATAGAAGGCATTCAATGTCTTGAACAGCTTCTTTTTCATGAATGCCGCCAATGTCTCATCGCTTGCCTCCATCTTCCAGTTCTTCAGACGCCGCTCCAGCAGTTCCTTGCCCTCATTTGCCTTGCGGAATTCAGCTTCGCTCAGCTTCTGGCGGATCTTGTTCCTTGCCTTTGACGTTATCGCGATGTTCAGCCATCCGGAGGCAGGCTTCTGGTTCTTTCCGCTCATTATCTCGACAACATCTCCGGTCTTGAGAACCTCCTTTATGGAGACAGCCTTGCCATTTACCTTTCCTCCGGTACATTTGACCCCGAGATTGGTATGTATGTCGAAAGCAAAGTCAAGCAATGTCGCTCCCACAGGCAGCTTCCGCAGCTCTCCAGTAGGGGTGAACACGAATATCTCCTTTGACGGCGGTTCCGGCAGGTCATCCTCATAGTATTCCGCGGCAATGTCACCGGCAGCCCCTTTCGGATGCTCCAGGGTGTAGCGCACTGATGCCAGCCATTTGTCGAGCGAAGCCTCGTGCTTGATTCCTTTATATGACCAGTGTGACGCGAGGCCGTTCTCAGCCATCTCGTCCATCCTCTTTGTGCGTATCTGCACTTCGAGGTAGGCCCCCTCCTTGTTCTTGACGGTTATGTGCAGCGACTCATATCCGTTTGGCTTTGGATTGGAAAGCCAGTCGCGCAGACGCTTGGTGTCTGATTCGTATTCCTCTGTAACGTATGAAAATACCTTCCAGCACAGGTCGTGCTCAGTCTTCCTGTCAGGTGCGCAGTCTATGATGAACCTTATGGCAAACACATCGTAGACACCCTCAAAAGGAACTTTCTGCTTCTGCATCTTTTTCCATATAGAGTAGGCTGTCTTTGTGCGCATCTTAAGCTTGTATGTGATTCCTGCATCAGAGAGCTTCTGCTCAAGCGGACCGATGAACTGGGTCATCAGCTTCTGCCTGTCTTTCTCTGTGCTTTTCAGCTTGTTGGTTATTGCCCGATATTGCTCCGGCTCTGCATACTGGAAATAGATGTCCTCCATCTCGCTCTTCATGTTGTACAGCCCGAGCTGGTGGGCCAGAGGGATATACAGCATCAGGGTCTCCAGTATTTTTCTTTCCCTCGACAGTTTCGGGAACATCGACAGGGAGCGCATTACCTCCAGCCTGTCTGCAAGCTTCAGCACTGTTACACGCGGATCCATTGAGTATGAGACAATCAGCTTCTTGTAGTTCTCCGCTTCAAGCTGTGTGTCCTTGGGCTTGATTGTGGCAATCTTGTTCAGCCCGTCAACTATGGTGTAGATGTCTTTGCCGAAATCATTTACGGGAGCATCCTGCATTGAGGCAAGGGCGTCCCTTACTGTCTGGAATGTCATCTCCGGATTCAGGCGCATCGCCTCATGTATGAATACGGCTGCTATGCATTCCGCAGGAAGACCGACTTCATCAGCTGCAATCTGTGCAACGGCAACCGGGTGCTCGATAAACGGGTGCCCGTTGTTGCGTGTATGTCCGGAGAGTGCTTCGGAAGCAATGTTGAATGCTGCGCGTACCAGATCCTTTCCGTCCGCGCTGTAGTTGGGGAAGAGTTCATCAATGCAATCCATATATTGTCCGTTTTAGAATCTGCTTAAATTTTATTTGTTATAAATTTTATGATAGATTTTTTAGGATAGTTTTCCTATCTTTTTGAAAAAGATAGGAAAAAATAGACAAAAAAGATATATAAAAGAATTTTCATAATATTTTTAAACAGATTCTTAGTTTATTTCCATACTTTAAGATATTCTTTCAGGGCCCACATCTCATCCCTGTACTTGGCAGCGGCAAGGAAGTCAAGGTCTGCTGCTGCCTTCTGCATGTTCTTCTGGGCCTGCTCCACGGCCTTTTCGACCTGAGGCCTTGTCATTGAACGTATGACAGGATCCTGGAGTACAGCGGCAAGGTCTGCCTGGATATAGCCCTCAACATACGCAGAATTGCTTTCCCTCAGCGAGTCATGTCCAAGCCCTACGCTTACGCTGCCTTTGCCGAGGTCCGTCGGGTCCGGGATATATCTTGGTGCATCGTACGAGTTCGGTGCGCTGACCTTCCCTGTGACCGTATTGGCAAGACGTGGATTTCTCTCCTTGACGTCTGCCTGCTCGACAAGTGTATTGCTCTTGACCGCCACCTGTGTCGGGACAATGCCGTGCATCTTGTTGTATTCCATCTGCTTAGCACGCCTTCTGTCTGTCTCGTATATGGTCTCCTGCATCGAGCGCGTTATGCTGTCCGCGTACATTATCACAAGGCCGTTGACATTTCGTGCGGCACGTCCCGCTGTCTGTGTCAGGGACCTCCCTGAGCGCAGGAATCCTTCCTTGTCCGCATCTAGTATAGCGACAAGTGACACGGTGGGTATGTCCAGGCCCTCCCTGAGCAGGTTCACACCTACAAGCACATCGAAAAGCCCGTTCTTGAAGTCCTCAATAATCTCTACGCGCTCCATCGTGTCCACGTCAGAGTGTATATAGCGGCATCTCACGCCCATACGGGTGAAATATTTTTCCAGCTCCTCTGCCATACGCTTCGTCAGGGTAGTCACAAGTACTCTCTCATCCTTTTCTGCGCGGACCCTTATCTCCTCAAGGAGGTCATCCACCTGGTTTTCTGTAGGACGGACCTCAATAGGAGGGTCCAGAAGACCTGTAGGACGCACAACCTGCTCTACAACAAGTCCTTCTGACTGCTCTAATTCATAGTCTCCAGGAGTCGCGCTGACATATACCTTCTGTCCTGAGATATCGTTGAACTCATCGAATTTCAGCGGCCTGTTGTCTGCTGCAGCCGGAAGCCTGAAACCATATTCAACAAGCACTGACTTCCTCGAATGGTCTCCGCCGTACATTGCCCTTATCTGCGGCAATGTGACATGGCTCTCATCGATGAATGTAATGAAATCCTTCGGGAAATAGTCAAGCAGGCAGAATGGACGCATCCCTTCCTTCCGGCCGTCAAAATATCTTGAATAATTCTCTATTCCAGGACAATAGCCCATCTCCTTTATCATTTCGAGGTCATATTCTACCCTCTGCTTGAGCCTCTTTGCCTCCAGTGGCTTGCCGATGTCATGGAAATATTCGCACTGCCTGAAAAGGTCGTCCTGTATCTGGCTTATGGCCTTGATGCTGCGCTCCTTCGTTGTGACGAAGTTGTTGGCCGGATATATCGAAATCTCATCGAGGCTGGAAATGAATGCACCTGTGACGGGGTCGATTATCGATATGCTGTCAACCTCATCCCCGAAGAACTCAATCTTGACTGCATCGTCCCCGTTCCCGAGGCAGATGTCCACACTGTCGCCCCTGACGCGGAATGTCCCTCGCTTGAAATCAGCCTCTGTCCTTGAATAAAGGGCATCTACAAGCTGGTACAGCAGCCTTGTCATGCTCCTTTCCTCGCCACGCCGTACTGTGACTGTCTGGGCATGGAAATCCTCCGGATTGCCTATTCCGTAGAGACATGACACGCTGGAAATGACGACAATATCCCTCCTGCCGCTTAGCAGTGACGAGGCTGCGCTCAGCCTCAGCTTCTCAATCTCGTCATTGATGCTCAGGTCCTTCTCTATATATGTATCCGTAGTCGGGATATATGCCTCCGGCTGATAATAGTCATAGTAGGAGACGAAATATTCAACGGCATTGTCCGGGAAGAATCGCTTGAATTCACCGTAGAGCTGTGCCGCAAGTGTCTTGTTGTGGCTCAGTATCAGGGCCGGACGCTGCATCTGCTCGATTACGTTTGCCATGGTGAATGTCTTTCCGGAGCCTGTCACACCGAGCAAGGTCACAGCATCTACACCCTGGTTGAGTGCATCACAGATTCCCTTTATCGCTCCGGGCTGGTCTCCGGACGGCCTGTATTCTGACTGTATCCTGAATTTCATCTTTTCCTGCTTATACCTATTACTATATCTCTTAATATGGCACTAATATATCTCTGAATCCGGTCTCTCATTCCTCTTCCAGAGCGTGGCTGCCGCTGGCCATTTCTGTGCCAGACTGCATTTAGCTTGGCAAAGTTAGAAATAATATGCATAATTTGACTAAATTTGCAGGGTTATGCCGATATCACTTTTACCATCTTTGCTTATCAGTATATTCCTGGTCGGGTACACGCCCGGTCCGGCCAACCTGTATGCTTTCTCGTGTGCTATACGTTTCGGGAGGAGGAAGGCCATGAAGATGTGGCTCGGGATATTTGTCGGGTTTGTCCTTACGGCTTCTGTAGTCGCTGTGCTGATGCATTTCCTCGGTGAGGTGATGGGGGACTATGTCAGATACCTTAAATATATAGGGTCTGCCTATCTGCTCTATCTGGCCTGGACTTTTCTCAGGGCAAGGAGGCAGGACAGCAGTGAACCTGCTGAATGCTCGTTCATTTCCGGTATGCTTGTCCCTCCTGCAAATGCAAAGATGATTCTTTTCGAGATGTCCGTGATGAGCTCGTTTGTGCTTCCTTACTCTGACAGGCTTGCAGATCTGTTAGCCGTGGCTGCACTGCTTATCCTTGCCGGACCTGTGGCAAATATGGTCTGGCTGCTTGCCGGAAACCTCATAAGGCCATTGGCAATGAAGTACAGTAAGGCTACGGACTTGACAATTGCAATCCTTCTTGCCTGCTGTGCTGTGTATATGGCTGCCTGATACTATTGGCTGATTTCAAGATAGAATGCGATGGGAACTCAACAGTCAGAACCGTCCTCTTCCGGTCCGTACTCCTGATGGAGGTTTTCTTCAAATTTCAATTCCCGGAAAGGAAAAATTCATTTTTTGTCAATCCCATTGTCGCCAGGTGGAGTGTGAATTCAAAATCGAAATGCTAAAAGCACACAATAGAAAGTAATTCATAGAACTCCGGCATTGCCATGACTTTGTTTCCGATCGGGCACCGGAATGTGCCATACAGTGCATGTAATGCATATTCCGGTGGCAGGTCCCCTCAAAAAATATGGCACCTGCCATCTCTTGAAAATGTAAATAATTTATACTGACGTTATTATGATTTCGTAGGATGCCCGACACAGAACAAAAAAGTGAAACGGAACAGAAACGTAAAAATGTCACAGTCATTTTCAATTTTGTCATAGATGTCCACACATTCCGTAGACTCGGAGGTGGCTCTATAGAACCTATGCGGGATATTGGAATTCAGGCTGCCATTCAGTCCGAAACAGATTAAATTTCCTGCTTTCAAATTTTAATGCTATTTTTGTCGCCCCAAAAAACAGTGGGCGAGATGCTCCGCGTGCGGGCCAATTAGGTTGGGAAACCATTCGGCCTGCAATTTATATGTTAAAATTTAAAGGATATACTAAATAAACGATAATGGCAAGTGAAATAAGAAATGAAGCCCTCTGGCAGGATGGACGTCTGAAAATCGACTGGGTGAGACACCACATGCCGCTTCTGAACGGGCTTGAAAAGGAATTTTCTGAGACAAAGCCTTTTGCCGGACTGAAAATAGCATTGTCCGTGCATCTGGAATCAAAGACAGCATATCTATGTGAAGTCCTGGCAGCAGGCGGAGCGGAAATGTATGTGACTGGCAGCAACCCGCTTTCTACGCAGGATGATGTCGCCGCGGCCCTTGCACATGAAGGACTCAATGTCTTTGCTTGGTACGGTGCAACAGAGGAAGAGTATTTCGCACATATCAGGAAAGTGCTTGAGATTGGTCCGAATGTCATAATTGACGATGGTGGGGACCTTGTGTCTATGATGCATTCCGAGTTCACTGACCTTATCCCTGGAGTAATCGGTGGATGCGAGGAGACCACTACCGGAATCCATAGGCTTATAGCAATGGACAGGGCAGGGGAGTTGAAGTTCCCTATGATGCTGGTCAACAATGCTGACTGCAAGCATTTGTTTGACAACAGGTATGGTACAGGGCAGTCTGTATGGGATGGAATCAACCGTACCACGAACCTGATTGTTGCAGGCAAGACTGTTGTCGTGGCAGGATATGGCTGGTGCGGAAAAGGTGTTGCCATGAGGGCAAAGGGCCTTGGAGCACAGGTGATTGTCACAGAAATTGACCCGATAAAGGCAATGGAGGCAGTTATGGACGGATTCTCTGTCATGAAAATGTCGCAGGCATCATCCCTCGGTGATATATTCGTGACTGTCACAGGCTGCGATGCAGTAATTACTGTTGAGGACTTCAACAGGATGAAGGACGGTGCGATATGCTGCAATGCCGGACATTTTGATGTCGAGGTTGACGTCGCCGGCCTTGCTGCTGCAGCTGTCGAGGTCAAGCCTGCAAGGAAAAACATTACAGGGTATACGCTGCCGAACGGAAACAAGATATATATACTTGCAGAAGGACGTCTCGTGAACCTTGCTGCAGGGGACGGCCATCCGGCTGAGATTATGGACATGTCATTCGCCATCCAGGCATTGAGCGCAAGGTATCTTGTACAGAACTCCTGCAGCCTTGACAGGACAGCCGGCAATATGGTGAATGAGATTCCGGCTGAGATTGACCATGAGGTTGCCATGAGGAAGCTTGCTGAATGGGGCATCGGGATAGATACCCTGACGCCTGAGCAGCACCGTTACCTATATGCATGTGAGCAGTAGGGGATTGTCTCGCAAATACTTGTGAAAGCTAAATAAAAATTCTTTAATGGACAGATTTAAAAAATTGATTGCCAGCCTGGTGATCTGCATTTTCGGGGGGGGCATCGCGTTTGCCCAGACATCCGTCAAGGTCAGTGGCGTGGTCACATCCGCGGAGGACAATATGCCTCTGATCGGAGTGACAGTGATTGCAGGGCCAGGCATTGGAGTCTCTACGTCGGTAGACGGGGACTACATCATTGAAGTGGCACCGGGGACAAAGCTGGTCTACTCGTCAATCGGTTTTATCGATGAGGAGTTCACAGTCCCTTCAGGAGTGTCGGAAATCAGGAATGACGTTGTATTGCAGACAGAGAACACACGGCTCGATGATGTCGTGGTGATTGCATACGGTGTCAGGAAAAAGGGAACCATCACCGGTTCGGTGGCGACAGTCAAGTCGCAGGCCATAGAGGCGACTCCTACTGCTGCCTTTGACCAGGCTTTGCAGGGACAGGTTCCGGGTCTCATGGTCCTTTCCAATTCAGGTGAGCCGAGTGCTTCCGCAACGATGACCATCCGCGGAACCAACTCTATCAACTCCGGGACGGCGCCTCTTTATATCCTTGACGGTGTCGCAATTTCCGCTTCGGACTTCAACACCATCAACCCTTCAGACATCGAGAGCCTTACTGTGCTCAGGGATGCATCGTCTACATCAATCTATGGCGCGCGTGCAGCGAACGGTGTGATTGTAATTACCACCAAGAGGGGACGCCAGAGCGACAGGCCGTTCATAAACTACCGTATGCAGCTCGGTTTCTCTGACCTTGCATACGGCAACTGGGACCTGATGAATACTGCTGAGCGCATCCAGTATGAGAAGGAAATCGGACTTACTGACGGTAAGGACTACAACATCCTCTCCCAGACAGATGTCAACTGGCTGGATGCCGTCTATAAGGATGCAGCCCTGCTCCAGAGCTACGAACTTTCAGTCTCAGGGGCGACAGACAAGACGAACTATTATTTCTCAGGAGGATATTACGACCAGGAGGGTATTGCCCCAGGCTCTGATTTCAAGCGTTATTCAATCCGTTTCAATGTTGAGCAGCAGGCTGCAAAATGGTTGAAGATAGGTACCAACACCATGCTCAACTACCAGGGGATAGAGCAGGCTGACGAAGGACAGTATGCCCTTGTGGCCCCTATCTCGGCAGCGCGCTTCATGCTCCCTTACTGGAATCCTTTCAGGAAGGACGGATCGCTTGCATCAATCAACGACGGCTCATGGAAAGGCCAGGGACAGAATCCATTGGAGTGGCTTGAGAACAACCCGCGTGCATATAAGAAATATAAGGTGATGTCTACAGTATTTGCTGAGGCTACCCCTATAGAGGGACTTTCAATCCGCTCACAGTTTGCAGTGGACTATGCCCACAGCACAGGATTCAGCAAGTCCAACCCGAGCTATGCACCTAACCAGGAGGATGGAACAGCATCAAGGAACACATCAGACGGCCTTTCGCTAAACATCTCCAACACAATCAGCTACAGGTTCGACATCCAGGACATGCATTCTTTTAATTTCCTTGTAGGACAGGAGGGCGTAACATACCATTATGAAAGCTTTGGAGTGGCAACAGCAGGTCAGAACAATGACTTCCTGACAGATATTGCGACAGGTACCAGGGCGAAATCATGGGACAGCACATCCAGTGCGGACTATTCGCTGCTTTCGTTCTTTGCAAGGGCTGAGTATAACTACGATTCACGCTATTTCGTGGAACTTTCTGCACGTGCCGACGGTTCTTCAAGGTTCGGAAGCCAGGGACGCTATGCAGGATTCTGGTCTGCCGGACTGATGTGGAACATGAGGAACGAGAGATTCATGCAGCACACCTCGTCATGGCTTACCAATGCACAGATTTCATTGAGCACCGGAACTTCCGGTAACTCCTCAATCCCTAATTATGAACATCTTGCCCTTGTCGGCGGAGGAATGGACTATGTCGGCAATGCCGGAGTCGTGCCTATCCAGCCGGGCAACGAGAAACTCGGATGGGAGTCCACGTGGACTACAAACCTCGGTCTGCATTTCGGCTTCTGGAACAGGCTGAACGTTGACCTTGAACTCTATGACAAGGAGACTTCCAACATGCTTATGGAAGTGCCTCTTTCATACGCTACATCAAACGGCTACGGCTACATGTGGGACAATGTCGGCAAGATGAGGAACCTCGGTGCCGAGCTGAACATTGCTGCTACTGCGATTGCCTACAAGGATTTCACATGGACAATCAACGCCAATGTGGGATACAACCGCAACGTGATTACCGAACTCTATAACGGGGTCACAGAATATGAACCTGCCAATACCAGCACCAAGCTTGTCGTGGGCCAGTCTCTCGGACAGTTCTACATGAACCGTTTCTATGGCGTGAACCCTGCGAACGGTGATGCTCTCTGGCTTACAAAGGACGGTCAGATTACCACAGAGCTGCGTGATGCGGACAAGGTGCTGACAGGCAAGACTTCAATCGCGCCCTGGCAGGGAGGTTTCGGTACGTCACTTTCATGGAAAGGCCTCTCGCTCTCAGCACAGTTCAGCTGGGTGGCAGGGAGATATATGATCAACAATGACCGCTACTTTGATGAGTCCAACGGCCGTTTCATGTCATACAACCAGTCCAACCGTCTGCTTGACAGATGGAAAGAGCCTGGTGACATCACTGACATACCGCGTCATGGTGTCTATACTGAGTTCGATACACGACTTCTTGAGGATGCTTCATTCCTGCGTCTGAAGAACCTGACTCTGAGCTATTCCTTCCCTGCCGAACTTCTGAAGAAATCAGTAGTGTTCAGAGGGCTGAGGATATATGCACAGGGACAGAACCTCTTTACAGTGACAGGATTCTCCGGACTTGACCCGGAAGGTTCGACAAACATGTATCAGGCTGCATATCCGATGTCACGCCAGTTCACATTCGGACTTGACCTAACTTTCTAAAAAAGAGAATATGAGATATTTGAAAAATATAATATGTCCTATTGCCGCAGGGCTTGTCGCTTTGGCGGGTGCGACATCCTGCCTTGAGAAGTATCCCGGTGATGCTATCCAGGAGAAGGATGCCATGCTTACGCTTTCTGATGCCGAGCAGACCCTTATCGGTCTCTACGCTTCATTCAAGTCAGCAGCCCTCTATAGCGGTTATCTGACCTATCTGCCCGACATCCAGGCAGACCTCGCGTATGCAGTGGAGGGATTCTCCAACACACATGGAGACATCTGGCAGTGGAATATCCGTACCACAAATGCAGAGATTGAGGATGTATATGCTTCCTTATATACTATAATAGGAGAGTGCAACTTCTTCCTTGAGAAGGTTGGTGCATTGCGTGAATCCCTGATTGTGGATTCTGAGATAGAGGCACTTGACAGCTGGACCGGTGAGGTCTATTGCGCACGTGCACTTGCATACTCGGAACTGATCAAATGCTATTGCAAGGCCTATCCACTTACAGCGGAGGCAAGCAACCCTGATGCTGCCGGTGATGCAGCACAGGCAGCACAGGAACTTGGAGTTGTACTCCGCGACTCCTATTCAAGGCAGGAGACTGCAGTGCGTTCAAGCCTAAAGGACTCCTGGGACTTTGTCCTCAGGGACTTGGAAAAGGCCGAGACAATGATTGACGAGGAGGAGGATGCATTCAATACAGTATGGCTCACAAGGGCAGCTGCACATGCAATCCATGCAAGGGTTGCCCTCTACATGGGCAACTGGGAGGATGCGGTGAAATATTCCACAATGGTGATTGAGAACAAGAACACACCGTTCCGTCTTGCACAGGCAAATTCCACATATACTACAGACTCCAATGGTCAGGCTGTCAGCTATTACCAGTTCCTGTGGCAGAACGATTCCTCCTATGAGGTAATCTGGAAAATCGGTTTCAACACCACTTCATACGGAGGTGCTCTCGGAAGGATTTTCCTCAACTTCACTACTGACTACACATATTATTATCCGGACTATGTCCCTGCAAAATGGGTCTTGAATATGTATGACAGCAGCGATCTCCGCTATTCTGCATTCTTTGCAACGCAACAGACAGGATATGCCCATGGCCTGTCATGGCCTCTGCTTATAAAGTATTACGGCAACAGGGATTTCATATCAAATGCAAGGATATACCATGTGAACATGCCTAAGGTACTCCGTCTTTCGGAGCAGTATCTTATCCGTGCTGAGGCATATTGCCATCAGAAGAAATGGGCGGAGGCACAGACCGACCTGTCAACAATGCGCAAGGCACGCTACAGCACAGGCGGCAACATCACCCTCAATGAAAAGAACTGGCTTGACCAGATATCCAACGAACGTGTGCGTGAACTGTATATGGAAGGTTTCCGTCTCAATGACCTCAAGCGTTGGGGGCGCGGATTCGAGCGTACATCCCAGACCAATTCACTTCCGGAGGGAAGTTCGCTCAAGATTGAGGCCGGAGACTACCGTTTCGTCTGGCCTGTCCCGAACCACGAGATTGAGGCTCCGGGAACAAGCCTTGTGCAGAACCCTGGATATGCCGGATTTTAAAGTAGGAGATAATCATGGAAAGAAAATATATGAACTTTTTTAGCCGTGTACTGATAGCAGCATCTGCAATTGCTGTATGCGCGACCGGCTGCAAGGAGGACTCTGGTACCCTTGGCACATCAGGGGCAGAGTATGTGATGTTCGCAGACACCCTTGGCGTATATCCGGTCATCGAGAATGGTACATTCACTGTGCCTGTGGTCTCGACTGTCGCGCGCAAATATGACCGTACATTTGCCGTAGAAGTGATAGACAAGGGCAGCAATGCCATCGAGAACCGTCATTTCCGTCTGAAGTCCAATACAATTGTCATCCCAGCCGGAGAAGTCCGTACTGATGTGGAGGTGGAGGGCATTTTCGAGAACATCGAGGCTGACGACTCCCTCGGATTCACCATGAGGCTTGTGATGCCGTCCGAACTGGAGATGCCGGTCTACGGAACTGACGAGAAATATGGTGTCGAGACCAAGTGCGTGCTCATGAAGACATGTCCGTTTGACATAAACAATTTCTGCGGCTACTGCATGCTGACATCGACATATCTGCTAAACTATTCGCTGAACGGCTCGTACCAGAGGCTTATCTGGACAGAGCCGCACAAGTCGCTTGAAAACACGATAGTCTGCCATGACTGGCTATATGACGGATATGACATCAACCTGACACTGGATCCAGACGATCCTATGTCACCTGAAGTCATTGTGGAGAAGGACCAGGTGATCTCAGATGAATGGACAGCATTCGGTATAATCCGCGGCGACAACAAGATACGTGTGGAGAACAGCCCGGCATATCCTGCATTCTTCTATGGTTGCCAGAACTATCTGACGACTTCATTCCGCGTCTATGTGACAAAGTTAGGCGGAGAATATGGTACGGTAGGACATTTCTATAATGTAATGGAATGGATCAGTGACGAGGAGGCGGACAGGCTTATGAGGGAAGAGGGAATGACGATGGCGACAAGACCTTCAGGAAAGTCCGGAAACGGAAAATCCAATTAATTTCTTACTCTTTTATTAATTATAGTCATTAAAAATTACGGACTTATGAAGACAAATTTCTGGAAAATGGCACCTGCCCTCCTAATGGGCCTTGCCATCTCAGTGGCTTCTTGCGAGAAGCCTGCCAGCGGACCAGAAGAGGTCCAGCCAATCTTCCCCGAGCAGGTCTACGGAACAGTAGAGCCTGGCGATTCCTACATCCTGACAATAAACCCCAACTTAGCTTGGGAAGTTGCAATATCAGGAGACACACAGTATTTCAGAATGATTTCAGGAGGTGAGCCTCTCCCTGTAGTGAGCGGCCAGGCCGGCGAACATGAGATTACTGTAGAGGCAATAGTTGACGAGACTGACTTCGAACAGCGTCAGTGCACACTCACCATGACAATGGGAGGAAAGGAGCAGGCTATTGCTGTAATCACACGCAACGGACGTGACAGGATTTTCAACCTATATCCGGTACAGATAACCTCTGAGGGCTTTGAGTACGGAGAGGATGTAGGAGGATATGAATATGAAACTGTTGCTGCAGAAGCTTTTGACATGTATTTTGACGGAAACATCTTCCAGCTCTACATGAAGGTCGAGGCCAATTTTGACTGGGCATTGAAAGATACTCCGGAGTGGGCTGAGGCGACTGAGTTTGCTGACAGGTATGTGACCTCAGGAAAGGCTAATGTGCCTGCTGCCATCTGCCTGCGTGGCGTCAATGCAAAATATCCCCTTGATGGAGACAAGGGAAATCTGGTATTCGTTGTAAATGATGATTCAGAGAATCCTGTAGAGGTTGAGAAAGAGATTACTCTTTCCATTGAGCCTGTAAAGGATGTCTTTGCAGCAACAATGGCAGGCAGCTTACGTTTCAATGCTGCCGGAGACTTCTACAATGAAGGCATGGGTGACTGGCAGGTCGGTGGCAGGGCATCCGGAAGCGCAATCGGAATTGACGGTGTGCAGGTATTTGCCCTTGAAAAGCAGTATGGTTATTATACTGTAGCCGGCTCTTCAAAGAAATATCCTTATCTCTCTGGCGGATGGGTCAATGTAACCCTCTCTGAGGATGACGAGACAGATGTGCTCAAGGACTGGTCAATAGCTCTCCGTGTAGAGGAGAATGAGGGAAATGCCCGTACTGCTGAAATCATGGTCATCCCTGGTTTCATAAATATCACAGACCCTGAGTATGACCTTGTCAGCCCGGACGGAAGCGAAATAAAGGCGGAATATGCAAAGTATGTATATGCTACCCTGAGCCAGGACGGCATCGGCGGAAGCGGTTCCGAGGGAGGTGTTATATCTGCTGACAATGATGTGCTTGCAGGAATGGGTGCAATGTTTGAGAAGCTTGATGCATCAGATCCAGAATATGCATGGATCTATGATGCAGAAGAAGTTTTCAATGCAGGGACAGGCAACTACTTCAAGCTTACCATGACCAAGCCTATGGGTAATTTCACATTCAATGTGGAGAAAGAAATGTTTGATATTGCCCTTTATGATTATGGCGATGGCTTTGTGCAGAGCGCAGAGCCTTGGGTGGAAGTTACAGGAGGAACTGCTACATCATTAATGACATTGATTTCCCTTACAGATGATGACAAGTGGGCATTCAAGTTCATGGTGTTCAAGGGTGAAGATAGCGCAGCAAATGCAGTCGTCCTTGTCTATTATGATCCGGAGGCTTCAATCGGTGCAGGAAGTGTACTCCGATTCAAATATTCTTCGTGGGGAGGCGGTGCAGGATGCAGTCTCCGCAAGATGAGCGAGGCTGAAGACGGTGAGAATGAGTACTATTGGGCAGCAAAGGAGAATTTCTGGAATTCCGATGAAATATATGAACTGACATACGGTCCAAACAGGTCTATGCCAAATATTGAATCGTCACTTGAGTTTACCGGATTCTACAACCTTCTTGAGGATGCTGAATCATGGCTTACGGCTGAAGGAGATGCTTCCGACCTTTTCATAGACATGGGCGAGTCAGAGGAGGCAAGACAGGGTATCCTGATCTTTACTGACAATTCAGAAGACTATCCGATGCCTGTATTTGCAGTTATATGCAGATACGACCCTAACTTTTAATTGACCTCATGCCGGGCCGGATCCGGTATCTTGGCCCGGCATGATTAAGAAATTGTTTGAATATCAAAACATTTTCTGAACATATCAAGACTATAGTTGATTAAAACAAAGAGCAATTTAATATGAAGATTTTCAGGTTTGCCATAATGCTGATGACGGCGGTTTCCGCAGTCCTTGCCCTGGGCAGCTGCTCTGTAGAGGAGATGCAGGATACGGGCGATTATGGTTACGTGCAGTTCAAGCTGTACAAGGAAGCCTCATATGTACCGGCTTCCAAGGCAGCGGAGATAGATTATCTTGCCGACATCACAAAGGCAAGGATTACAATGAGATACCAGGGGACAACCCTGAACCAGACCCTTGTCTTTTCTGCGGCAGACAAGGAATCTGCTGAATTCGGAATCCGCAGCGAAAAGCTCCAGCTGCTTGCAGGTGACTATGAGGTGCTTGCATTTACTGTCTATGACAGGAATGACAATGAAGGTCCTGCCATTTCTGAGATCGGTATGCCTTATTTCTCTGTCACTGCAGGAGGAATGACAGTCCATGACCTCACTGTAGGAAGGTCTGTAGTCCCGTCGCGGGGAAACGTCCGTTTCTCAGTTGTAAAGGACATGTCCGGACTGGACAATGTGCAGACCAGGTCTATTGACAACCACACATTGGACGAGGCCAAATATATCACAGTGCGTGTGGAGAGGACTGCCAACAATGTACAGACCGAATTCTCACTTATCCCGGTCAGATTCTCCGTACATTTCAATGACAATGACGATGATGCCAACATCTATCCGGACGGCTATACGTCTGACAAGAATTTCGGGTATCAGACTTCTTCCCTCCAGGCTGATTCACTTCTTTTCCTTACGGCCGGAGAATATAGGGTAAGGTCATTCACCCTTCTCGACAAATTCAAGACAAGCTTCGACACAAGGAGCTTCGAACGTACTTCCGCTCCGGTATTTGAAGTGTCCGACAACCAGACCAAGGATGTCAGGATGCCTGTCGAGCTTACCAAAAGTGCACCATATCTCCAGGATTACTATGCTCTCTATGAAATATGGAAGTCCCTCGGCGGACCGGACTGGTACTACCGCGGCGAGGCCTATCCGGAGGGAACAAACTGGGACTTCAACAAGGACCCTGATCTCTGGGGGGACCAGCAGGGTATCAGCCTGCACAATAACGGGCGTATCGCATCAATTGACATTTCAGATTTCGGTGCCAAAGGAGACATGTCACCCGCGATAGGACAGCTCACAGAGCTTATTCAGCTATATATAAGTACACAGAACGACAAGGACAATATGGATTTCACCGATCCTGGCACCCTTTCGCGCACGCGTATGGAACGTCACAGGAAATATCTTGCCGAGCATTATCCACTGACACAGCTTTCCGCTCCTATAGCATTCGGATTTGCTGAGCATAAGGAATCAGTCCCGGAGATTGCACTTCATGAGAAAGGCATGACTGAAAGGGATATCTATGCAATGGAACGTGACCGTGGCATCCGCCCTCTCGATACCAACACCGGGGTCATCACCAGTGGTGTCACTTCCATTCCAGAGGAAATAGGCAACCTCACAAAGCTTGAGTATCTGTTTGTCTCAAACTGCAGGATAACCAGGCTGCCGAGTGCAGAGGCCATGGGAAAGCTTGCTTCACTGACGGATTTCGAGATGTACAACTGCCCTGAGCTTGAAATGACTGATGAGGCAGTGGCTTCACTCTCTGCAATGCCGGCGCTGATTTCAGTAACTCTCGGAAGAAACACCCACTGGACTCCTGAACAGTGCGGGAAGCTTATCTCTGGACTTGCCCATGGACCGAGTGCGGAGAAGCTGCAGATCCTGTATTTCAACAACAACAGGCTACAGGCCATCAGACATGATGATTTCAGCCGTTTCAAGAAGCTCGGCCTGCTCAATGTCGTGGAGAACGAGATTGAGACAGTCGAGAGATTCGGCAATGACATTTCACTCGTGCAGCTGTACCTTGACAACAACAGGATCAGGGAGATTCCTGACAATGAGGGTGACCAGCTCTTCTGTGTTATGGATGACATGGAGACATTCTCGGCTACACATAACCAGATTGAGGTGTTCCCGGATATCTTCGATGCCAAGAGCATTTTCACTGTAGGCTCAGTGGATTTCTCATACAACAGGATATCAAAGGTATCACACGGGGATGACTTTAAAGGAATCAATGTGAAGACACTCAGCCTTGCCAGCAACAATTTCACGGAATATCCGCTGGAGTTCACGCACAGCAATTCCATCGTGTCTGTCTACAATTTCCGCGGAAACGGCATGAGGAAGATTGACGAGGATGCATTCGACTACAAGAAGCCTAACCGTGACAAGCTGACATACACCCAGACATTCGACTTCTCATACAACAGGCTTGATGACCTGCCAATCACCTTCGGTGACTCGGCGTTCCCTTATATATACAGCCTTGACCTTTCCTACAATGCGTTCAAGTCATTCCCGTATGAACCGCTGAACTATACAAACCTTACAGCATTTGCATTGAGGGGACAGAGGGACGAGAATGGAAGGCGTATCCTCAAGGAGTGGCCAACCGGTCTCTACAACCATAGGGGACTCCGTGGATTCTATATCGGCTCCAATGCATACGAGAGGATAGACGACACAATTTCAACCCTCATCTACAATTTTGACATCAGTGACAATCCGGACATCGAATTCGATGCTTCCGGCATCTGCTATGCGTGGCGGGCAGGAGCATACCGTCTTATCTATGACAAGACACAGAACATATTGAATTGTCCTGAAATGCTTAACTAACAAGGAGACAGATATGAAGAAATATAGAATAGCATTACTCTCAATGACGGTAGCCCTCATGGCTTCCGCATGTACCGATATCCAGCCTGACGTTCCTTTCGGGACAGGTGACAGCGAACTTTCATTCGAGGCTGTCGGAGGGACTAAGGCTGTCAGCATTTCAGCTGACGGGGAGTGGGTGGCTTCATCCGGCGAGCCCTGGATTACCATCTCTCCTGCAAACGGCCGCGGAAAAGGAACATGCAATGTAATCATCGACACGACACTTGTCCTTGAAGAAAGGACTGGACGTGTAAACATAAGGAAGATTGACGATGATGATATAGTGAGCATCAATGTAACCCAGAAAGGGTTTGAATATTCGATATCAGTGGACAAGGAGAATGTCTCCATACCTGAATATGACCAGCTTGACAACCGCTATTTCGATGTCAAGGTCAAGTCCAACATCCCTTTCGATGTCCAGATTCCTGACGATGCCTCATGGCTGACCCTTGACCGTTCCAACAAGGAACTTGAACTTGACCGTGGAGTACGTCCGCGTGATGTAAGGGTACGTTTCAGATGGAATGTCAGCTCTACGCCTGCTGAGCGTATTGCTGAAGTGAAGTTCGTTCCCAAGGACCAGTCCGCAACCCTTGCAAGGCATGATTTCCTGACCGTGACACAAGGCGCAGCGGAAGAAATTACGCAGAGCCGTCATGGTGACTCACTTGCTGTGCTTGGCATAGGACGCTCAATCGGAATATGGACGGAGTATGATTCTTCCCTTCCTATGGACAGGTGGGCAGGAGTGGTTCTCTGGCATGAAGATGACATTGACTATGTAAGGGAGCTTGTTGCCGATGATAAGGCCCATCTTCTTGAGGACCAGAAGGCTTTGGCTGATGACAATCCTTTGAAGGGCCTTGGAGAGGCTGATTATCTTGAAGCTGTGGCACAGTCCTATATCGGACGTGTGCGTGAAGCTGTATTCATGATGTTCACGACAAGGGAAGTGATTCCTCTTGAGGTGCAGTACCTCAGGGCAGCCGAGTCGCTTACATTTGCTGCAAATGCCAATTCTTTCCTGCGCAGCCTTGCCACTGGAGAGTCTCTCAACAACCTTACGCAGCTGAGGCGTCTTGCAATCAGGGCCTATGGACTTACTGAGCTTGACAAGGGGCTGACATCACTTAAGAACCTTGAGTACATAGATCTTGCAAGCAATAACTTCCAGGTATGGCCAAGCATCCTTGATGCTGCCAATTTCCCTAAGATGCACTCTATTGTATTCAATGCCAACCAGCGTAGGGTAGTATACGATCTTTCTAACTCTACAGAGACCGATTTAGGAGGATTCATGGACAACACGACTCCTGGCAGGGACAATGTGAACGGATTCTGGAAAAGGCTGCTTACATGGGAGAAGCTTGACACTCTCATCCTGTCAGTAAATTATCTGCAGGGTACACTCCCTTCAGATGAGACTGTAAGGGGACTCGGCATACGTAACTATACAGAGGCGGACCGCGGAGACTCGCTGACTACAGACTTCATCAATCTCGGACTGCCGCGCGTTATGCCGAATATGAAGAGGTTCGCCATAAACTACAACAGGATGACAGGTGATGTGCCTATGTGGCTCCTTTACCATCCTGCACTTGACTATTGGATGCCTGATACATTCATCTTTGCCCAGGAAGGTACAGACAAGAGCGGCAACAGGGCTGAGATGACCAATGTCCCTATAAGCCTGGGCAATTACAGCAATATCCCTGGCAACAGGGGAAGCTACTATGACATCCATCCGTATAAGTTAGAGAATAAAGATTAGAGGAATGAAAAGATATCTATACATATTAGGTGCGGCTTTGTCGCTGTCTGTGGTCTCCTGCTCAATAGATGAACCTTTTGAGGAGCCAGCAGACGGGGGGAATGCCGGTGAGGTGCAGGTACCGCAGGATGTGGTGGCAGGTGAGCTGCTTGTGAAATTTGCACCGGAGGTAAGTGAAATACTTGACCGTGTGCTGCCTGCTACAAAGAGCGGTGGTCCGGCGACACGTTCAGGAGTTGTCAGCGTGGATGATGTCCTGGAACTTGTAGGGACATACCAGTTTGAACGTGTGTTCCCCAAGGACATCAGGACAGAGGCTGATACACGTGAAGCAGGGCTTCATCTCTGGTATGTGGTACGTTTCAGCAAGGAATTTACCCTTGATGAGGTAGCACGCAGGCTGTCATCTCTCGGAGAGGTGCAGCAGGTCGAGCTGAACAGGACAATCAAGCGTGCATACAGCGGCAAGGTTACTCCTTTCGTGCCTGCTGCTGTAATGACAAGGGCTGGTGTCAGTGACCTGGATGACCCTCTTTTCGCATATCAGTGGGATATGGTGAACAACGGCAGCATGTTTACTGTGAATGATGCAGGTGAGACAGTGGGCAAGTCTATAGCCGGTGCTGATGTCCAGGTTGAGAAAGCATGGGAAAAGACCATGGGAGATCCTTCAATCATCGTAGCTGTGCTTGATGAGGGAGTTGACTTCACCCATCCTGACCTTTTGCCCAACATGTGGACAAACCCAGGAGAGACCGAATATGGCGGAAGTGTGGATATGGACGGTAACGGATATCCAGGAGACCGTCACGGATTCAATTTCGTGAGGAATATCGGCCTTATCACTACAAATGATGTCAATGACTCCGGACACGGCTCGCATGTGGCAGGTGTAATAGCTGCACAGAACAACAATGGCTATGGTATGGCTTCCATAGCAGGAGGCACTCCGGACAAGCCTGGTGTCAAGATAATGAGCTGCCAGATATTCTCCGGCAACCTTGAGACTTCAGCACTTGCACAGGTACGTGCGGTGAAATATGCCGCAGACAACGGTGCTGTAATCCTCCAGTGCAGCTGGGGGTATATTTCAGGAGCTGCGAACGGCTATATCTATGGCCAGGGATACTCGGACGATGAGATGTGGATGTCCTACAGCCCTATAGAAAAGGTCACATTTGACTACTTCATCCATAATGCAGGTTCTCCTAATGGAGTTCTTGACGGAGGCCTTGCCATCTTCGCTGCAGGAAATGAGAGTGCCCCTATGGCATGCTATCCTGGAAAATACGGTGACTATGTGTCCGTTGCCTCCACTGCAGCAGACTGGACCCCGGCAGCATATACCAACTATGGTCCAGGCACCACAATCTGCGCTCCTGGCGGAGACCAGGACTATTACTGGGACTTCACTGATGCAGTAGCCGGCTATAAGCGTGGTGAGCGTGGATGTATCCTTTCTACCGTACCTCAGCATGTCTCTGCCAACGGTTTCGGATATATGGAGGGTACATCTATGGCATGTCCTCATGTCTCAGGTGTTGCAGCCCTTGGCCTTTCATACGCAGCACAGCTTCGCAAGCATTTCACAGCAGACGAGTTCAAGGAACTGCTTTACAGCACTGTAACCCCAGCTGCTGACATAGAGAAGACTTGGCCGTCAACTAAGAGATATAGGGATTTCTCCACTGAAATCGAGAATGTACCTGCTTCAATGAACCTTTCACTTTACAAAGGCCAGATGGGAGTAGGTCAGGTCAATGCCGCTAAGCTGCTTGAGGCCATAGAGGGCGCAGGTACAGCCATGACTTTCCCTAATGTCTATGTGGCTGCCGGTGCAAGTGCAACCTTTGTTCCTGCAATGTATTTTCCTGAAGGGGCAACAGGATTCAAGGTCTCCATAAGTGACACTTCCATTGCTGAGTCTATCTACGATGCCGCTTCCGGTAAGATTGTTTTCAAGGGACTGAAGGATGGAATGACAAAGGCGTCAATCTCCGCAGGAAGCACAGTCCATGAATTTGTAATAACAGTCAGGTCATCAGGCGGTGACTACGGATGGCTATAGGTATAGTATTATGAAGATGTCACGGGTTCTGCCATATTTGTTGGGATTTCTGCTTCTGCCGTTGTCAGGGGCGGCACAAATACGTACTGTGTCCAGGGAGGTCCTTGACAGTATAGCGAACCCGTTGGAGGCTGAACAGGGATACCTGATGAAATTTGATACGAAGAGGATTGACTCAGGTGAGATAGGAGAAGATGACTTGCCAGTCTACAGTTTCCGTTTTGTCAATGATGGAAAACAACCCCTTGCAATCAGCAGAATAACCACTTCCTGCGGATGTGCGGTAGCCAAGGCTATCCCTATGGTCGTAGCACCAGGTGACAGCGGAAAGGTGTCCGTGACATATCATCCAAAGGGACATCCGGGAAAGTTTGAGCGCAGGATTTTTGTATATACTGATCTTTCTGACAGACGTCCTACAGCGGTACTGTCGCTTATGACTACGGTAAGGCAGGGGGCAGACAGAAGCCTGTGGTTCCCGCATCAGATGGGCAGGATAAGGATGAAGGTCAAGGAATTCACTTTCAGGAGCGACATGAAGGATGTTGTCTGCCTGGATTTCCTGAATACAGGGGATACTCCGGTCACTCCAATGGTAAATTCCGCTTTCCTGCCTCCATATATCAAGGCATGGTGCGAGACTCCGGATGTCGCTCCTGGCAAGGAAGGGGAGATCTGTATCGGCTTTGATCCTGACAAGTTCGCAGAAAGCATGTCTGCCGGAGCGGGGCAGGTTTCAGGTGCATCATCTGGAATTAGTGGTGGAGGTTCCGGTGTTTCGGGAGCTTCTTCGGATACTTCGGGTGATGTTTCCGGCAATTCCCGTGCTTCAGCAGGTTGTAAGGTAAAGATTCCGCTGATTTTAGAAGGGCTTGGAGTCCCGCCAAGGGAAGCGACCCTGATGCTGACGATAGACTGATTGCTCTCTTTACAGGAAACCGTAACGGTGGTCAAGGTATTGGCAGATGCTATCGCAGCCTACATACAGCTATGGTAATATGATTGAATAAAAGAATAATTGAAATTATGAGAAACATATTTAATACAGCATTTCTTGCAATTGCGATGTTCGCTTTTGCCTCATGCACAGAAAAGGTGGAGCCTCAGGATGAATATCTTGATGTCACTGCCAACAACCTTGCAGGTGACTGGAAAGCCGAGACCTGGAATGACGGCCTGCCAATGGAAGACGGAGTAGCGGTATATATCCGTTTTGTCCGCAAGAATTCCAGGTATGAGCTGTATTCCAATGTCGGCTCAATGGAGTTTACAAGGCAGACCGGCAACTTCACCGTCCTGACAGATGAGGAGCATGGCTACATAATCCGCGGCAGCTATGACAACACCCTCAATGAGGAATGGAACCACCGTTATATCGTCAGGCTGACTTCAGACAGGATGGTCTGGACAGCATACGATGATCCTGCAGATGTCTGTGTCTACGTACGTACCGCTATACCTGACGACATTGTTGCGGCCTTCCCTCCGGTGGAGGAGTGATTAGCATTGGTGACCATCCGCTCTGTAATGTTAATTAAGAAGTGTGGTTGACTAAAGATGAACAGCCCCCTAAAAGTTTTTGTCTAACTTTTAGGGGGCTTCCAATTAGTCGATGAACTGTATGCTGACGGGGCGGCTTCCCAATGCTCATAATAGCGTTCCATTGGGAACTATGCTGGTTCCCAATGTCCAGAAAAATGTTACATTTGGAACCATGCTGATTCGGAATATGCTGACAATCAATAGGATGTAATTTCGCCGCGTGCCCAACGGCGGAAAAATCGTGCTGTTTGGCACGCTCTGTTTTTGTAACTCGTTGGCAACCAGCTATGTGCGATTTTCTGCTGTGCCCAACAGTCAAGAAAACATTCCGTTTGGCACCATGCTTATTCGCAATGTACTGTCAATCAGTTAGATGCAATTTTGCCACGTGCTCAACGGCGGAAAAATCGTGCTGTTTGGCACGCTCTGTTTTTGTAACTCGTTGGCAATCATCTATGTGTGATTTTCTGCTGTGCCCAACGGTCAAAAAACATTCCGTTTGGCACCCTGCTTATTCGCAATGTGTTGTCAATCAGTTAGATACAATTTTGCTACGTGCCCAACGGCGGAAAAATCGTGCTGTTTGGCACGCTCTGTTTTTGCAACGTACTGGTAATCAGTTGTGTGCGATTCTGTGCTGTGCCCAACGGTCAATAAAACATTCCGTTTGTCACCCTGCTGATTTAGAATATGCTGTCAATCAATAGGATACAATTTTGCTACGTGCCCAACGACAAAAAAATGGTGCTGTTTGGCACGCTCTTCTTTTGTAATGTACTGGTAATCAGTTGTGTGCGATTCTGTGCTGTGCCCAACGGTCAATAAAACATTCCGTTTGTCACCCTGCTGATTTGGAATATGCTGATAATCAATAGAATACAATTTTGTCGCGTGCCCAACGGCAAAAAAATGGTGCTGTTTTGCACGCTCTTCTTTTGTAATGTGCTGGTAATCAGTTGTGTGCGATTCTGTGCTGTGCCCAACGGTCAAAAAACATTCCGTTTGGCACCATTCTTATTCGCAATGTACTGTCAATCAGTTAGATGCAATTTTGTCGCGTGCCCAACGGCGGAAAAATCGTGCTGTTTGGCACGCTCTGTTTTTGTAACTCGTTGGCAACCATCTATGTGCGATTTTCTGCTGTGCCCAGCAGTCAAGAAAACATTCCGTTTGGCACCCTGCTGATTCGCAATGTGTTGTCAATCAGTAAGATGTAAATTTGCTGCGTGCCCAACGGCAAAAAATTAGTGCTGTTTGGCACGCTCTTCTTTTGTAACATGTTGGTAGCAAGTTATATATGATTAGCTATGGTTTCCAATGTCCAGAAAAACGATGACTCTGCCCTGATGATATTTTGGCAGAAAATATTGCTTTTTCGTGGCATGTAACTATATTTGCCGAATGGCCAGACTTATTTTCATGACAGATTTCTCGGAAGCCTATGCACGTGGGCTTCTTCTTGGTGTTGTACGTTATACCCATGATATCGGTGAAGCATGGAGTATCTGCCGTCTTCCTTTGGCTATAAGGGCAAAGTATGGAATCCAGGCTGTCGTGGACTATGCTGTGCAGACGCAGGCTGATGCCGTGATCGGCCAGTTTGACAAGAGCGATGATGTGAGCCTGTTTGCCAGGAACGGCATCATAGCTGTAGCCCAGGACTTCAAGGCCCGCTTTACTGAGATTGTAAATATTACTGGGCAGAATTTCGAGTCAGGTGTAATGGGTGCAAAATATCTTATCAACAAGGGCTTCCAGAACTTTGCATATTATGGCATACACAATATCGTATGGTCTGATGAAAGATATATAGGATTCAGGGATACCATAATTCAGGCAAATCCTGGATATACATTTTCAGAATTGCTTGTACAGCAGCCTGATACATGGAACTATGACTATGGGAAGATTTCCGGATGGCTGCTCTCTCTCCCGAAACCTGTTGCTATAATGGCCTGTGATGACAATCAGGCATATTATATTACAGAAGTATGTGGCCGTATAAGTGCAGATAGGCAGGATGCACATGTCCGGATTCCTGAGGATATTACCTTGCTTGGTGTCGACAATGACGAGATTATATGCCAGCTGTCAATACCGAACCTCTCTTCTATAAACCAGGATGTGGAGAAGGGAGGATATGATGTTGCGCATCTTATTGACAATATGCTTCATGACCCGCATTATGTTCCGGAAGACATTGTGGTCCCGATAACCCATATTGTCACCCGCACCTCATCAGATATATTTGTAAACCAGGACCCGTATATTGCAAAAGTGCTCAGATATATACATGAGAATATAGCCACAAGGCTTTCTGTCAACGAGCTTGTTGCGCAGGTCCCCCTTTCGCGCAGGCTGCTTGAATCGCGTTTCCGGAAGAGCATGAGGACTTCAATCTATGATTATATCCAGTCAGTTCGCGTAGATAAGGTTGCACAGTTGCTGTGTGAGGGCAGTACGGTTTCTGAGGCTGCATTTGAACTGGGCTTTTCAGATATCAAGAATATCTCCCGTATTTTCAAGAAAATCAAGGGTGTCTCTCCTTCTGAATATCGTAAAATGAAAATCAAATGATTTGTAGACTAGTCCGTTGTCTGCGGATTCATGTTGTTTTTCCATATTTTTTGCTTGCGCAATATGAGGATATAAAAGCGCAATTTACGCCTAAGGGCAAAATTATTAAGGATAATTTTGCATTACCACATAGTATCTCCTGAAGCGTGGCCTGTTTAAGGAGAACTGGTTTTCCAATGAAAAACAGTTTGGGGCATAGCCCTGATAAATTGATAACAGATGAAACGTATTGTCTATTTTGCATTGTCTATTGCCGTGTTCTCCGGATGTCTCCGGGAGAATGAACCGATTGTCATGGTTGACCCGATGATTGGGACAGGCTTTCATGGCCATACCTTCCCTGGTGCGACAACTCCGTATGGAATGGTCCAGCTGAGTCCTGATACGCGTGTGGATGGATGGGATGCATGTTCCGGGTATCATTATTCGGATAGTTCGATACTTGGATTTTCCCATACCCATCTGAGTGGAACCGGATGCGCAGACCTTGCTGACATCCTGTTTTATCCTGCCTTAGGGAAACTGGAACTGCATGACGGCCTTTATTCAAGGCCTCCACACCGGTTTTCCCATAAGGATGAAGAAGCTTCATGCGGATATTACTCTGTAAATTTCAGGGAAGACAATATAAAAGCAGAGCTTACGGCAGCTCCACGTACAGGTGTGCACCGGTACACGTTTACTGGAAAAGGGAAACGCCATCTGATAATTGATCTGCAGCATTCGCTTCAGGGTGAGAATGTGGACATGAGCAGTATCAGTCAGGTCTCTTCTGATGTAATATCCGGAATGAGAAGGACCCAGGGATGGGTATCCGGCCATTATGTATATTTCTCGGCAAAATTCTCGGAACCGTTCGAGAGTGTTGAAATTCTGGATGGGAAGCAGGCTTGCCTGACCTTTTCTGAAGATGTGGTTTCTCTTGTAGCTGCAGTCGGACTGTCTTCAGTAAGCGAAGAAAATGCGGCAGGTAACCGTGAGGCGGAAGTGCCGGAACTTGACTTTGACACAGTATATTCAGGGACTCTGGAGCATTGGAGGGACGAACTCGGGACAATGCGTGTAAAAGGAGGTACAAGGAAGAGCCTCACGAATTTCTACACAGCCCTTTACCATACGAAGATGTGTCCAAACATAATGAATGATGTCAACGGAGAGTACCGCAGGCATGACGGTACTATTGCAACTGTACCGGATGGCCGCAGATATTATTCTACATTCTCCCTTTGGGATACATACCGCTCATGGCATCCTCTCCAGACACTGATTGATACATCATTTGTGAATGACATGATATGGAGCATGCTTGACATGTATGACCACAGCGGTGAACTTCCGGTATGGCCGCTTGCCTCGGGAGAGACCGGTACTATGATTGGATACCATTCTGCGTCAGTGATTTCAGATGCATATATGAAAGGGATAAGAGGGTATGATGCAGCCCATGCACTTGATGCCATGGTACATTCATCCAATATAAACGGCAAGGGTTCCGGACTGTATCTGGAGTATGGATATGTTCCTGCAAATGTGAGGGCTGAGTCTGTTGCACTGACACTTGAATATGCCTATGATGACTGGACAATAGCCCGTATGGCAGAGGATATGGGAGCAGAGGACATTGCAGATGAATATTTCAGGCGTGCCGGGAACTATATCAATGTGTTTGACGGGAATACGTCATTCTTCAGGGGGCATCACGACAACGGGCAATGGACTGAACCGTTTGACATGTATGCCATAGGGCGTGACTATACAGAGGCTACTCCATGGCATTACCGTTTTGCCGTGCCTCATGATGTGAAAGGCATGGAACAGCTTTTCGGCGGCAGGGACAGGTTTATTGCAGCACTGGACGACCTTTTTACTATTGAACAGGATACTTCATCCATTGATCTTGTGGACGTTACCGGATTTATGGGGCAGTATGCACATGGCAATGAGCCGAGCCACCATATGGCCTGGCTGTATTCCTATGAAGGGATGCCGTGGAAGACACAGGAACTGACAAGGCGGCTTATGGAAGAGATGTATGATGCAACTCCTGAGGGGATAATCGGAAACGAGGACTGCGGGCAGATGTCGGCCTGGTATATTTTCTCTTCCCTTGGCTTTTATCCTGTATGTCCGGGTTCAAGCCAGTTTGTGCTTACTTCTCCTCAATTCAGGGAGGTATCCGTCAGGCTTGCAAACGGGAATACGCTTATCGTAAAGTCTGACCGGCCCAAAAGGAAATATGTCAGGTCGGTAAAGCTTAATGGAGAATATGTGGATGCAAATTTTATCGGATATGACAGAATCATGGATGGCGGGGTTCTGGATTTCGGAATGTCTGCAACTCCTGTCCATGAACGTGGCATCTCTCCTGAGGACCAGCCTTACTCAATGACAGACAGGGAATTTGTCTCAGTGCCATATACTGATTCAGGGCTGAACCTGTTTGTCGGTAGTGTAGAAATGAGGCTCTATACCAATACGGAAGGCGCGGAAATCCGCTATACTCTTGACGGCAGTGAACCTGTCCGTGAATCTGCACTGTACACATCGCCTTTTGTCATAGACAGGTCAATGACTATAAAGGCAAAGGCATTCAAGGATGGACTTGATGACAGCAGGACAGTGGAATTCAATGCTGAGAAAGCCTGGTTTATTCCGGCAGAAACTGCCGGAAGGACAAATCCTGGGGTATCATATACATATCATAGGGGAGTCTTCACAAAGGTGGCTGAACTTGAATCCGCTCCTGCCGTATCCAGTGGGACAATGCCTTTCCCATCAATTGCTGAGGCTCCTGATGAAGACCATTACGGATATGTGTTTTCAGGCTTCATTGATGTCCCGGAAAAGGATGTCTGGGAGTTCATGACAAAAAGCGATGACGGAAGTGTGCTGTATATTGACGGACGCAGGGTAGTGAACAATGACGGCTCTCATGCTGCGATTGCAGCAACAGGGCGCATTGCACTTGACAAGGGGCTGCACAGGTTCAAGCTCCTGTATTTTGAGGATTATGAGGGGCAGGCTCTTGAATGGGGCTGGAAAAAGGCCGGTGCGCAGGATTTCCAGGACATACCTGCGAACAGGCTTTCATATTCCGTGCATGGGATGGTACAATGACTGATGATGTATAACAATAAATAGTAGTATGAAAAAAAAGCTATATCACATTTTTTCCGCTGTGGCTGCATTGACAATGTCTGCCTCTGTTGCAGCACAGTCGCCTATGATGATCCATTCCCACAATGACTACACAAGGGTTGCCCCTTTCTATGAGGCCTATTCACAGAAAGCATCATCCATTGAGGCGGATGTGTTCCTTAAGGGAGGACGTCTGCTTGTCGGACATGAACTTGAAGACCTTTCTCCGGAAATGAGCTTCGACAGAATGTATTTCCAGCCGATTGTCTCGCTGTTCAAAATCAATGGAGGACGTGCATGGAAGGACTCTGACGGAATACTGCAGCTCATGGTTGAGATAAAGTCCGAGACGGCTCCGGCAATGAAGGTGCTTGTGGCCATGCTGAAAAAATATCCGGAAGTGTTCAATCCGGACGTCAATCCAAATGCGGTCCGGGTTGTGATTACAGGTAATGTACCGTCCCCGTCAGACTTCAGCAGATATCCTGACTATATCAGCTTTGACGGAATCATTGATGAGGAATATACGCCGGAGCAGCTGGAGCGTGTGGCTTTGTTCAGCACCAATTTCAGGGCATATTCCACCTGGAACGGGAAAGGTGCCATACTTCCTGCTGAAAGGGAGGAACTTATGAAGGTCATTGACTATGCACATGGATGCGGCAGGCCGATACGTTTCTGGAACGCTCCGGAGGGGACTACTGTCTATTACACATTCCTGAATATGGGGATAGACTACCTTAATACGGATATGCCTGCAACATGTGCTGCCTTCTATTCTGATTTCGGCAACAAGAATTTCTGCATCGGAGACCATATCCAGGCTTCAGCTGAAGGGGTGACAGGGACAAAGAAACTTGACAAGACTACAAGGGACTTCAGCGGTTTCAGGGACGATAAGATGGTGCTTTCAAAGAATATAGACATATATGCACCGACATACGCAAGTGATGCTGCAGATCGTCCTGTAAAGAATATCATATTCCTTATAGGAGACGGCATGGGGCTGAACCAGATTACAGCCGGAGCATATGCGAACCGTGGACTCTCCCTCCTGAACATGAGATACATGGGACTTCAGATAAACCAGGCGGCAGATTCATTTACAACTGATTCCGCAGCTGGAGGAAGTGCCCTGGCGACAGGAGAACCGCACAACAACAGACACATATCGATGTCTCCCGACGGTGTGCCATATCCGTCGCTGTCGGATTTCTTCCATGACATGGGCAAGTCCATAGGAGTGGTGTCCCTTGGCAATATAGTCGATGCGACTCCAGCAGCATTCTACGGACATTGCACCGAAAGGGACAGTTCTGATGTCTTGACAAGATATCTTCTTGACGGAAAGGTGGATGTCCTCTGCGGAAGCGGTATAGACCAGTTTGAGAAAAGGAATGATGGACTCAATATAGTAGAAATGCTTTCAGGGCAATACAGCTTCATCCGCTCCGCCGACGGAATCAAGGGAAGCGACGGGAAGGTTATCTGCATAGATGAAAGTATGGGCGAGGCTGCAGAAGAGGCAAACCTTGGTCTGCTTGCTGACGTGACACGCTCTTCGATTGCAAAGCTTCAGGAACGCAGTGACAAAGGCTTTTTCCTTATGGTCGAGGGGGCAAAGATTGACTATGCCGGACATTCGCGCTGTCTTCCTGGCTCTGTGATAGAGATGCTGAGCTTTGACATGGCTGTTGCAGAGGCAATGAAATTTGCTGATGAAGACGGTGAGACACTTGTTGTCGTTACTGCAGACCATGAGACAGGCGGACTCAGCATTGTGGACGGTGATGAGAAGACAGGCCGCATCCTTGGTGTGTATATCAGCGATGACCATACTCCTGCAATGCTTCCTGTGTTTGCATATGGTCCAGGTGCGGACAGGTTTATCGGTGTCTACATGAACACGGAAATACCTAAGAGAATAAAGGAACTGGCAGATTAGTGCCGTATATAAAAATCAATCTATATGAATTTTTCAGGAAAAATAATCCTTGCTTTGCCGGCCCTGCTTTTGGGAACCGGGCTTTTGGCGCAGGACCTCAAGTCGGGACCGTATGACCTGCCGTACAAGAATACATATGTGAAAGATATTTTCGTAGCGGAAAACCCTTATCGTTCAGCCTCTCCGGAAACTATCCAGCCTAAGTCATTTGCCGAAGCCAGGAAGATTCTTCCGGCTCCGATATGGGCTGGACATGAGAGCGAAGTGGACATGTACTGGCATGCATGGAAGATTGCCATAGGCAATATACGCCAGCCTCAGCCGGAGTCCGGATTTACATCACCATATCTGGATGTGGCCTACAACGGGAACATCTTCATGTGGGATTCATCGTTCATGATGCTGTTCGCAAGATATGGATACAGGTTTTTCCCTTTCCAGGGCACGTTGGACAACTTCTATGCGAAGCAGCATCCGGACGGCTTCATCTGCCGTGAGATACGGGCTGACGGTTCGGACTGCTTTGAAAGGTATGACCCGACTTCGACTGGCCCGGACCTTCTGCCATGGGTGGAGCTGGCATATTTTCGCCAGTTCGGGGACATGGACAGGTTGCACAGGGTGTTTCCAGCATTATGTGCGTATGCCAATTGGTGGAAGCTAAACCGTACATGGCCTGACGGGACCTACTGGTCAAGCGGATGGGGTACAGGCATGGACAATATGCCGAGAGTGAAAGACGGATATAATCCGATATACTCTCACGGGCACATGGTCTGGCTTGACACGAACCTTCAGCAGATGCTTGTAGATGAGTCGCTGCTTCAGATCGGCTTCTATATCGAACGCTGGCAGGAGATAGAGGAAATGGAGGATGAGATGAAGTATCTCCGGAGCTACATCAATGAGAATATGTGGAATGAAGAGACAGGATTCCTGCATGACCGCTATGCGGACGGCTCGCTTTGTGACACCAAGGGAATAGGTGCCTATTGGGCTTTGCAGACTGATGTCCTTGACCGTGGCAGGCTTGACAGGCTTGTCGCGCATCTTTCTGACACATCTGAATTCATGCGCCCTCATAGGGTTCCGTCGCTGTCTTCTGACCATCCCAAATACAATCCTCTCGGACGCTATTGGCAGGGAGGAGTATGGCCCGGTACAAACTATATGGTCATTGACGGGCTCTGGAAGAAAGGATATCTCGATGAGGCACGCAGCATTGCTGACAATCACTACAATTCAGTCTTTGAGGTGTGGAAGAAGACAGGCACATTCTGGGAGTATTACGCTCCTGAGAAGACAGAGCCTGGCTTCATGGCAAGAAAAGACTTTGTAGGCTGGGCAGGGCTTCCTCCCATTGCTGTCTTTATCGAATATATACTTGGAATAAAGTCAGACTATTCAGAAAACAGGGTAGAGTGGGATATACGTCATCTGGAGGAGCATGGTATCGCAAACTATCCTTTCGGTCCTGACGGGCTGATCAAGCTTACTGTGAAGAGACGTTCCTCGGCTTTGCAGAAACCGGTCATGGCGGTTGAGACAAATGTCCCGTTTGACCTTCTCGTAAGATGGGGCAATGGAGAGACCAGGACAGTCCATGTGGAAAAATCAGGCAACATACAGCTATAGAGGGCTATATGGCAATATGAAATTTTAATTATAATCATGAAACGTATAATAATTTTTTCAGCAGCATTGCTGTCTGCTGTGATTGCAGCTTCTGCACAGGACCTGCAGTTCCGGAAAGACAAATCATTCAGGATTGCCCAGTTTACAGATATGCACCTGAACGCCTCTACACCATACAAGGAGGGCCAGGCAGAAAAGACATTTGCACGCCTTAGCCGTATCGTGAACGGACAGAAGCCGGATGTGCTGATGTTTACCGGAGATATAGTCACAGGAAAACCGGCCATAGGCATGTGGACAAGGCTTATGGACTCCCTCAATATATATAAGATACCTTTCTGCGTGATGTTCGGCAACCATGATGCTGAGCAGGAACTGACGCGCCAGCAGATTGCCCGGATTGTAACGGGCTCACCATATAGCCTCAATACGCTCAACACTGACGGTGAACTTGCTGATGTAGAGCTTCCTGTAATACCGTCCAGGGCAGGCAAAGAGCCGCAGGCATTGCTGTATTGCATGGATTCCCATGACTATTCGACGATAGAGGGGCTTGGTGGATACGGCTGGTTTACGTATGGCCAGGTTGCATGGCTTAGGGACTGCTGCAAGGCAAGGACATCTGCAAACGGCGGAAAGCCTGTGCCGTCACTTGCATTTTTCCATATCTGCCTGCAGGAATATGAGACTGCATGGAAAGACCGCAGCAACAGCCATATCGGACGGGCAGCAGAGGCTGAATGTCCTGGGGTATTGAATACCGGAATGTATTCTGCAATGGTGGAGAGCGGAAGTGTGATGGGGGTTTTTGCCGGACATGATCATGACAATGACTATGTAGTTGCACAGTACGGAGTGGCTCTCGGGTATGGAAGGTATTCAGGTGATGACACAGTCTATAATAACTTGCGTCCCGGTGTGCGTATGATTGTACTCAAGGAAGGGCAGAGGGAATTCGAGTCATGGATTGTAGAGGATGACGGGCGCATAGCAGACCATATTGACTTCAACGGAAAAATATCCAAACATAAATAGTATATGTGTTGTTCATCAAATCTTTGTGCGGCTGCATTCTGTGCAGCCGCTGTCGTATTGGCCATCTCTTCCTGCTCCACTGTACGCACTCCGGAGATAGTGCCCCTTCCGGAAAGGACGGAATTTTCGGAGGGCAGATTCATGCTTTTGCCGGATGCCCGGGTATATGTGTATCCGGATTCGAGGGAGATGAGATATGCTGCCGATGAATTGGGCGGACTCCTTTCGCGTGTCTTCGGTGCTGAATCCTGTCCGGAATTTGTATTCTGCGGCAATGCCGGGGATGCTGTATCGGCATCCATGGTGATGACATTGTCAGAAAACCTTGGGCCGTCCTCGTATATGCTTGATATTTCCGGTGACGCAGTTTCAATTTCAGGAGGAGATGCAGCCGGTGTCTTCTATGCAGTGCAGACTTTGCGCCAGCTTATACCTGCTGGATTTTCCCTGGAGGCAGGGAAAGGCATTCCTCTTCCGGCTGTGAAGATATGTGATTCGCCTGCATTTGAATACCGTGGTGTAATGCTGGATGTTGCCAGGCACTTCTTTTCAGTCGATGAGGTCAAGACCCTGCTTGATATAATGGCTATCCATAAGATGAATGTCTTCCATTGGCATCTGACAGATGACCAGGGTTGGAGGATTGCAATTGATTCATGGCCTGAACTGGTGAAGACCGGCTCCATCCGCAAAAGGACTATAATCGGCAAGGACCCTGGTGGCGAGTACGATGAGACAACGCAATATGATGAGACTCCGCATTCCGGATACTATACCAAGGACGAAATCAGGGATATAGTCGCATACGCTGCCGGCAAATTCATTTCTGTCATTCCTGAAATCGAGTTTCCAGGGCATGCGGTCGCTGCAATTGCTTCATATCCATGGCTTGGCTGCACCGGTGAACAGTTCGAGGTAAGGCAGACATGGGACATAGATGACAGGGTATTCTGCATCGGCCGGGAGTCTACCTTCCGTTTTTTCGAGGATGTGCTCCGTGAGGTTGCAGAACTGTTCCCGTCAGGATATATACATATCGGTGGAGATGAGTGCCCGTCCAAGATGTGGGAGAAATGCCCGGAATGCCGGAGACGTATGGAGGAACTGGGACTCGAATCATTCAGGCAGCTGCAGGGATATGGCACAGGACGCCTGGAGAAGTTCCTGGGCACTTTAGGATGCAGTATCATAGGATGGGATGAGATTCTTGAGGCTGGTGTCTCCAGTTCAGCGATAGTGATGTCATGGCGCGGATGCGATACAGGGGCCGAGGCGGCAAGGAGGGGGAACCGCGTCATAATGAGCCCTACAGAGTATTCCTATTTTGACTATTACCAGTCTGTGGATACAGAGGCTGAGCCTCTTGCCTGGGGAGGATATCTTCCCTTGGAGAAGGTGTACAGCTTCAATCCGTGCTGCGGTCTGGATGAAAATGAAAAATCCCTTGTGCTTGGTGTGCAGGCAAACCTGTGGACTGAGTATATTCCTGATTTCCGCCAGGCTGAATATATGCTTCTTCCACGCCTTGCCGCAATGTCTGAAGTTGCCTGGCACGGTTGCTGCGAAAAGGATTGGCCGGATTTCAGAAGACGTCTCGAAACCCTTCTCGGAATCTACCGCTCCTATGGATATGCCTTCAAGGCTCCTTGATAAGTTAATGAGCGTATGAAAAAGAGCTTGTACATCCTCGCCCTGGCCTTTGTGTACTTCCAGTTGTCAGCCATGGACATTATGCAGCATGATACCTTGCAGAATCTTGACATGGGTGCAGAAGAAGTTCCTTATCCTGTAATTATTCCCCCTTCTCCAAATGCCTCGGCATTGGGCATGTACGGGGAGGTCCCTGTCGGGTATTATACAGGTGTCCCATCGATTTCTGTCCCTTTATATGAGATTGTCAGCGGAAGAATCAGGGTTCCCGTTAGCCTGTCTTACCATGCAGGTGGCATAAGGGTGTCCCAGGAAGCAAGCTGGGCAGGCCTCGGATGGTCATTGAATGCAGGGGGAACTATTGCTCACAGTATCTCAGGTGCGGATGACCTGAATGATGCAGGATACAGGAATACTATGGGGTATTGTGCTTCCGGCAAGTTCCCCGGACATGACGAGGACGGGCATTTCCTTGATGACAATGGTAACGTAATCTTGGGAGAGCCACCGTATTTCTTTGACTACATGATGAATTACAAGGATGTACAGCCAGATGTCTTCTACTATAATTTCGGAGAATACAGTGGCCAGATGGTTTTCCCTAAAAAGGTTTACTATACGCCTCCCGGTACATTCCCTGCGCCGTTGCTGCTTAAACAGGACAGGCTTGATGTCAACTATCATCGGTCGGGCCTGTATAATGTCGATCCGGGGGAATGGACGGTAACACTCCCGGACGGGACAAGATACCATTTCAGGACAGCTGAACTTACAAGGACATACAGCGATTTGTGGTGTCCTCCCGTAAATCCTGTGACCCAGCAGCCTGAGGCCTTTACCGCATGGTACCTTGACAGTATCACCAACCCATACGGAGACAGGGTCGAATTCATATATGAAAAACACTCCAGGATCAAAAGCCAGCCGTCCGGTACACAGAACAGGGGCCACGCCCAGGAAGTGGCTGACCATGTCCAGGCCTGGAACTATAATTCAATAAGCTATACACAGACAACAGTTGATGAAATCATTCTGAAGGAAATCCGTTTTGCTGGAGGGACTGTCTCGTTCGCCACAAAGGACCGGGACGATCTTCTCCATGACGGAGACAAGGTTCCGCAGGCCTTGGACTATATGGAAGTGAGAGATGACAATGGTGTACTGTTGAAGAAAATAGACTTCAATACCGGATATTATAATTCTTCCTCCAATAATGCCCTGTCAAGGCGTCTCAGGCTCGAAAGCATAAAGGAAAATGATGGCAAGGAATGGATATTTACCTATGCTCCAGGGAATCTGCCTCCCAAGAATTCAGTGGAAGTTGACTATTGGGGGTATTATAACGGGAACTGGCACAATCTGGAAAATCTGCCTGGAAATGATGCTGTACCGACTCCGAATATGATCAATCCGTATATGGATAGGGGAATATGGCAGTTTTATCTTGCAGCAGACAGGAATGCTTCATACGATTATGCCAGGACAGGGATTCTGACCAGGATCCAATATCCTACAGGCGGTTACACTGATTTTGAATATGAACTAAATGAATTTGAAAACCATGACAATGCATATTATGGAGGTGACTTCAAGTATGCATACGACTACTATGACAGTTATGTGTCCGAGTCATCATTGCTTGAACAGGAATTCACGGTAAAGGAAAAGCTTCCGTCTTCTTCCTATGCAATTGTATATTATAATGGATTCAAATGTACCGGCAGCAGCTCACATCCGGTCATCGATTACACTTATGAGGACTTTACAAAGGACGATGTCATATTCAGGCTGGAGAAGAAGGATTCATCAGGTGGCTGGTATACTGTAAACTACAAGACTTTTGAAAATATACTCTGTAGCGAGATCAATAGCAGGGGAGAAGCCAGGATTGCCATTGGAAATGCTTTTGAACCAGGAGACTATAGGCTTGTCATGCCTACTTACATGAACACAAAGGCAGGGATAAATCTTGTAATTCCGCATGTAAAGGGATTTGATGAGTATAAAGGGGGAGGATTACGTGCCAGATCCGTAAAAGACTATGATGGAACAAGGTCCCGGGAAACTCAATACCGCTATGCCCATGGACTTGCGCATGATTTTCCGAGGACCATATATCTGCCAAAGAATCTTCAGATAGAGTCCTATGGGCAATATACATCGAATGTCTTTTCCCTTGGAGCCAACATGTCAGGCATTTCTGTCGCCTATGACATGGTAGAAGAGGTACATGTAGACAATGACAGCACGGTATGCTTTTCAAGATATACGTTCCATAACCGTTCAGAAAATTTCCCGTCTCTGGCATCAGCACCTGGCACTCCTTCGAAATGCTTTATTGAGAATGGCCTGCCTAAGGCTGTCGAAATATATGACGGCAATGGCAGGCTTCAGCAGAGTACTGTATATAATTATGTACAGGACAAAAGCCTGAGGGAGGCTGTAGACGGTCTGCATATTGTTTCATTGCATTCTCCTTTTAACCAGATGACATGCCTTTATAATTTCTATGAGTATCCGTCAGAATGGTGGTACCTTGACTCTGAAACAACTACGGACTACTTTGAGAATGGTGCAAATGTCCAGAGCACAGCGTATGTATACGATAAGGAGCACCGTGTGGTCATTGAGGAAGTCACTGAATACAATGACGGTACTGTCGAAAAAGATGACATTTCATACCTGTACCGTGAAATCCCTGACAGCCTTTCATATACAGTTGAACTTCCGGAAAGACGTTCTCGGTATGTGGATTCCATATTCGCATGGAGCGAATTGATGGACTATGGCTCAGGGATAGACCTTGAGACATACTCGACAAGAGGCCCGGGACAGACCGGGTATGAAGAGAGATTTTCTGTTGAAGCATACGATAGCTACCATAATCCGGTATATCTTGTCAAGAACAATACAGAGCATATTGTATATATCTGGGGATACAATGGGATCTATCCTGTTGCCGGGATTACAGGAGCTACATTGGATGATGTCCTGTCTGCCCTTGGACATCCTGGAGACACGGACTATATGTCTGTGCTTGCATCGGCCATGGAGCCGGATGCTGTATTGCTTAAATCCCTGCAGCAGAAATTGCCGGATGCACATGTCAACCTGTTTTCATATAAGCTTCTGACCGGTATTGATGCAGCTACTGATGCCGCCGGAAAGACCAGCAGGTATGAGTATGATTCAACCGGACGGCTGATATGCATAGAAGACAACCAGGGAAATCCGGTGCAGTCTTTCGGATACAGCTACTTTTTCCAGGGGGATGGCAGGAACTATATCCGTACCAGGACATATACGGAAGGCAGAGGACAGGAATACTTTGATGACATTGTCTATTATGACGGTCTCGGAAAAGGCTTGCAGCAGAATATGGTATATGCAAGCCCTTCTGGAAAGGACCTTGTTTCAATGACTGGCTATGATGTCCTTGGACGTAAATGGAGAGAGTGGCTCCCAGTACCGCTTGCCGTATCAGGACAGTATATTGATGCAGATGATTTTGAATGTCAGTCAAAGGGTATTTCCGGGTACGGTGACAATTACCCTTACACAGAGCATATATATGGGAACTCTATGCTTGACAGGCTAAAGCAGGAAAGGGGAGCAGGTGAGGCGTTCCAGGTGCCTGAAGCTTTTTTATCCATAAGCTATCTGATGAACGGGAGTTCCGTTGCCTTGTCATGCCTTGATTTCAGCCTTATGGATAATGGCAGCGGGATTATATGCAGTGGAGAAGCTCCTGTTTCGACATACCGTGTGACATGTTCAGAAGGTCCGGACTCTTCCGTCATATATGAATTCAAGGACCGGCATGACAGGACAATATTGGCAAGGCAGAAGGTAGGTGGACTTTATGCTGATACATACTATATCTATGACAGCAACAGCAATTTAAGATATGTGCTTCCTCCCGGACTTTCACGGAATATTCCCGGCGCATGCCGTCTGGAACAGACAGATGCACTTATGGACAGGTATGCCTATATGTATGGATATGATGACCGCAACAGGTGCATCAGGAAGAAGACGCCAGGCGCAGGGTGGGTGTACTATGGCTATGATGTTGCAGACAGGCTGATCCTTTCACAGGATGCAAGTTTGCGTGATGACGGGAAATGGATGATAAGCCTTCCGGATGTCTTTGGAAGGCCGGTCCTGCAAGGTATTGTGGAAGGCAATGATATACATCGTGCCATGTTCGTGGACAAGTCTGCCTTTGTGGAATTTGATGGACAGGCAACTGACAGCTATTGCCTTGGAACGTCATGTGGCCTTGACCTGGGCAGGATTTCCGTGTTGCAGGTGAATTACTATGATGATTACCGCTTCATGTCTGCACTTCCTGATTTGTTTGTTGGGCTTGGATACAGGCAGGAAGCAGGTTACGCTGTACCTTATAATACCGGTGATGATATGCTCAAGTCGAAGGGACTTCCTACAGGTAGCCTTATGAAGGAGATTTCAGACGGTCAGGATGCGATGTATGCTTCTGTCGTGTTCTATGACAGGTTTGACCGTCCGGTACAGACACATAGGACAAATCATGCCGGGGGAGTGTCTTCTTTATTTACTGCATACGACTTTGTTGGGAACATTGTTTCTTCAAAGGAAATTAATGGAGTCCACGGGATGGAGCACAGCCTTGTGTCTGAAATGTCATACGACAACAGGGGACGCTTGATGGAAGAGTCTTCAGCATTGGACCTCTCTTCTGTGTCAAGGATGTCCTATGGATATGATGAATTTGGAAGGATGGATGCCATGGACTATGGCGACGGGACGGTAGATACGGACATTGGATACAATATCCGCGGATGGGTGACTGCTATGGACAGCGATGTCTTTTCCATGGAGTTGAGATATGACTCCCCACTTTATTCGTATCCGGAATATTCGGGCAATATAGCAGAAGCCGAGTGGAAGTCAGGTACTGATACTGCCAGCACGTATGCTTATGACTATGATGAACTCTTCCGTGTCCTTGGAGCCAGGAGATATTTCAATGGTTCGGAAACAGACAGTTTTACTGAAAAGGAAATTTCGTATGACCTCGACGGGAATATCTTGTCCTTGCAACGTACAGGCAATGGCGGAATGACCAATGATCTGAAATATACATATTCTGGCGGCATGCTGTCTTCGGTTGAGGACAATGGACATGTCGGCCAGTACCGCTATGACCTTAACGGCAATATGGCTTTTGACGGACTCCGTGGACTTGAACTTGTCTACAATGTCCTTGACTTGACAGAGTCTGTCTCTGATACCTCAGGGGTCCTTGTGAAATATTCCTGGCTTCCGGACGGCACAAAGCTTTCGGCGCTGGACAGTGCAGGGAACGGTCTTTTGTATGTCGGCTCAATGGTTTTTGCGAAGCAGGACGGCAGCGTTTCCTTGGAGGGAGCCGCGTTTTCAGGCGGACGTTTTATGGCGGCAGACAGCTTTGGAGGGAATGGCATTTCTGCAGATTCCTTTGTCCCGTATTACCATGTAGTGGACCATCTCGGCAGTGTCCGTGCAATTGTGGACGGCAACGGCGGCACGGTTGTCGAGCGGGATGACTACTATCCTTTCGGAATGAGGTGGTCCTCATCATGGCCTGCTGTCTCCGCAAACCGTTACCGTTTCAACGGCAAGGAGTCCCAGTTCCTTTTCGGCACTCCTTACCTTGACTACGGTGCCCGTCAATACGACCCTTCCATAGCCCGCTGGAATGCCCCTGACCCACTTGCAGAAAAGTACTATTCCGTCAGCCCGTATGCCTTCTGCTGCGGAAATCCTGTTAACTTTGTGGATCCGGACGGGGAGAAAGTAATAATATCAGGTGAATTGGCTAATTCCGCTCTCTCTCAACTTCAGGCTAAAGTCGGGAAGCGCATATCGTTATCAATTGACAGCCAAGGAAATTTATCCTATACCAATACAAGGCGAAGTGTGCCTCAAAGAGCTAAAAAACTTACAGATATAATTGATGACAACAAAGTAACAGTAAATTTGAAAACGACAAGCGGAATGGAGACTTCGACTGGCAAATTGATGGTAGGAGGTGCATTTATGGGAAATACAGTATTACAGGATAAAGATGGCACTACAAGTGTAGTCGCTAACCAGGAAATTAATCCAGTCGTCTTAGGTACTGCCGATAACCATACTGGGACACCAGGCACTCTTGTTATGCATGAACTGACAGAGGCTTATCAGGGTGCAATTATTTCCATGAATACAGGAGTTTCCAGCCCTGATGCATCACAAAAGGGAAGTGTATATCAACAAGCTCATGATAATGCAACAGTACAGACACCGATATTTCAAAGGATGATTGACGCGACAGGCAATGAGACTAAAGAAATTAAAAAAGCTGTAAAAATAGAATGGTTTGTTGTTAACCGTTTGGGCATCGAAAAAACAATCCAAATATTGAAATGATGAAAAAAAGAATACTTCATTTGGTTTTCATTTGGTGCTTGTCAGTTCTCGTGGTTGATGCACAAGAGAACGTATGTACAAGTGGGTACCCGCATCTTATAGATACTTTTGAAATAAAAAAAATTCAGAAGAAGCCCCGATATTACATCATATATGCGGTTTCAAAAGGCAATGCCTATAAAATAATATCAGATCGTAGTGAAGAGAAGCATATGCATGTAAAAAGAGATCAAAATATAGTAAAAGGTAATGTTTATCAGTTGGAAATAGTTTCATGTTTTCCTGCGGTAATAGGAGGTGTTGAGATGCCTCCTCCTGGCTCTACGGGAATGACTGGTGTATATTTATATGGTGATTTTATTGTTATAGAACCTGATAAAGGAATTTGGGACTTATATATGCCAATTAATTTGATTGGTAAGACCTTGCTGCCATTAGAATGAGTCTAAGGTGGACAACAATGGACCCGATGGCAGAAAAGTACTATTCCGTCAGCCCGTATGCATTCTGCTGCGGAAATCCTGTTAACTTTGTGGATCCGGACGGGGAAGCGATTGTTGGTGTGACGCGAAACGATGCATCAAAAATTGTTGAAGATATTAAACAAATCTTTAAAGGAGAAGAATTTAATGAATTTAGAAAATTAATAGTACAATCCGGGAAAAATGCTAATGGAAAAAGAGTGGCATCTATAAGTAGTGAAGAGATGTCCTCTGCTTTTAATGGTGTAAATTTAAGTGATGATCAACAGGCATTGGTCAACATAATTGTAAATACAATCAATTCGGATGATGAACACTTTGTTGAATATGTTACAGACAAAGGAGTTATATCAAGCAAAGGACAAAGTGCCTTCACTGAAGAATTTGAGAAAGCTGGACTTCCAATGTCTACTATTATTGAAGCTAATGGAGGACTTCCTGTTTCCATAATATCTAATTTTGGCGGATCAGGATTGACTGTGCAGACACCTAATGGATCACATTCAGTAATTGTCGGTAATGATCATATAAATGGTAGAGAAGTAACAGCAGGGCATGAAGTGTTCGGTCACGGACGTTCACTGGCAGTCGGACGAGGACATTCAAATCAGCATATAGATGCAATACAAACAGAGAATTTAATATTGAGAGTTATGGGAATCCCTTTTGTTAATAATGGCAGCAATCATGGACCGAGGACATTTATCCCAAACCCAAATGCTTTACCTAAATTTAGATAAAATATGTCATGAAATATTTTTTTGCTTTTATGCTCGTAATGATTCCATCCATAATGAATGGACAGAGTAATGATTCCGTCTCAAATATCCATGATGAATATGATGCAGGCAGGCGAATTGTAAAAGAAATAATTAGTAAGAACAATCTGGAGTCCTCCTTAGAAGGATGTGCCTATGGATGTTACTTCATAGGCCCATCTCTTTTTCTCGTAATAAAGGAAGGCGAATCCTTTTTTGAGACATACCAGGGCAAACGTGATGAAGGAATTTTAAATGTGTATAGATTGAGCTTAAACGACAAGTGCCTTGGTTCCCTGTTTGCATGGGCCAGGAAGGACAGCGTCATCTATGACATTCAATCCAATGATTACAGTCCTCTATATTATTATTTTATACTCTATGACAAATGCCATGACCCAAAAATAGAATTCAATATATCAACCATGTCTGCATCTAAAAATGCCAAAAAGTCTGAAAGACACGGTAAATCATTACCGTTTACAAAAGAGCAGCAGGAACTTATAATGGAACTGATACTGGGGACACAAGACAATTATAGTAGTTACAGAAAATGAAAAATACCATTCATTCCGTCTCTCATGGAATGCCATTGCCCCCTTGCAGAAAAGTATTATTCCATCAGCCCGTATGCCTTCTGCTGCGGAAATCCTGTTAACTTTGTGGATCTGGACGGGAGAAGCACATTACCAACTGTTCACCAACCTGGGGCCGGAAATAAAGATTTGAACAGGTATCTGTTTAACCTGATTAATCGTGCAATGAATGAAACATTAAACAATAATTAGCCATGTGTAATTTAATAGCCCTGCTTTTTAGCTGTATCTGTCTTACTGATAATGTGGATAAAGATGAGCTACTGAAGCTTACTTTAGATTCGTCTGTTGAAACACAATGCATTACCATGCCATTTGCAGATGGCGAGAAAATCACGATGGACAATATTTCAATGAGCGAGACAAAGAACATCAGAATTTATAGATATCTGTTTGAAAACAAATCAGATGACTACTGCTTTGTCTGGTTTGGACAGGAAGATTTCAGGATATATATGTTCCGCCCTCTATTCCCGCTGTCCATAATGACAACGGTGTACGAATATGGTTCGACATTGGTTATGGACCCGGATGTTGTCCTCACAATACCTTTCATTACTTTTTATAAGGTAGTAGGACCATCAGAAAAATTCACGATATACGTATATGATGACAAAGACGGATTCTGTGCCCCGCTTGTGGAAAAGTCAGTGCAGTACATATCAAAGAAAGATACTTTTCTATCTGAAAATGAACATGACTTTTGCAAGCTTATGGAATGCGGCTATAAAGACGATAGTGTCATCCTGAATATGGAATCGTTCAAATTACAGCCCGTATGGGTAAAAAATGAAGGACTTAAACTTATGAGAATAGAATGACAGATCATTTAAAGCTTTATAGATAATCTCTGATATAAAAGGTGGTTATGTATAGGAGTTTGCTGCAACCAGCCATGGCGTTTCTCCGGTAAGGAGTTCCAGTCCCTCTTCGTTACTTCTTCCCTTGCCCATGAAATGGGGCATGCCTCAGAATATGACATTAAATATGAGCATGGTACAGAAGAGCAGAAAAAGGAATTCATCGCAAGTACCAAGCCTGGCAGCGATGACCAATACGGTACAAAGGAAGAGCGGAGGGCTATTGAAGTCGAGCAGCGTGCGGCAGAAAAGCATGGGGAAATCAAACCAGGACAAAAGATAAGGAGTGGACATAGTTCAGCACGCCTGACATTGTATCCTATAAGGAATTTGACACCGGAGGAAATATCCAAGGCTGTGCTTGATTATAATAAAAAAATGTATTGAATGCTTTGAAAAACAATTATTCCATGAAACCACCTTTTATCATTCTTTTATTTGGTTTAGTACTTATATCTTGCCATAGATATAAACCTGTTGAAGAGGCATGCAAATATGACAAGGCAGAAGTGTACTATGTAAAAGACCCTCGCTGGTTAAAGTTTGGATATAACACAACGTTCAAGAACTTTGTGCGTACCCGTACCCGAGACATGCTGTATTACAGCTTTCCCTTATCCGACAGGGATTCGCTCAACTATATCTCAGGACATATCTCCAGGGCAGATAAAGTACAGTCCCAGATGTTAAGGTACTGGCTACCACGTATAGTTGTACTGCTCCATTCATCTGAAGGCGTGGATACACTGGTTACCAGCACCCATCCGGACCAGCCTCTCCAGTTCAATTCCTGGTCGATACAAGACGGGACATTGAGCCTGTTACTGACAGAGTGTGTCGGGAAACATGACAGATACTGGGCTACGCTGACAGAGTACCATTTCTACAA
>JAMPAT010000029.1 GCA_023667095.1 Bacteroidales bacterium
CCAGGGTGCTCAGAAGCAGGCTTTTCCCGAAACGTCGGGGACGGGAGAGGAAATAGTATTTCCCTTCCTTGACCATCTTGTACATCAATGCGGTCTTGTCTACATAGACGTAGCCGTTTTCCCTTATTTCTGAGAAACTCTGGATTCCTATCGGGTATAACATGTCTGCTGGCATAGGCGTTACTTTTACTTCAACTTACAAAGTTAAGCAAATAATGTACTTGTCAAAAGGAAAATCGGATGGATACCTGTCGCTCCGGAGCATGCGCGTACTCATTTAATTTGTAACTTCGCGCTCCGGACATTTATCCGTAAACCATGAAGAAGTCAACAATTATATTCAGCCTGCTTGCTGCCGTAATATGCCTTGCCGCAGTCTACGCCGTCACGCAGGCATATAGATATGCTCATCCGGCAAGGTGTCCGGAGCAGTCTCACAGATATTACGGCAGGAAATTCAATGACATGCAGAACCGGCATGCAGAGGCAGCTAAGGAATGTGGAATCCCGGAGCCGTTGAAGGACAGGGAGGAAGCCGAGTCAATGCGCAGGAAATACAGACTGAAAGAGGTCAAAACATGCCGCCGGTATAAGGTGGGAGCTCTTGCATATTCAGTTCCATATCTGACTAAGGATGCGGCAAGGCTACTGGACGACATCGGCAAGAATTTCCAGGATTCACTGTCTGCAAAGAATATATTGCCGCATAAGATAATAGTCACATCTGTACTCCGGACTGACAAAGATGTTGAAAACCTTGGCAAGCGCAATGGTAATGCCTCGAAAAACTCAGTGCACCGCTATGCCACGACATTTGATATAACATACAAGTCATTCGAACCGGTCGGATATAAATGGAAGGAAACAGATACCGGAACCATGAAGCAAGTCCTTGCGGAAGTACTCAGTGACCTCAGGGCTGAGGGACGCTGCTATGTCCGCTACGAAAAGAACCAGGCCTGCTTCCATATCACTGTCAGGCGCAAAAAATAAAACAGAAAGACCGGCTGAAAAGCCGGTCTCAATATGTGGAAATCCAATGATTTCAATTGTTTAGAGCTTTGGACCAGCCTCTACAAGAGACTTGCCGAGGTCGTTCCCAGTGAACTTGCTGAAGTTCTTGATGAAACGTGCTGCAAGATCCTTTGCCTTCTCCTCCCACTCGCAAGCGCACTTGTATGTGTCGCGTGGATCAAGGATGTTGGTGTCAACACCAGGAAGCTCTGTAGGAACCTCGAAGTCGAAGTAAGGGATCTTCTTTGTAGGAGCCTTCTCAATTGAACCGTCGAGGATAGCATCAATGATACCGCGGGTATCACGGATTGAGATACGTTTTCCTGTACCGTTCCATCCAGTGTTGACGAGATATGCCTTTGCGCCTGTAGCCTGCATCCTCTTTACGAGTTCCTCACCGTATTTTGTAGGGTGGAGTGAAAGGAATGCTGCACCGAAGCAAGCAGAGAATGTCGGAGTCGGCTCAGTGATTCCACGCTCAGTTCCGGCGAGCTTTGCAGTAAATCCTGAAAGGAAGTAGTACTGTGTCTGCTCTGGAGTAAGGATGGAAACTGGAGGAAGAACACCGAATGCGTCAGCTGAAAGGAAGATAACCTGCTTAGCCTGAGGACCCTTTGATACCGGCTTGACGATGTTGTCAATGTGGTAGATAGGGTAGGATACACGTGTGTTCTCAGTAACGCTCTTGTCTGCGAAGTCAATCTTGCCGTCCTCGGCAACAGTTACGTTCTCGAGGAGCGCGTCTTTCCTGATAGCCTTGTAGATATCAGGCTCGCTTTCCTTGTCAAGGTTGATGACCTTGGCGTAGCATCCGCCTTCGTAGTTGAAAACTCCCTCGTCATCCCAGCCGTGCTCATCGTCACCGATAAGAAGACGCTTAGGGTCAGTTGAAAGGGTAGTCTTTCCTGTTCCTGAAAGTCCGAAGAAGATAGCAGAGCTCTTTCCTTCCTTGTCAGTGTTTGCCGAACAGTGCATAGAGGCGATTCCACGGAGAGGGTTGAGGTAGTTCATGATAGAGAACATTCCTTTCTTCATCTCACCGCCGTACCATGTGTTGATGATAACCTGCTCCTTTGAAGTAAGGTTGAAGACAACTGCAGTCTCGGAGTTGAGTCCAAGCTCCTTGTAGTTCTCTACCTTTGCCTTTGATGCGTTGAATACAACGAAGTCAGGCTCTCCGTATGCAGCAAGCTCCTCCTCTGTAGGGCGGATGAACATGTTCTTTACGAAGTGTGCCTGCCATGCAACCTCAACGATGAAACGTACTTTGAGGCGAGTTGCAGGGTTTGCACCGCAGAATGTATCTACAACATAGAGTTTCTTGTTTGAAAGTTCCTTGACAGCGAGATCCTTGAGGACTTTCCATGTCGCCTCGGTTACAGGCTTGTTGTCATTTTTGTATTCCTCAGAAGTCCACCATACAGTGTCCTTGCTGGTTTCGTCCATTACAAAGAATTTGTCTTTAGGAGAACGTCCGGTGTAGACACCTGTCATAACGTTGACAGCTCCAAGCTCAGTCAGCTGCCCTTTGTCAAAACCTGTAAGTTCAGGATTGAGCTCGTCTTTGTACAGAGTATCATAGTCAGGATTGTAGACTACCTCAGTAGCACCTGTGATACCGTACTTGGTCAAATCAATTTTACTCATAAAACCAAAAAATTATTTTAAAGTTTGCACTAAATTCAATAAAACATTTCAATGCGGTGCAAAATTAGGATATTTTTGTGATTGCTCAAATTTTCCTCCAAAATATTTCTAATTTTGCATTTCCGGATTCCAAAAATCCGGCGCGCATTACTGCAAAAAATGAGCCACGCAGCATGGCACATGTCTTGATTTTTGCATTCCGGTGCGTGGAGTAAAGTCCGGGAGCAATCGGGGTGCCGGATGTTTGCACGTTGGACTACGTTATTTACATGAATCTGGATATGGGAGCGGACAAGGCTACGGAGGTGCTGAAAGAATATTGGGGCTATGATTCGTTCAGGCCTATGCAGAGGGAAATCATTGATGCGGCTTCCGGCGGCAGGGATGTGCTTGCAATCCTTCCGACAGGTGGCGGCAAGTCTGTCTGTTTCCAGGTGCCTGCCATGATGAAGGAGGGGATTGCCCTTGTCGTCACCCCCCTTATTGCGCTCATGAAGGACCAGGTCCAGAATCTCTGCGACAGGGGAATCAAGGCAATGGCTGTCTATACCGGCATGTCAAGGCGTGAGGTCGACCTTGCGTTGAACAATGCTGCATACGGGGATTTCAAGTTCCTGTACCTTTCTCCGGAACGAATTTCCACAGCTTTGTTCAGACAGTACGCCTGCAATATGGATATAAGCTATATTGTAGTTGATGAGGCGCATTGCATCTCGCAATGGGGATATGACTTCCGTCCCGACTACCTTAATATAAGTGAACTGCGAAAATTGACGGATGCCCCCGTAATAGCCTTGACTGCCACTGCTACTCCGTCAGTTGCCGAGGATATAATGGAACGTCTGGAGTTCGGTGAAAAGCTTTTGCTGAAAAGCGGCTTTGAAAGGCCGAACCTCTCATATATAGTAAGGAAATGCGAGGATAAGCTCGGAAAGCTGCTGAAAATCTGCGCTTCTGCCGGAGGGACGGGTGTCGTATATGTCCGCAGCAGGAAGAAGACAGAGGAACTGTCGGCCTTTCTCAATGCCAATGGGGTGTCGGCCTCATTCTACCATGCCGGTCTCGGGCCTTTGATGCGTGCACGCAGGCAGGAGGACTGGAAGTCTGGTAAAACAAGGGTGATGGTATGCACCAATGCTTTCGGCATGGGGATAGACAAGCCTGATGTGCGTTTTGTTGCACATTTCGATGTCCCTGAATCCCCTGAGGCATATTTCCAGGAGGCCGGGCGTGCCGGGCGCGACGGCAACCGATCCTATGCAGTCCTCCTGTGGAACAGTTCCGATTTACGCCGTATGCATCAGATAGAGACCTTGTCGTTCCCGACGCTGGAATATATCGAGGACATATATCATAAGGTGCATTCTTTCTTCCAGGTTGCATACGATACAGGGCAGGGGAGGCAGCTCAAGTTCACCCTGGACGAATTCTGCCGTCATTTCTCCCTTAACCGTTCATCGGTCTGGTATGCAATGAAATATATAGAGAAAGCCGGGCACTGGACAATAATGGAGGACATGGACATCTCAACGAAGATACAGATCATGGCTTCGCGCACAGCCCTTTATGACATCGATATTCCGGAGCCGTCCATGGCTTCTGTGCTTGAAGTGCTTATGAGGAAATATCCTGGAATCTTCTCATATCCGGTCCCGATTGAGGAGGAATATGTAGCTTCAACGTCCGGCATGACTGTACCTGCATTGCGCCAGAGTCTATATGGACTTTCTGTATTGCATATAATAAGGTATATTCCAGCAGACCATTCAACTGTGGTATTCCTGCATTATGACCGTCTGCGCCCGAAGAATGTCGACCTGGACCCGCAACGGTATGACCGTCTGAAAAAGACAGCCCACGACAGGATGCAGGCAATGATTGACTATGTCCAGGAGGAGGATGAATGCAGGAGCAGATATCTTCTCCGCTATTTTGGCCAGGAAAAGACACAGGATTGCGGCAACTGTGATGTCTGCCATGGCGGAACCGCGCATGGATAGGCGTGGCAAAGGACCATGGCCTACGGAAAAACTCTCCGCCTAAGGCCTTGTCAGCCAGTCAAGCGAAAAGTTCATGAACCAGAGCGAGCATCCTTCTTCAGTTGGGTTCTCCTCCACATATATTCCTATGGTGCCGTCCGGAAGCACTGTCACTGAGGAGTAGACCGACTTGCCAGGACAGATTGTCTTTGGAGAGCCCCATGATATTCCCTCATCATAGCTGAGGAATATGCTGACGTTCCTTCTTTCCGGACTGTTTGGGATTGAGTGCAGCAGGATATTCCGCTCTCCTCCTTCGTCAACGGCACTGTAGCGTATCATGTCGCCGTTGCATGCATTCGTGTCGATTTCCGGCCAAAGTCCATGTCCAGTCCAGGTTTCACCTCCGTCATGCGATATGCTGTAGCCTCTCTGGCCGCTTCTCCTGATGCTCATGAGTATCCTCCCGTCAGACAGTTCCACAGCCTTGGCCTCATCCCCTCCCTCGAATGCGATATCCGAGACATGCCATGTATTGCCTCCGTCATCTGAGTACACAGCATGGTTGTTGAGGTTTGATGCCGGGCACATCGCTGCCACGAACATTATTCTTCCGGCGTGTTCTCCACGTCTGAGTGTCAGTCCGTTGCCGGAACCGAAGAATGATGATGTGTAGTTTCTGCACTGCGGATTGTCTGCCTGTGGGCCATATATTATATGTGTAATGTCTTCCGGTGTGCTCCATGTGCGTCCACCATCTGTGCTTCTTGATATGTATGACCTCTGCGGGTCTTCAAGAGTGGATGCCCAGAGCCCGTTGCCTCCTACGAATGCGCATATTATGGTCTTCCCGTCCAGAGAGACTGCAAGTGCCGGATCACCGAATCCTTTCCTGTATCCCTGTCCAACGGCTATATCCACAGGCTCTGACCACGTGTGACCGCCATCCTCGCTTCTTCTTGCGACTATGTCTATGTCCTCCGGCAGATCGGTTTCATTATATTTGCGCTTGTCGTTTACCGCAAGCAGGGAACCGTCCGGGAGACAGCGCAATGCCGGTATCCTCCAGTTCCTTGAACCATAGTCCCCCGGTGAATAGAGCCTTGTCCTGGCAAGCAGTATCTCCCTTCCTGGATTATCAGGCTGCTCCGGGACAATGGTGCCTCTGCCTGTCCTGACAGCTTCCACAATGGCCTTTATCCTGTGGCCTTCCACAGCATTGTGCGAAATATCTGCGCATATTTTCAGCTTTCCTTCAATTTGACCGTATGGCCTGGAGAGGTGCAGGTCGACTGCCTTTGCCGAAGGCCTTGCCTTTCCAAGTACTGCAACCTTCCCGTCCGCGTTCTCCTGGATGAGATAGAGCATCTCTATATCCCCAGGGAAAGTATCTTCATCCAGCCTTGCCCTGATGGACTTTACAGTGCATTTCTCCCCGATACGTATGGTCAGTAGCTCTTCGCACCTGTTGCCGCGCCCTGTAAATGATGTTTCCGGGATTATCTTTACAGAACCGGCTGATACTGTTCCTGCATAGGCAGTGTATATGCAGGACAAAAGTACGGAAAGTGCTATTAATTTGTGCTTCATGTCTGATCTATTGCTATAATTTGTCTATGCTTCAATTACAAGTCCGTCAAATGCCGGCCTGATGTTTTCCGGAAGTTCATTGCACAGTTCACTGTGGCATGGGAGACGGTGTGAAAGATGTGTCAGCCAGGAATGCCGTGCCCCGACTTTCCTGGAGATTTCAATGGCCTCCTCCAAGGAAAAATGTGACTGATGCTTTACCCTTGTTACACAGTTGACTACAAAATGTTCAAGCCCTTCCAGCTTGCTGAATTCCGCTTCGGGAATATGGTTCATGTCTGTGCAGTAGGCGATATTCCCGAACCGGTAGCCAAGTACCGGAAGGCTGCCGTGCATGCCCCTTATAGGTATGACTTTGACTGGGCTTTTTCCTGTATCCTGATTTGCCTGAGGCTCCCTGAAGACATGTTCATAACCTTTTCCGGACACCCACACAAGCCTTTCTCCATGATTCCCAGGGTATATGGTGAAAGCCTCTTCACCGATATTGTGTACATGCCATTCCGGTGCACCGGGGTATTTGCTGTCCGCAAAGGCGTATGAATATTCCCTGCGCAGTGACTTCTCCACATATTTTTCGCAATATATCTCTGCCGGAAGCCCTTCCAGATAATTGAACGCCCTCACATCGTCCAGCCCTCCAGTGTGGTCCTTATGGTTGTGGGTGAGCAATATTGCATCAAGGTGGCTGACACCGGCACGGAGCATCTGGCAACGGAAGTCAGGACCGGCATCAATAAGGATTTCCTGTCCTCCGCATTCCACCAGGGCTGATGAACGCAGCCTTTTGTCATGGTTGTCAGATGATGAACAGATACTGCATCTGCATCCTATCATCGGGACTCCCTGCGATGTACCTGTCCCAAGGAATGTAAGTTTTGTCTTTCCCATGGTGAAATGTCAGATTATTATATCCATTACCTGTCCGACAGCATCAGCATCGTATGGCCTTTCTATCCTTATGTAGTTGCCTGTATAGCCGAACATCTTGCCGTTCCTGTCCGAACTCTCGAAAAGTACCTTCTCCGCGACTCCCTCGTTTGACTTTACGAAATCCTCATTCAGTTCGCGGCACAATGCCTCCAGCTTCTCCACGCGTTCTGTCTTCACCGAGTCCTGTATCTGGTCCTTGCGCACCGCCGCCGGTGTCCCTGCACGTCTTGAGTATGGGAATATATGTATGAATGCAGGCCTTATCCTGTCCTTAAGGAAATTATAGGTCTCCATGAACAGTTCGTCTGTCTCCCCCGGGAACCCGACGATTACATCTATACCAAAAAACACCTTCGGACCTCCTGGCCTCTCCATCTTTTCCCTTATATAGTTGATCTTGTGCTCAAATGATGCGGTGTCATATCTTCTTCCCATTTCTTTCAGCACAGTGTCACATCCGGACTGCAACGGAATATGGAAATGGGGCAGGAACTTTGTGCCTGAAGCTATCCAGTCCACGGTCTCTTCGGTCAGCAGATTCGGCTCAATGGATGAAATCCTGTATCTTCCGATCCCCTCGACACCATTCAGGGCCTTTATCAGGTCAAGGAAAGTCTCTCCTGTGGTCTTCCCGAAATCTCCGGTGTTCACCCCTGTGATTACAATTTCCCTGATTCCTTCAGCAGCGATGGACTTTGCCTGTGCGACCGCCTCGGAAATAGGGATGTTACGGCTATCCCCCCTTGCGTACGGGACTGTGCAGTAGGCACATTTGAAGTCGCATCCGTCCTGGACCTTGAGGAATGACCTTGTACGTTCGCCACTTGAATATGCTGCGAAGAATTCACCCTCTTTTCTTCTGCAGTCCTCATCTCCACTGAGATATGCCATTACAGTCGGGACTACCTCCGACTTCTCGTTTGCCCCGAAGACAAAGCGGACTCCGTCTATGGCCTCGATTTCCTGCCTTTTCAGCTGGGCATAGCATCCGGTCACTACTATGGCGGCATCAGGACATATCCTGTGCAGCTTGCGTATGATGTTCCTGCACTTCTTGTCCGAATGCTCGGTGACTGAGCATGTGTTCACGAGGCAGATGTCTGCCTGCTGTGTCCATGGGACGACCTCAAGACCTTCTGCAATGAATTTCCTTTCGTATGTTGATGTCTCGGCATAGTTCAGCTTGCAGCCGAGTGTCGTAAATGATATTTTCATCGGATTCATGTTATTCTATAGCTTTTCACGCCATGTCTGCACTCCTGTCTCTCCTTATGGTTATCCTCGACCATGCTGCAGGACCGTCTACCGGAGGATTTTTCTTCGATACCCTTACGGAGAAGCTCCTGACTTCAGGAAACCGATCCTCAATTGCGTCCGCGATGCGCCCGGCAACGTGCTCCAGCAGGTTTGACGGTGTCTCCATCTCCTTTGCCACAATGCTGTAGACAGCCCCATAGTCAAGCGTGTCTTCAAGATTGTCAGTAGCAGCTGCCCTTGACAGGTCAATTCTGGCCATGAAGTCGACTGTGAAGACATTGCCCTCACTCCGCTCCTTTTCAAGGCAGCCGTGGTATGCCTTGAACTCCATTCCTTCAAGTTCCATTGTGTCCATTGTGTCCCCTGTCTTATGCCAGCATACAGAAGACGCACGGGCGTTTGCCTATGGCAAGTCCTGAGGACTTCCATTCACCGATGGTGAGTGTCTTTATGTATGCATCCGGCATTGTTATATTTGCAGCTATACAGAGCCTTGTAGATGGCAGGCATGTTGAGATGATATCCTTGAACATCTGGTCATTGCGATATGGTGTCTCAATGAATATCTGTGTCTGCCTGTGCGCTGCGGAAATCTTTTCTATAGCCTTGAGCCTTGCCCTGCGCTCCTCTGTCTTCGCCGGCAGGTATCCGCAGAATGCGAATGACTGTCCGTTAAGCCCTGACGACATGAGTGCGAGCATCAAGGACGATGGCCCGGCAAATGGCACAACCTCTATGCCTTTCCGGTGTGCAAGGGCAACGAGCTGTGCCCCTGGGTCAGCAACTGCAGGCAGACCAGCTTCCGAGATAAGCCCTACGTCAGTCCCGTTGTCAAACAGCCTTATGTATGATTCAATCTCCTCATGCCCTGTGTGCTCATTGAGCTCATGCAGCTCCAGGCTGCCGATCTGTCCTTTCAGTCCTGCCCTGGACAGGAACCTGCGGACTGTCCTGGCCTCCTCCACCACATAGACATGTATATCCTTCAGCATTTCCAGGACCGGGCCGGGAATTACTTCAGCCGGTTCATTGTCTCCCAGGGGGGAGGGTATCAGATATAGTTTTCCATTTGTCATCTTCTGTCTCTTCTCCTTTTATTCTTGTCGTCTGCCTTTATGATAATCTTTACCTTTTCTTCATTCTGTGCCTTGCGGATATCATCAAGCTCTTCAGCCTCCCTTCTTTTCCTGCCCATGAACGAACGACGGACAAATTGCCCGAACCTGTTGAATTCCTGCTGCCAGGTGACACCCACACCGTTGCGCTGCGAATTGTCCAGGTAATTCGTATACTGGTCTGCCGAGTGGGAAAACAGGTTGAGCCTGAATATTCCCGCCCTGTCGAGCTTTATCTCTATGTCAAGGTCCCCGACAACGTCACTGTTGGAATTGCTAGTCCTGTATTGCCTGTTTCCGATATTTCCGTTGACGACTACCCTGTTGTTGAACAGCTGGGTCGATACCGCCACATCAAATATGTTGTCTCCCCGCGTGCTCTGCTGATAGTTCAGCCCGAGGTCCAGGGGGATGTTCAGCTTCTGGAAAATGGTGTTCAGCTGGTTGAGCATCAGGTCACCGACACTTGAGTACAGATTTGTCGTATTGTTTACGATTCCGGACTGCTCGTCAGGAAGGAAACTGTTGGAAATCAGCAGATATATGAACTGCTTCTGTACCTTGTCCTCAGTGCTGAGGGCGTTCTCGACCCTTGCCTTTATCATCGGGTCAAGGTCCGGAATGTTGATTGAGAAGCCAAGGCGCGGGTTCTTGAGCTTGTCGGTCACCTGGATTCCGCACTCCACAAGCCTCCTGTTGTTGATGGATGTGGTGTCCGCTATGAGTGTGGAGAGCGAAGCCTTTGTCCTGTATGTCGCACCGATATTCAAGGTACTCTCCATGATGTCTCCGTTGAACTTTATGTTGCTCCCCTCATTTATTATGAAGTCCCTTGCGGCAAGCCCGAGCACAACAAAATGCACGTTCCCGCTGCTTATTGTATAGTCTCCCTTTATGTCGAAATTGCCTGTGCCAGTGTTGATTTCCAGGTCTATGGTTCCTGCGCCTCTTCCGTTTATGACATTTCCGCTGTCCTTGTCAAGTTCTACAAATGCCTCTACCTTAGGGTCTGTCGAGACCCTAAGCTTAAGGGTAAAGTCGCTTCCGGACTTTTTCTGGCTCTTTAGCCTGTTCATCATCAATAGATATGGATCTATTTCCTCTTCTTGCTTGAATTCCTTGAACCTCAGCAGGTTTGTCGTACCTGCATTCATCGTTGACGAAATCGGTATATGAAGGCTGCCTTCCCGTGATGTCGTGGCGTTTGCCGCAAGTGTTATGGCATTGAGCGGGCCAGTCACTGTAATGTCGCCTGTGGCAAACAGATGTCCATAGAATATGTCGCTTTCCTTTTCATCAAGGTCTATGGCCTCAATCATGTTTACATTTATCCCGATGTCGAAATTCATGTTCCTGAAATGGTCATATCCTATTTTGCCGTACACATTACCCTTGTTCCCGTGCCTGTCTGAAATTGAAATGTCATCAAGGTATATTCCAAGGTCATCCACATGGAATGGGCCATTGGCAGTATAACCTACATTTGTATATCCTACCTTGAGATATACATCGTCAAGCCTTGTGTCTTTGCTGCTTATGGCGAGCCTGTCTATCTCTCCGTCCGCCCTCAGGACTCCTGAAACATGTCCGCCGAGCTCTGAAAATATCTCTTCGAGAAACGGACGTGCGAATCCGATGTCAAGGCTGTCAAGGCTGGCCTCCATCTCCAGGCGGCGCAGCGATGTGGAATAGTTGCCGTCAATCCCGAATGTCTTCCTGCCGTCAATGCTGTTGGCAAGTGATATGTCGAACCTCCTGAAGTCGGTATTCCACCTGCTGGATATATACAGGTTGCCGAGCCTTGTGCCCCCGATGCTTGTGGAGTCGCAGATAAAATCTACCAGGATGCCCCTTTCCGATGACGGAGAGGTGATCTGGGCAATTCCGGTCGCAGCTCCACGCAGGTCAAAGTCCTTTCCTATAAGAGGGTTGAGGATGGACAGGTCGAACCTGTCAAGATGTACGCTGACCGTATCCCTCCTGCTCTCGCTGAATCCTCCGGATGCAGTTATTGCCTGTTCCCCATTCCTGAATTCGATGTTGCTGATGGAAATGTCCCGGCCTTTGACTGTTGCTTCTGACGGGTATATGTTCCATTCGTTTGAATTCAGGTACACAGAGGAAGGCAGCAGCCCGATCTTGTATGAGACGGTTCCATCGTCATCCCTGAATACATCTGCATAGGCTACTATTTCGCCCTTGTTCTCCATGTCTCCTGGATTGTCGTATGAGAATCCGGCACCGATATGGTTCTCATCGACAAATATTTCAAGCCTGTTGTTCTTTACAGTGAAGCTTGCTGCACTGATCTCTTCTCCGTTTACCTCACCGTGCAGCGTATTGTCATTGTTGTTGAATGAAAAATCCACATTCTTTATGTACTGCTCCCTGAATGCAATCCTCTGTGACTTGACCTGTCCTTTCAGGGCACCGTCAGACGAGATGTCCAGACTGATTGTGGAATTGTCCGCGATATACATCCCAGGTACCACGAATGACAAGAGATCCATCATGTTCAATGTCTTGAATGTCAGCTTATAGCTATTTCTGTTGGACTCATATTCCGGAGTCTCGAAGAGGGAAGGAAGCTCTCTTTTCATTGTTATGTTGGTCAGATCCCTGACAAAATCCACAGGTGATCCGCTTCCGTTGTATGATGCTTCTGCAAATCTTGACGAGAGGTCGATCCTGTATCTTCCGTTGCTGGATTTTGATGAAATCTGCACATCCCCGATGTCGTGCTGCCCCTGTCCGTCAGTAAGCACTATACCGTTGATATCCACATCTCCGAGCACATCCCCGCGGCTGTTCCTCGTAAAGTTTGCGATTGTCTGCAGACGTATGTCCGAGCGTCCCCTGCGGTCGAATTTCAGTGCCTGCAGATCAGCATGCCCTATGTTTGCATAGAACCGGTACAGCGAATTGCTGCCTTTGCCCGACAGGGAGACGATTCCCTGGAAAAGGAAATTCAGGTTAGGGTCATTGGCTATGACCTTTCCGTCAAACCTGTTCTCCGTAAGCGTTCCTGCTCCCGCAATGCCTGTATAGTCATAGCCGTTGAAATTAAGCCTGCTGATTTTCAGGGAGTCAATCCTTACTGACGTATTCCTTCCGAGCCTGGCATCCAGGCCGGCCTCCATACTTACAGGTCCCACAGGAATATTGCCCGTTATCTCATTTATGTTGAGATCACGTGTGCCGACAGTGCCCCTGATTCCGATATCCTTTCCCTTGGCAATCAGGTTGCTTAAAGTCAGGTGTGCGCCGAACTGTCCGGACGGTGACTTGATGTCTGCAGATATTCTCGGCCTGTTGAGTGTCCCGCTTGCCTTCGCATCCATCCTGAATGTGTCATCCTTTACGAATCTGCTGAAATCAAGGTCCTCTGCAGAAGTGGACCATTGCCCTATAAAGCTTGACAGACCTGAGGTTGTAAACTGGAATCCACGCAGCAGAAGCGTCATCTTCATTTCATCTGTGTCTGGAAGCCCAGTTATGCTGCCCATTGCATTGCCGGATATGCTTCCGTCCGCTGTCGCTACTGCCAGGTTCTCTATTTCAAGATTCTTTACTGTCCCGCTTACCTTTCCGGACACATCCATTGCCATCTCTTTCCCGTCAAGTGCCGGAGCAAAATATGAGATGGTCCTGAAGCTCACCCTGGACTGCTCCACAGTGCCTTCCATCCTGACCTTGTCTATGAAGTCGCTGAAGTCCGAAGCGCTGTCATAAAGCATGTTGAATGTGCTGATTTCCACATTGCTCCACATGTCTTCCAGATGGAGCTGCCCTATGGCCGCCTTGCCCCTGCCTACCTTGGCCCTGCCGGAAATGGATTTGCAGACATATCCGCTCTTTTCCATGAATGACAGGTGGTCAAGCTCTCCGCTCATCATCTTGCCGCAGAGCCTCAGGTGCCTTGCCCTGATATTTATGTCCATGGCGTCCATATCGTTCCAGTCTATCCCGGAGGTGTACACGCTGGTGTTGCTTTCTGTGTAGTTCTTCATCGTGTACCTCAGGCCGGAAATCCCGATTTCCCTTATATGGAGGATTTCCTTGTCGTCGACTTCCTTTTTAGGCTTCTTCTGGATTCTGAACATCCTGGTCAGGTTGGTGGAGCTTTCACCGTCTTCCAGGACGAGGTTAAGCCTTGCGTCATCTATTGCCGCACTTCCTATGGTGATGCTGCTGCCGAGGAGACCCTTGAGCGAGAACCTCACAATTATGCTTCCGGCCGAGAACAGGGTGTCAACAGGGCATGTCCCTATGTCGCACAGCTTGGGCTTGGCTGACGGGATGCAGAGTGTCGTGTCCACAATGCACGGTGCACGGTCAATGACTGTAATATCCTTTATTATCAATGTGTTGAATGGCCTTAGGTGAATCTTTCCCAAATGAATGTCGGCATCAATGAATTTCTCTGCCATGATGTCAGCCACCTTTGATGTAACAGCTGTCTGCACGGCCGGAATCTGCAGCAGAAGAATCCCCGTGAGCATCAGTACAATTATTGCCAGGACGGCGTACCAGATTATTTTAAATAACTTTTTTATGGCCCTCATCAATAACAAATCTGCAAAGTTACGAAAAATTATAGTATTTTTGCGGCGCATTGGCGCAGTTTCGTGCCCATAGCATAAATAAGACCAAACAGGATAAAATGGCGGATATAATATTAGGAATAGAATCATCCTGCGATGATACTTCGGCTGCTGTAATCAAGGACGGCTATCTGCTCTCAAACGTTCTGGCAAGCCAGGATGTGCACAAGGCATACGGTGGAGTTATTCCGGAGCTTGCCTCGAGGGCGCATCAGCTGAATATAGTGCCTGTCGTGAGCCAGGCTATAGACAGGGCAGGAATAAAGGCTTCAGACATAACGGCGATCGCATTTACGCGCGGTCCTGGGCTTCTCGGCTCTCTGCTTGTCGGGACTTCATTTGCCAAGGGCCTGGCGATTTCACTGGACAGGCCGCTTGTGGAGGTGAACCATCTCCAGGGCCATGTGCTTGCCAATTTCATAAGGCAATATGACAGCGAAAACCGTCATCCGTCATTCCCGTACCTGTGTCTTCTTGTCTCAGGAGGCAATTCCCAGATAGTGAAGGTTAACAGTCCTCTTGATTTCGAGATAATGGGCCAGACAATAGATGATGCTGTGGGGGAGGCGTTTGACAAATGCTCAAAGATGATGGGACTGGGGTATCCTGGGGGACCGGTCGTGGACCGTCTTGCGAAGCTCGGCAATCCGGACCGTTTCCATTTTGCAAAGCCTCATGTGCCGGGATTTGACTACAGCTTCAGCGGGGTGAAGACGTCCCTGCTGTACTTTGTGCGTGACCAGATTGCACTTGATCCGGATTTCATGGAGAAGAACAAGGAAGACATCTGCGCAAGTTTCCAGAGGACTCTGATAGAAATCCTTATGGACAAGCTGATAAAGGCTGCAAGGCAGACTGGAATAAAGGAAATCACAATCGGTGGAGGTGTCTCTGCCAACAGCGGATTGCGCAATGCCGTCACAGAGGAGGGGCGAAAACGTGGCTGGAACACATATCTTCCTGAATTCAAGTTCACTACGGACAATGCTGCGATGATTGCAATTGCCGGCTGGTTTCACTACCGCAATGGAGAACGTACATCGCTGGATGTGGCACCGGTATCGCGCATTGCAGATTTTTAATGACTTAGCCTATGAAAGAGATAGAGATAGCCAAGCCTGTAGGGCGTGAACTTTCATCATCTGAAATAAATGATGCTGCGGCAAAGGCTTTGGGATGTTCACCAAAGGATGTTGCGCATTTCAGGATTATAAGGCGTTCACTTGATGCACGCAAGGATATACTGTACCGTTACCGTATAGAGGCATACAGGAAAGGTGAGGAATATGCGGAATACCGGCTTGATGAATACCAGGATGTCTCCGGTTCGGAACCTGTCATTGTCATCGGTGCCGGTCCTGCCGGAATGTTTGCATCCCTGAAGCTGCTAACCAAGGGGCTGAAGCCTATTGTCCTGGAGAGGGGAAAGGATGTACATGCCAGGAAATTTGACATGGCTGTGCTTTCAAAGGGCGGAAGCGTGAACCCTGATTCGAACTATTGCTTTGGAGAGGGCGGTGCCGGTACATTTTCCGACGGAAAGCTCTTCACACGTTCCTCGAAAAGGGGGGACATCAGGGAGGTGCTCCATCAGCTGGTAAATTTTGGTGCAGATCCATTGATACTCACTGACGCGCATCCACATATAGGAAGCGACAGGCTTCCGGTCATTGTGGAGAATATAAGGAAATGCATTGTAGAGCATGGAGGAGAATACCATTTTTCCTCAAGGGTGACTGACATTGTCAAGGGAAGTGACGGGAAATTCACTGTCACAGTGTCGGAAACAGATTCTCCTGTAGCCAAGGAGACTGTGTATAAAGCCTCAAATGTGATTCTGGCTACAGGGCATTCCGCACGTGACATATATGAAATGTTCCAGGCAAAGGGCTGGGAAATCCAGGCCAAGGGATTTGCCCTCGGTGTCCGGGTCGAGCATCCCCAGTCCCTTATAAACAAGATCCAGTATCACGGGAAATACCAGCCGTTCATGCCGGCTGCCGAGTATTCTTTTGTTACCCAGATAGAGGGAAGGGGAGTCTTCTCTTTCTGCATGTGCCCTGGAGGAATCCTTGTGCCGTCATCTACTGCTGATGGTGAGGTTGTCCTTAACGGAATGTCCAATTCTGCACGTAACTCGAAATGGGCCAATGCCGGTGCCGTTGTCAGCATAGAGCCTGGGGACATGCCGGAATACTCAAGGTTTGGTGCCCTGTCGCTCATGAATTTCCAGAAGGACATTGAGCGTGCCATGTTTGAATATACAGGCTCTTTGAAGGCACCTGCGCAGAGAATGATGGATTTCTGCCGTAGGGTTCCGTCCACAGGACTTCCTGCAACGTCATATCATCCCGGTGCGGTCAATGCCCCGCTGCATGAACTCTTGCCGGAGCATGTCTCAAGAAGGCTGAAGTTTGCCTTCCCGCAGATCGGTAACAAGAATATGCATGGATACTATACCAATGATGCACTCCTGCTTGGAGTTGAGTCCAGGACGTCCTCTCCGGTAAGGATTCCCCGCGATCCTGAGACATTCGAACATGTGCAGGTCGCGGGGCTGTATCCTTGCGGTGAAGGTGCCGGATATGCAGGTGGAATCGTATCATCCGCCCTTGACGGAATAAACTGTGCCCTGCGTGTGAAATGATTCATTTGCAGGGCATAGCCTTTCTATAGCTTTTCCGCTTTTCCTATGATTTCAAGGAACTGCCGGCGATAGCCGTATGGATCGAATGAAAGTCCTCCCTGTACAAGTTCCTCTGCCATACTGAATGTTGAACTTCCTTTATGTGGGGATTCCCTGAGAATCATCCCAAAGGCTGCAGTACCTGCTGCAAATGACATTTCCTCTGACATTCCCGTCCCCTTGTCTTCAATTTCGATTGAAAGTGGAATGCTCCCGCTGTCAAGTGCCTTCTTGTACCTGAAATCAAATGTTCCGCAAGAAGTCTTCCCATTGCCGTATCCTTCAGCCGGAATAATCTCGTAGAGGGCGGTTATGGTCTGTCCTGCCCCGATTTCACCGGCATCTTTACGGTCGTTCACGAAGTCATCGTCTGTAAGTACCCTGTTTTCGTATCCTATCAGGCGATAGCTTGCAACAGTCTCAGTATTGAACCTGACCTGTATCTTTGCATCATTGGCTACAGAATAGAATTTCTGTCTCTCATTGACAAACACCTTGGTAAGTTCATCCTCTGAATCAATATATTCGTATGTCCCGTTTCCGCTGTTGGATACCCTTTCCATCATGGCATCATTAAGGTTGTCGCTGCCAAAGCCGCATATTGTAAGGTATATGTTCTTTTCTGCATAGCTTTCTACCATCTCAACAAGGTCTATGGTGCTGGTCACCCCGACATTGAAGTCTCCGTCAGTCCCCATTATGATACGGTTGTTCCCGCCTTCGATATAGTTTGCGATAGCTTCTTCATATGCCATTTTCATCGCTTCGCCGCCTGCTGTCGAGCCGCTGGCTACAAGCATTCCGATTGCTTTCTTGATAGTGTCCGAGTCACTTGCAAGCGTTGATTCCAGAAGTTTCGTTACTTGCCCGGAGTATGTGATTATGGAGACCCTGTCATCCGGCCTAAGGTTGTCCGCAAGTGTCATGAGCCCTTTCTTGAGCAGTCCGATCTTGTCAATTGAATTCATTGAGCCTGATACATCTATGAGGAATACATAATTTGCAGGCGGAACCTGGTCATCAGGTATGGATTTCCCCTTTATGCCGAGACGGATCAGCTTGTGTCCGCTGGCCCATGGACACAAGCTTACCTCGCAGTTTATAGCTACATTGTCTTCTCCTGACGGTTCTTCGTAGTCGAATGTGAAATAGTTGAGGAATTCCTCGATTCTCACTGCCGACTTGTACGGAAGCCTGTTGCCAACAGTGATGAATTTACGCATGTTTGCGTATGACGCACCGTCAGCATCCACTGAAAATGTGGATATGCTGTTTTCAGAAGTATTTATGAACGGATTGTCAGTGAAGTCATTGTATGTGCCTCCAAATCCGTTCCCCTGGTTTTGGATATAGGACGGAGGACCACCATATTCCCCATCATAAAAATATATTCCAGCCTTGTCGCATGATGAAAAACATGCGCAGAATAGAGCAAGCGGTATCAGTGTCCTTGATAGATGAAACATAATCCAAAAATAATAAAACCGCACCATAGATGCAGCAGCTCATGATTATGTTGCATGGGGATACAAAAAAAGGGTAAGCTTGATACATCGCACCGCTACAACCTCCTACCCTTGCTGCCTTCCGGCCCTGGGGGAATTCAGAGGGAGCTGGTCGTGTATGACTTACCCGGCTGCAAATATAGATATTTTTGCATTAACAGCAAAAATAAATTGCGCTAATCTTTGTCCAGACTGTCGAAAATGAACGGAAGTATGTCGTCAACCCTTTCAAATTTCCAGATGCTCCTGGCTCCTATAAGTATGATGGAGAACGGTTCCCTTCCCCTGGTCTGGTATTCGGCCATGACCTGGCGGCAGGCACCGCATGGTGCGGCCGGCATTTCGCATATCTTTCCGTTCTTCACCCCGACTACTGCAAGTGTCTTCATCGGGATGTCCGGATACTGTGCGTTGGCATAGAACATCGCTGTCCTTTCTGCGCACAGTCCTGACGGGTATGCTGCATTTTCCTGGTTGCTCCCTGTGACAATTGTGCCGTCTGCAAGCCTTACAGCAGCACCGACACTGAATCTTGAGTACGGGCTATATGCCCTTGAAGATGCTTCAATAGCCTTTTCTGCCAGTTCCCTGTCTTCCGGGGTGAGCTGGTCAAGATTGTCAAATTCTGTATATTCTATATTAATCTGTTTATTGGTCATGGCAGAAATATTAATTATCTTTGCACGCCTTGGGACAGTCAGAGGCAAGTCTTGTACGTCTTCCTGACCTTCCCAAACTTTACAAATATAGTTAAATATTTGTTCGGAAATGTTTTTTGTTGTAATAATTTGGACTTTTGGACCCTTAAATCCCATTTCCGGCAGCATAGACAGCTATTAATAAGGTAACAATATGAAAGTTTGCATAGGCCTTTCCGGAGGAGTTGATTCCAGTGTTGCGGCCCTGCTCCTGAAACAGCAGGGCTATGATGTGTTTGCCCTTTTCATGCAGAACTGGCATGATGCATCGACAACCCTGCATGGTGACTGCGAATGGGAGGAAGACAGGTTTGTCGCGGAAATGGTGGCACGCAAGATAGGAATACCTTTCTATTTCGTTGATTTGAGCAAGGAGTACCGTGAAAGGGTGGTTGACTATATGTTCGACGAATATTCAAAAGGACGTACTCCGAATCCGGATGTCCTGTGCAACAGGGAGATAAAATTTGACGCTTTCCTGAAATGTGCACAAAGGCTTGGTGCAGATGCAGTGGCTACCGGGCATTACTGCAGGAAGGACATTGCTGTGGACGGCAATGGCAATCCGTTGACAGGCAAGGACGGGAAGCCTGTATACAGGATACTCGCAGGCAGCGACCCGAACAAGGACCAGAGCTATTTTCTCTGTCAGCTTACCCAGGAGCAGCTCTCAATGGCAATGTTCCCTATAGGCGACATCCCGAAGCCTGAAGTCCGCCGTCTTGCCCATGAGGCCGACCTGCCTTCTGCCGACAAGAAGGACTCACAGGGGATATGCTTTGTCGGAAAGGTGGACCTGCCTACATTCCTGCAGCAGAAGCTTTCTCCAAAGGAGGGTGATGTGGTGGAGGTCTTTGATGCCTATTACAATGACAATGGACAATATAAGTATATAGCTTCAACCCTGGATTCACTTGTGGAGACAGGGCATGCCAAGATGATAACAGACTATATCTCTGAAGACAAGGCAATGCCTGCTGTCAGCCCTTCCGTGTCTTTCTCCATGGAAAGGATAGCGGCATTGACGGATGAACAGCTGTATAGGCTTGCGCAGCCTGTGCGGTATGACATAAAGTTTGAGACAGAAGTCTACAGGAGCGGAAAGAAGCGTATAAGGAAGACCCGCTACAGGGAGAATCCGTATGGCAAGATTGTCGGTAAGCATGATGGGGCGCAGTTTTATACGATAGGGCAGAGGAAAGGGCTGAACATCGGAGGCCACAAGGACTCCATATTTGTCATAGACACAGACATCGCCGGCAACGTAATATATGTAGGGGAGGGGCATACCCACAAGGGGCTTTCACGCAGCTGTCTCAGGATTGCACCTGAGGAAATACGCTGGATAAGGGATGACCTCAGGATGAATCCGGGGGAAATACGGCGCTACAGGGTACGTATCCGTTACAGGCAGCCTCTGCAGGACGCGACCCTGATCATGAGGGACAATGGCCTGTATATCCTTTTTGATGTCCCGCAGCGTGGGATAACTCCCGGACAGTTCGCAGTCTGGTATATGCATGTTGATGACAAAAGCATGACATCTGTTGCCGACACTTCTGTAGAGATGCTTGGCTCCGGGGTCATCAGCATATAGGCTTGATGTTCCCGAGGAACGGAGAAATCATTCGGTGATGAATTAAAAGGGCTGGCCACAAGTAATCATCTACTTTTAAGCCAGCCTTTTAATATATTGCATGCCAATTATTTCTTCCTGAATTTCTCGGCCTGCTGACGTATAAGTTCTGCATCGCTGAAATAATTGATTCGCATTGCACTACGTACTTCATCCATAGTTGCCGATGCTGTCTCGCGGGCAGCCTTGCTGCCTGTCTCCAGGATATTGAATATTTCCGGGATATCCTGTTCGAATTCATGGCGGCGTGCCCGTATCGGGTCGAGTGTCTTGTTCAGGACAGAATTGAGGAATTTTTTGCATTTCATGTCTCCGAGACCTCCGCGGCGGTAGTGGTCTTTCATCTCGTCGAGATTTGCATAGTCAGGACAGAATTCAGCGAAGTCCTCATCTCTGCAGAATGCATCGAGATATGTGAAGACTGCATTGCCTTCTATTGTGCCTGGATCACTGACATTCAGGTGGTTCGGGTCAGTGAACATTGAACGCACCTTCTGCCATACATCTTCTGCTGAATCGCTGAGATAGATACAGTTTCCGAGACTTTTGCTCATCTTTGCCTTTCCGTCTGTGCCAGGCAGACGCATTGCTGCCTTGTTGTCCGGAAGAAGGATTTCCGGCTCTACAAGCACATCTCCATATATGGAATTGAATTTGCGCACAAGTTCGCGTGTCTGCTCGACCATCGGCTCCTGGTCGTCACCGGCAGGGACAATGGTAGACTTGAACAATGCAATGTCAGCAGCCTGGCTTACAGGGTAGCAGAGGAATCCTGCCGGAAAGGCACGCCCTCCTTTCTTCTCCTCCTCCTCGCTCATGAATCCGCGCATCACAATCTCCGACTTCACTGTAGGGTTGCGCTCCAGCCTTGCGACAGTGACGAGGTTCATTAGATATACAGTAAGCTCTGCAAGCTCCGGAATCATGCTCTGTATGAACAATGTACATTTCTGCGGATCAAGTCCTGCAGAAAGATAGTCAAGTGCTACCTCAATTATATTCTGACGGATCTTCTCCGGGTTCTCCGCGTTGTCAGTAAGTGCCTGGACGTCTGCCATGAAGACAAACATCTTGTCATAGCCGCCTGCGTTCTGCAGTTCAACCCTGCGTCTGAGCGAGCCTACAAAATGGCCAAGATGCAGCTTACCGGTAGGACGGTCTCCTGTCAATATGATTTTTCCCATATCCTGATAGTCTTTTATTTAATTCAAAATATATTGTTCCAACAGATTGCCTGTGCCTGTTGTCGGGCACACGGACTGACAAAGTTAATAAATCATTGGAATAAACCGGTACTTTTATTCCATATTATTCCATTGGCAGGTCCAATATGAAGCAGCAAAATCAAATACAGGGTTTAACCTTGGCACATGCTCCTTGCCGCGGACTGTCCGGCGAGATAGCCCGTAGAGAATGCAGTCTGCATATTGTACCCTCCTGTATCTGCATCGAGGTCAAGGAGTTCTCCAGCAATATAAAGTCCCGGTATCTTCTTGGATTCAAGCGTCTTTGCCGTTATCTCATCTGCACTTACGCCACCTGCAGTGACAACGCATCTTTCATATCCCACATATCCCTCAATCTCCATTTCCCAGCATTTCAGCTTTCTCGCAAGCCTCCTGTGGTCAATCTCAGGATTGCACCTCATGAATCCAGGGATGAATTCCATCGGCAGCAGCTTGGACAGCAGTACCTTGAATTTAAACTGATATGGCTTCCCCTGGCTCCTCCTGTCCTGTGAGATGCTGTCCCATAGGTTCTTTATCCTGTCCTCGAGTGCCTGCAGCTCGACAGCCGGCTTCAGGTCAATTATGGCCACTGCCTTTGATCCGTTCATTATCGACTTGACACACTTCCTGCTGACCTTGAATCCTATTGGGCCTTCGATACCACCGTCAGTGAAGTCTATGTCCCCGAATTCTTCCTGTACCATGTTGCCGTCAATACGGATTTCCAGTCCAACGTTTTTCAGGCTTTGCCCGTTAAGCAGCTGTCCTGTCTCCGACAGAGGGGTACTGCGCTCGATGTGGCCTTTGGCAGACGGTTTCTGCCTGCCTGTTGTCTTATAGCCCTTGGGGACAATTGCCGTAAGGGAGGGGAATGTCGGAACGGTCTTTATTCCAAGCTGTTCTGCCCATGCAAGGCCGTCTCCGGTGGACCCTGTGCCTGGGTATGACAGTCCACCTGTTGCTATTATAAGCCTGTGGCATGTATATCTGCTCCCGTCTGTGCATGATATGGCGAATCCTGGTCCGGCAGGCTTTATATTGTCTTTGGCTGCATCTTGTCCCTTCCCTCCGCAGTACTGCCTGTTGTCTATGCTGCATACTTCCTTGCCGCAGAGCAGTTCAGCCCCATTCTTGCGTAGCGCGGATATTAGTGTGTCCACAATGTCTGAGGCAATATGCGAGGCTGGGAAAGCCCTGTCGCCTCTCTCCACGACTGTCTCAAGTCCGTTCGCATTCAGGAATTCTGTCATCTTGGCTGATGTGAGGTTCATGAATGACGGTTTCAGCAGGTTTGGCTTCGGGTGAATATGCCTGGAGAATTCGTTCCAGTCTTTCATGTTGGTGAAATTGCATCTGCCTTTCCCTGAAATCATGATTTTCCTTCCTGGACGCGGCATCTTCTCAAGGATGATTACCTTTGGATGTGATTGTGAGCCTGCAGCCCCGATGGCTGCCATCATTCCTGCTGCACCTGCACCTATTATTATTATGTCCGCAATTTCTGATGAAATCCCCATTTGTCAAATAATCATTTCTAATTTATATATGCCTGTGCTGCATGTTGCTTACATGCTTGCTGCCGGCCTGCTTTCCACGATGCTGTGGAAAAGATTACATATATTTGCGCTGAATAAAGTCTAAACAGCTTTAAAAAACATGCAAATATGGAAAAAATAACTATATTTGCAATCCCTTTCGGGTAATGCATATACAAATATAGAGGAATGTTTTCCCTGAGGCGTTTCAAAGCCAGTTTAGCTTAGTTGGTAGAGCATCGCATTCGTAACGCGAAGGTCGTGGGTTCGAATCCCATAGCTGGCTCCATTTAACCCCCGGACTTTGTCCGACCCCTTTCAGGGGTGCTGCGTCATTCACTTCGTTCATGTCGGCGGCCTTTTCTCCTTTCCGACTTTTGAGACAAAAGTCCCGGCCCGTCCGCGGCGTCTGATGCCGCCGTCGTCGCCTTGCTCCTCTAGTTTTTAACCCCCGTACTCTGTCCGGCCCCTTTCAGGGGTGCTGCGGCCATACCGTCAATGGCACAATATCCGGATACCTTAATATATGATCTTGAAACCAAACAGTCCGTTATCGCAGAATGTTGCACTTAATTCAGTTCCCGGATGTGTAGATGGAAGCATCCGTAGATTCTCCAGCTCAATTGCAACAATGTCACCGATCCGCATTGAAACATAGCAGGATGCCTTGGAAATTGCCTGGCCTATCATTTCCGCGGAACCGCATGACGTGGAATAAATCTCCTCACCGTTGCAATTGATCCTGTAGACATTCTCACTGGATTCCAGCGTAATCCTGTTGTACATAGGGAACGGAAGTATCGATGTATGGTCCATGCATGACGCCCAAGCCAGATTCCCTCCATTGTTTTCCAGAAGTTCAACAGGGTAGAGCAACATTCCATAGCCTACAGAATCATAATATCTTCCGGCGAATTTCTCACCAATGCACTTGCCTGCCTTTGCAATACGCGCAAATAGCACCGGAGTGTACATATAGCCTCCAATGAAATCGGGAGAGTAGAGATCCTTGTTCTCCCTCTCCCAGGTTGTATCTGGACGGCAGCATATCCCTCCACCGTATGTATCTACGATAATGTTCATCTGTTATCAGTATAGATGGCCTGCATAAACTTAGAACAGCCTGCCGTTGAACTTCTCGGAAAGCCTGTTCAGCCCTTCGTTAAGTTCATCTTCGCTGAGAGGCTTGCTTCTCATGGCTGCAGCAGAACGTTTTTCTGCCTCAAATGCCTGTCTGAGCATTGCGAACTGCCGCTTTGTATCAAGTGTGAATTCACCGTTCTCAATCCAGGAGAAATATGAAGGCTCGTTGAAATAAACTTCGCGTGCAGTCTTTCCCTTATGCTTGCCGAAAGTGATGACCGGCTCCTTCTTTTCGTTCAGTGCCAGGCGTCCGGCATAGTCGACATTCCTCTGCCTTTCCGAGAAGTTGGCCAGGAATTCCACATCGTTCTTCAATGTATCCGGATATCTGTCAAGCTGTGCCTTGAGGACTTCATATGTTGCAAGTGTATCCGCTTCTGCAGCATGTGCATTCTCCAGCTCCTGTCCGCAATAGAACCTGTAGGCAGCCTTGAGGTTGCGGGGCTCAAGTACATGATATATGTTCTGCACATCCACCATTCTCATCCCGTGAAGATTGATCCCGATTTCCTTTCCTGTGAATTTCCTCACCCTCTCGACCTCCTCTGCAAGCATCGGCAGGTCAAACTTTGTGGAGTTGAACCCAGACAGGTCGCTTCCGTCAAGCCATCCTATGACCTCATCAATGATGTCACAGAACCTTGGGTAGCCTTCAAGTTCCTCATTTGTAATTCCATGTACAGCCATTGCACTGGGATTTATCGGCTTCTGGCAGTTACCTGTATAATCCCATGGCCTTACGCGCCATGTCTTTATACGTTCTTCTCCATCAGGCATTATCTTTACAAAGCTCAGCTCGATAATGCTGTCTCCCGCAATATTAAGCCCCGTACTCTCTATATCGAAGAAAAGTAGGGGCCTTTCAAGATTAAGGTTCATTTTCTTTTACTTATGAAATCATTATAGGCATGATTATGCCGCATACCTTTTCACTTTCCACTTCATCTTCCGCCGGGAGGATGAGTGCAGCGCGCCTGCTGTCCGCAAATTTTATCACAAGGTTGGTGCATCCCATATTGTTGAGCATGTCAACCAGGAATGACGACTTGAATCCGATTGTCAGGTCCTCACCGTCATATTGGCAGTCTATCTTCTCGTATGCTGCTATGGAGAATCCGAGATCCTGTGCAGAAATTTCAAGGGAACCGCTCTTTAGGTCAAGCTTGATATGGTTTGATGCCTTGTTTGCACAGACAGAAATGCGCCTTACTGCATTCAGAAGCTGTTCTCTGCCGATTCTCAGCACGTTTGAATTGTTCTGCGGTATAACCTCCCTGTATTTTGGATATTTTCCTACGATAAGGCGGCATACTACCATTGTGGACTCGAACTTGAATACTACATTCTTTGCATCGAATGCCACAGACACGCTCTCCACATTCTTTCCTATGATGGAACGCAGTACTGCCGCCGGTTTCTTGTGAAGGATGAAAGATGCCTTTTCAGATGCCTGCACGTCATTTGTCGTATAGCAGACAAGCTTGTGTGAGTCGGATGCAACTAATGTCGTGGACTCAGGCTCTATGTCGAACAGGATACCGTTCATTGCTGGCCTGATTTCATCGTCTGCAGTCGCGTATATAGTGCCTGAAATGCCGTCTATGAGACTCTGTGCGGGAAATTCGAGGGTAACGGCAGTCTCGTCTGTCGTCATGATTTCAGGATAGTCCCCGGCAGGGAAATAAGGCAATGTGGATGAGCCGTTTGACCATTTGCATTCAAATGCAGTGTCACTCTTTGTCTCGATGGACAGCGGCTGGTCCGGAAGCTGTTTCAGAAGTTCTGTAATATGGCTTGCCGGAACTGCAATCTGTCCTTCGCTGCTGGTGCTTTCCACTTCCAGCTCTGTCTTCAGTGTAAGTTCTGTGTCTGATGCTGTAATCTCCAGCCTGTTGTCTTTCAGGCTAAACAGGAAATTTTCGAGGATAGGGAGTGCTGATTTTGACGGAATTGCCTTTGATACGGCCAGAATCCCGCGCAGCAGCTCTGAGCTTGATACTACGAATTTCATATTATAGTTTTTTTGTTCTTTATTCCTTGAGCCGGTCTTCCCAGGCGGCTTCAACCCGACAAATATAGAAATTATTTGTGATATTTGGCATATAATTTGATTTTTCCGCTCCGGCTTTTTAAAAACTGATTAACCATAAAAATTCAATAATATGAAAAAAGGAATATTGATAACGCTTCTGGCTGCATCGGTCGCCGGACTTACAGCCTATTTTGTCAGCAAGGCGATCCTTCCGGGAGAGGCTGCAGCAGTAACCGTTTCTGCAGATGGTGTCCAGTACCGTACAGTCAATCTAGCCCAGGACAATTATCCGGACTTCACATATGCGGCTGAATCTGCAGTCGATGCTGTAGTATATGTAAAGGTTACGGCAAGGGATACAAGGCGCGCTGCTCCCAATTCCATATTCGATTTCTTTTTCGGGTATGAGGGTACACCGCAGTCAAGGGAGAGGGTCGGCAGCGGCTCAGGCGTTATAATACGCTCTGACGGATACATTGTAACCAACAACCACGTTGTTGAGGGTGCGTCCAGGATAGAGGTTACACTCAACAACAACAAGACGTATGAAGCCAGCCTTGTCGGTACAGACCCGGCAACAGATGTGGCTATCATAAAGATAGAGGCGGCCGGACTGCCTATGATCCCGTTCGGGGATTCGGACAAGCTCAGGCTCGGGGAATGGGTGCTTGCAATCGGAAGTCCATATGACCTCCGCTCGACAATCACTGCGGGTATCGTGAGCGCAAAGGGACGTACGATGCCTAACTATACAGGTGAATTCAAGATTGAGGCGTTTATACAGACAGATGCGGCAGTCAATCCGGGAAACAGCGGCGGAGCGTTGGTGGACAAGGCCGGAAACCTCGTTGGAGTAAATACTGCAATTATTTCACAGACAGGTTCATATGCGGGATATTCATTCGCAATACCATCAAATATTGTGAAGAAGATTGCCAATGACCTCATTGACTTCGGCAGTGTCAAGAGGGCGTTGCTTGGTGTGACAATGAGGGATATAGACCAGAAAATTTCGGATGAACTGAAACTTTCTTCATTAAATGGCGTATATATTACTGAGGTTTTGAAAGGAAGCGCGGCGGACAATGCCGGAGTCAAGTCCGGAGATGTTCTTGTGATGATTGATTCCATAAGGATTACAAACGGTGCTTCCGTGCAGGAGACAGTGAACAAGTTCCATCCTGGAGACAAGGCTGTACTTACAGTAATCCGTGACGGAAAGGAGAAAAGGCTGGACGTCACATTCAAGGGAACAGCACAGGAGAACGGTTCAGTTGATGAGAGCGGTGCAGTTGCATTCTATGGTGCAAAGCTTATCGAGGCTCCGAAGGAGACTCTCCATAGGCTTGGTATCAAGGGTGGAGTTGAAATCACATCAGTCGGTCCAGGAAAGATACAGGATGCAGGTGTCTCCGAGGGATTTGTCATCATGTATGTAAACGACCAGCCTGTAAGCAAGCCTCAAGATGTAATGAACATAATCAAGAAGTCGAAGAGGGCAGTGTTTATAGAGGGTGTCACCCCTAATGGACGTTCCTCATATTTCGGCTTCGGAATATAGGAGAAAATAAATGAGACAGCTAAAGATTACAAAGTCTATCACAAACCGCGAGAGCGCATCCCTGGACAAGTATCTCCAGGAAATCGGACGCGAGGAATTGATTTCAGTGGAGGAGGAAGTTGAACTTGCCCAGAGAATCCGCAAGGGTGACCAGGCAGCTCTGGAGAAACTGACAAGGGCGAATCTGAGGTTTGTGGTATCTGTCGCAAAGCAATATCAGAATCAGGGACTTAGTCTCCCTGATTTGATTAATGAGGGCAACCTTGGCCTTATCAAGGCAGCGGAGAAGTTCGACGAGACAAGGGGATTCAAGTTTATCTCCTATGCAGTGTGGTGGATCAGACAGTCTATCCTGCAGGCACTTGCGGAGCAGTCAAGGATTGTGAGGCTTCCGCTGAACCAGGTCGGATCGCTCAACAAGATCAACAAGGCTCTCTCTAAATTCGAGCAGGAGCACGAGAGAATGCCGTCATCTGAGGAACTTTCCGAGATGATAGATGTCCCTAAGGACAAGATTGCCGACACAATGAGGGTATCCGGACGCCATGTGTCTGTGGATGCCCCTTTTGTAGAGGGAGAGGACAACAGCCTTCTTGATGTACTTGTGAACAATGACTCCCCAAGTGCAGACAGGGGACTGGTAAACGAATCCCTGAACAAGGAGATTGAACGTGCACTTTCAACATTGGCTCCACGTGAGAGGGAGATAATCAAGTCTTTCTTCGGAATAGGATGCCAGGAGATGACCCTGGAGGAGATAGGGGAGAGATTCGGACTTACGAGGGAGCGTGTGCGCCAGATCAAGGAGAAGGCAATCCGCAAGCTCAAGAACAATTCGAGGAGCAAGCTTCTGAAGAGCTATCTTGGATAATAAAATCTTAACCGTTTGGACATGACTACAGAACAATTGATTTCAGAGAATACCATGGGAGCCGTCAAGGCTCTCTATGGCGTTGATATAGATGCCAATACACTGCAGGTGCAGGTGACAAGGAAAGAGTTTGAGGGTGATTTCACAGTTGTGACATTCCCTCTTCTGAAGATATCCAAGTCTGCACCTGAGGCTACAGGGAATGCAATCGGTGAATGGCTCAAGGCAAATGTGCCGGAGATAGCGGACTACAATGTTGTAAAGGGATTCCTTAACATATCCCTTTCCGCAGCATACTGGAACGGCCTGTTTGCCGAAATTGCCGCAAACAGCGATTTCGGACAGCTTCCTTCTACCGGAAAGACAGTAATGGTGGAGTTTTCATCTCCGAATACCAACAAGCCTCTCCATCTTGGACATATCAGGAATATCCTGCTCGGATGGTCCGTATCGAAGCTTCTTGAAGCCAATGGACATAAGGTTATGAAAGTCAATCTTGTGAATGACAGGGGAATACATATCTGCAAATCCATGCTTGCTTGGCTCAGGACATGCAATGGAGGCACTCCTGCCACGACAGGCAAGAAGGGTGACCATCTTGTTGGAGACTGCTATGTGGCTTTCAATGACATATACAAGGCAGAGGTGAAGGAACTTGTGGCCGGTGGAATGAGCGAAGACGAGGCAGGCAGGAATGCTCGGAGCCTCAAGGCTGCCCAGGAGATGCTCCTGAAATGGGAGCAGGGTGACAATGAGGTCGTGGATCTCTGGAAGATGATGAATGGATGGGTATATGAGGGCTTTGACAAGACCTATTCCGACCTCGGAATCTCATTCGACAGGACATATTACGAATCTCAGACATACCTTTTCGGAAAGGCGCTTGTGCAGAAAGGCCTTGATATGGGAATCTTCGAGAAGGAGGCTGACGGTTCCGTATGGTGTGACCTTACTGCGGACGGGCTTGACAGGAAGCTTCTTCTGCGTGGTGACGGTACATCTGTCTATATGACGCAGGACCTCGGTACAGCAGAGCAGAGGTTCAAGGAGTACAGCCTGGATGAGCATATCTATGTCGTCGGAAACGAGCAGAACTACCATTTCCAGGTATTGAAGCTTATTCTCGGCAAGCTTGGCTTTGACTGGGCAGACAGCATATACCACCTTTCATACGGAATGGTTGAGCTGCCTGAGGGCAAGATGAAGTCGCGCGAGGGGACGGTCGTGGATGCAGATGACCTCCTTGAGAAGATGTACAACACTGCCAAGGAGACTTCACTGGAGCTTGGCAAGATTGACAACATGACAGAGAAGGAGCAGGATGAGCTCTTCAGGATGATAAGTCTCGGTGCACTGAAATATTTCATCATCAAGGTTGATCCAAAGAAGACAATGCTGTTTGACCCTAAGGAGTCCATTGACTTCAACGGAAATACAGGACCGTTCATCCAGTACACCCATGCGCGTATCAAGTCCATACTCCGCAAGGCAGCCGGACAGGGGCTTGAATTCAGTGTCTCTGATATAAGGACAGATTCTCCGCTTTCTGCAAAGGAAGTGCGTATAATCAAGATGCTGAGCCAGTTCCCTTCAAAGATTGCAGAAGGAGGTGCAGCGCATTCACCTGCTGTTGTTGCCAACTATGCCTATGAACTGGCAAAGGAATTCAACCAGTATTACCATGAGACCCCTATATTGAAGGAGGAGGACAAGGCAGTCCTGAAATACAGGCTTGCACTGATTGAATCCATAGCAAGGGTGCTTACAAAGGCAATGCTTATTCTCGGAATCACTCTTCCTGAGAGGATGTAATTCTTCCATGGTGCCGCACGGCATTTGGATATGGTGGAAAACAATACATACATGATACCGACCTCCGTCAAGGAGGTCAAGGCTTTGGGATGGGACTACATTGATGTCATCATATTTTCCGGTGACGCTTTTGTAGACCATCCTTCTTTCGGTACTGCCGTAATTGCCCGCTGGCTCCAGAAACATGGTTACCGTGTTGCTGTGGTGCCGCAGCCTAACTGGCGCGATGACCTGCGCGATTTCCGTAAGCTTGGTGCCCCGAGGCTGTATTTCGGTGTGAATGCCGGTGCCATGGATTCCATGGTCAACCATTATACGGCATCAAAACGTCTCAGAAGCGATGATGCCTACACTCCGGAAGGACGGGCGGGGCAGCGTCCGGACTATGCGGTCACTGTCTATACCAGGATTCTCAAGGAAATGTGGCCTGACATTCCTGTTGTGATTGGAGGGATAGAGGCTTCGCTCAGGCGTGTAACCCATTATGACTATTGGAAGGATTCACTTATGCCTTCGGTACTTGTCAGCAGCGGAGCAGACTGGCTATGCTACGGAATGGGTGAAAAGCCGATGCTTGAGCTGACCAGGGCAATAGAGCGTGGACGTAACCTCAATGAAATACGCAGAATACCTCAGATTGCTTTCAGGATGGATGGAAGATGCCGTATCAAAGATGCGGTATTCCTGAATTCATTTGAGAAATGCAGCCGGGACAAGGCCGCATTTGCAGAGAATTTCCATATTATCGAGACATATGCCAATATGATGTATCCTCCAGTGCTTGTAGAGCCGGTGGGTGATGGATATGTCCAGATTAACCCGACCTTTCCTCCTGCGACCCAGGAGGAAATGGACTCTTTCTGGGATTTGCCATTTACAAAACAGCCTCATCCGCGCTATAAGGGGAAGCGTATCCCAGCATTTGATATGATCAAATTCTCGATAAATACGCACAGAGGCTGTTTTGGAGGCTGTAACTTCTGTACCATTGCTGCACATCAGGGAAAATTCATCCAGTCAAGGAGCGAGGAATCCATAATAGGGGAGATAGCTGGACTGAATGCCTTGCCTGGCTTTGCCGGCAATATATCAGATGTGGGTGCACCTACTGCGAACATGTATGGAATGAGAGGCAAGGATACCTCGCTATGTGAGAAATGCAGGCGTAAGTCATGCCTGTTCCCTTCGCCTTGCAGGAACATGGACCGTTCGCATGCAAGACTGCTGAAACTTTACTCAAGGATTGCTGCTGTGAAGGGAATACGTCATGCCTATATCGGAAGCGGTATCAGATATGACCTTTTCCTTGACGAAAAGGGCTATGTTGATGAGACATCGTATCCTTACCTTAGGGAACTTATACTGGAACATACTTCAGGAAGGCTGAAAGTTGCCCCTGAGCATACAGAGGACAGTGTGCTGAAGCTTATGGCCAAGCCATCGTTCAGGCTTTTCGAGCGTCTTCGCCATGAATTTGACGCGATAGTGCGTTCCAGCGGACGTAAATGTGAACTGGTGCCATATTTTATATCCTCCCACCCGGGATGCAGCATGAAACAGATGCAGTCCCTTGCGCACAACCCGGCCCTGAAAGGACTCTATATGGACCAGGTCCAGGACTTTACACCTACTCCCATGACGACTTCATCCGTTATGTTCTACACCGGGCTTGACCCGAGGAATATGCAGAAAGTCTTTGTTGAGCGTGACATGGAAAGGAAGCGTGCCCAGAAGTCATTTTTCTTCCGCAGGGGCAAGTAGTTCCACTTATTGCTTTTTTTCATAAAAAAGTGCCTCTGGTGTTGCTCAATTCAAAAAAATGTCCTAATCTTGCACCGGATTTTATGTACAAACCTGAATTGAGAATTTGAAGATATTATGGTAACATCTAAGAAGAGGGCTGTTGTGAGCTTTGAGAACATGTCTGAGGAACTGGCAGCAGCATTTGCAGAGAAATACCCTAAGGGGTTCAGTGATTATTTACCGGATCTCATGAAGTATGACAAGCCGGACGGTACCTGTTTCTATGCAGTTACACTTGAGATTCCGGATGCAATCTATCTTGTAAAGATAAAGGTGAAGACCGATGATGCGGAGGATATAGAGAGATGGCTTGACGGAGACGATGATGATGACAGCGACGGAAATAGCGGGGAAGGAGGAGATGCACTTCCAGATGACAACATCTCGCAGTATTCAAATGGTGATGATGAACCTGCTGACGGAGAATAGGACAGCAGCAATATAAGAAAGTAATCGCGGCCCCCTCTTAAGGCCGCGATTACTTATTTGGTTACTTTCCTGCTTATCCTGTAGCCGATGGCCGCCATGAATATGGACATTACAGGTGAGAGCAGATTGAAGATGCAGTATGGCAGGTATTCCATAGTAGCGACCTTGAGTACGGTCGCCTGCGTCATTCCGCATGAATTCCATGGTATAAGTACTGATGTTACAGTTGCTGAGTCCTCCACAGAGCGGCTTAGCAGCCTGTGCTGGAATCCTTTTTCATCGTATGCCTTCCTGTACATCTGGCTTGTAAGTATTATCGAAAGATACTGGTCTCCGGTAATCATGTTGCAGAATATTCCGGTACCGACAGTTGCTGCGACAATGGTGACTGCCCTGTTGACAAAGCGTGTAAGCAGCTCAGTAAGGCTCCATAGCATACCGCTTCCGCTCAATGAGCCTCCAAATGTGACGGCAGAGATTATAAGGAAGACAGTATTGAGCATTCCGGTCATTCCTCTTGTAGAGACAAGGTCATTGAGGGCTTCATTGCCGGTCTGTATTGCAGTTGAGCCGTAGCAAGAGACCATAAGTCCCTTGAAGCCGTCTATGAATGAAAGTCCACTGAATCCTTCGGGACTTCCGTTTGCGACCTCGTATACAGTATGCGGCTGGAAAACAAGTGCTGCAATGCAGGCCAGAAGGGTTGCAAGGAAAAGCGTAAGCAGTGCAGGCAGTTTCCTTATTATGAAGACTGCTGTCAGCACCGGAACGAGAAACAGCCACGGAGATATGTTGAACGATTCTTTCAGTGACGCAGAAAATTCGGCAGCCTGCATGCTTTCCGGACTGCTATGGCAAATGCTGGCGACAAGAAATACTATGCAGGCTATGGCGAATGACGGTACCGTTGTCACAAGCATATATCTGATATGTGTGAACAGGGCAGTCCCTGACGATGATGAAGCCAGGATTGTAGTATCCGAAAGGGGAGAGACCTTGTCCCCGAAGTATGCACCTGAAATGATTGCGCCTGCCGTCCATCCCGGAGAAAAGCCAAGGGCTGTGCCGATTCCTATCAGGGCTACGCCTATTGTAGCTATCGTTGTCCAGGAACTTCCTGTCATAAGTGAGACCAGCGCACTTATTATACATGTTGCAAGCAGGAATATGGCCGGTGTCAAGGCATTCATCCCATAATATATAAGAGTAGGGACAACTCCGCTTATCATCCATGTCCCTGCCACTGCCCCGATCATCAGCAGAATCAGGATTGCGCTGCCGATGGACCTGACATTGTCTATTATTGCATTCTCCAGCTCCTCCCATGGCTTTTTGTAGAATACCATTGATATGGAGATGGTTACCCCTGATGCAAACAGGAGGGCAACCTGGCTTCCACCCTCAAGGGAGTCTGCCCCGAAGATATGGACTACGACCGAAAGTGTAGCAATGAGTACAACAAATGGAATCAGGGACACATACCATGACGGACTGTCGAATCCTGTTGACATCCTGTGGCGTATCCTATGGTATTGTTCAGTGAACTTCTTGTGCATCTGCCATTTATATGTTAAAGTAGTCTCAATGATATTCTCATGCGTTCTGTATCCACAGAAATTACCGATACCTTCACCTGCTGGTGCAGCTTCAGTATCCTTGACGGGTCTGCCTGGCCCTTGGCCCCCATCTGGGAGACATGGATAAGCCCGTTCTGCTTGATTCCGATATTCACGAAAGCTCCGAATGCAGTGATATTTGTCACGATGCCTGGAAGTTCCATGCCTGTCACAAGGTCATCTATAGTATGGATATCAGAGGCGAACTCGAATTCCTTTGCGCCTTCCCTCGGGTCACGCCCTGGCTTTTTCAGTTCATTTATGATGTCATTGACTGTAGGAAGCCCGAAATCATTCCCGACATATCTTTCTGCTTCAATACTTGAGCACAGCTCTGCGTTTCCGACAAGTTCCTTGGATGTCACACCCAGGTCCCTTGCCATTTTCTCCACGATATGGTAGCACTCAGGATGCACTGCCGAATTGTCGAGCGGATTCTCGGCTCCTGGAATCCTGAGGAATCCTGCACATTGCTCGAATGCCTTTGCACCAAGCCTCTTTACTTTGGTAAGCTCACCCCTTGAACTGTAGGCTCCGTTTTCTGTCCTGTATTCTACAATGCTTGCAGCCAGTGACGGCCCGATTCCAGAGACATAGCTCAGCAGATACGGACTTGCTGTGTTCAGGTTGACCCCTACGCTGTTGACACAGCTCTCGACAGTGTTGTCCAGTTTCTCCTTGAGAAGCCCCTGGTCCACATCATGCTGGTACTGGCCGACACCGAGCGATTTCGGGTCAATCTTGACAAGTTCTGCAAGAGGGTCCATCAGCCTTCTTCCTATTGATACCGCACCTCGCACTGTTACATCATGCTCCGGGAATTCTGCCCTTGCCACCTCAGAAGCTGAATATATCGATGCTCCGTCCTCGCTTACCATATATGTCTTGACATAATCAGGTTTCGGGATCCGTTTGATGAATTCCTCTGTCTCCCTTCCTGCAGTGCCGCTCCCGATTGCAATTACTTCAATCCTGTATTTTTCAATCATGGAGGAGACAGCCTGGATGGACTTTATCTTCTCATTTGCAGGAGGATGCGGGAATATAGCTTCATTATGCAGCAGATTCCCCTGCGCGTCCAGGCATACCACCTTGCATCCGGTCCTGAATCCAGGGTCTATGGCCATCAGCCTTTTCTGTCCTACAGGAGGGGCGAGCAGAAGCTGCCGGAGATTCTCACCGAATATCCTGATGGATTCAATGTCGGCCTTTTCCTTGGCACTCCGTATCACCTCGTTTGAGATGGATGGCCCGATAAGCCTCTTGAATGAATCATCAACTGCTGCCCTTATCTGTTCGGCCAGAGGCTTGGCCGGATATTTCCTTTCCTGGCAGAAGTCGTAGTATATCTTGTTTCCGCATTTTTCAGCATCTGCATCAAGCCTCAGTGTAATATATCCTTCTTCCTCGGCTCTCAGCATGGCAAGCAGCCTGTGCGGGGCAATTCTTGATATCGGCTCCGAGCATTCGAAATATCCCTTGTATTTCTGTGCTTCCGGTGAGTCTGCCTTTCTGGTTGCCTTTGACACGATTCTCCTTGTAGAGAATATCTGCCTGACTGTCTCCCTGACAGAAGCAGTCTCGCTGAGCCTTTCAGCGATAATGTCACGCGCTCCAGCGAGTGCCTCCTCTTCACTGGCAACATTGTCTCCTATATATTTGCGTGCCTCCTTTGCCGGGTCTATGATGGCGACATTGTACATAAGGTCTGCAAGAGGCTCAAGCCCTGCCTCCTTTGCTGCAGTTGCACGTGTACGTCTCTTGGGCCTGTATGGCAGATAAAGGTCCTCAAGTTCCCTGGAGTCCGTACTTTCCTCAATCCTTTGGCGCAGCTCGTCTGAAAGTGCCCCGGCAGAGGAAATTGTCTCAAGTATTGTCTCTTTCCGTTTCTCCATTTCAGCGAAGACATCTGTCCAGTGCCTTATCTCTGCGACAGCTACATCATCCAGTCCTCCTGTCCTTTCCTTCCTGTACCGGCTGATAAACGGAATTGTTGCACCATCTGCAAACAGCTTTTCGCAGTTCTCAACCTGCCAGTCCTTTACGCCAAGCCTTGATGCTATTTCACTTATATAAATATCTTTCATAATTCAAAATATGTGAGTTTGACTAATCATGTGAGACCTGTCTGAGCTGGTCCCTGTATGCCGAGAAAATCTTGGACTTAGACACAAAGCCCATATATGTCCTGTCCTTGTCTACAACGGGGAGATTCCAGGCTCCTGTCTTCTCGAATTTCCTCATGACCGTGTCCATCTTTTCATCTATATAGACATACTCCGGTGCGGATTTCATATAGTTGTAGACATGGGCCTTGTCATAGAGGTCTTTCTTGAACATGTCCCTTCGTATGTCCTCAAGGCTGACATAGCCCTGGAAATGTCCCCTGGAATCAAGTACAGGGAAGATGTTCCTTGTTGAGCATGATATTGTCTCAACAAGATCTCCCAATGTCGCGTCAATCTTTATCGGTGTGAAGTTCGACTCAATCAGCTCCGATGTGTGGAGCAGGGTCAGGACGGCCTGGTCGCTGTCATGCGTCAGCAGCTCTCCACGTTTCGCGATACGTTTTGTGTAGATTGAATATTTTTCCACGACCCTTGTCGCACCGAATGATATGGTCGCAGTCAGTATAAGCGGTATCAGAAGCTCGTATCCTCCTGATATTTCCGCAATGAGGAAGATTGCTGTCATCGGGGCCTGCATGACACCGGCCATAAGGCCTGCCATGCCTACAAGTACAAAATTCTGTTCCGGAACAGATATCCCGCTGCCCCCCATTATCAGGTTCAGCACCCTTGCAATTATGAATCCAGCCATCGCACCGACAAAAAGTGTAGGTCCGAATGTCCCTCCTACTCCTCCGCCTGCATTTGTGAATGACATTGAGAATACTTTCAGCAGCAGAATGAGCATGAAGAAGATAGGGACACTCCATGGCATGTCCATGAAAAACGCAAGCACTGTTTTGCCTTCAAGGTCAATGTCTCCTCCGTTGAGCAGCAGGCTGACATATTCATATCCCTCTCCGTAAAGAGGGGGGAAGAGGAATATGAGCAGTCCAAGGCATCCTGCGGAAACAAGCCATCTCCAGTAAGGGTTTCCTATGCTCTTTATCTTGTCCTCCAGCCATAGTGTTGTCCTTGTAAAATATACTGAGCAGCATGCGCAGAACAGTCCTAAAAGAATGTAGAAAGGAATATTGTGCATCGAGAACGGCTCCAGTGTACATTCAAAAGGAAGCGAATCCCCGAGGAATATATATGATATGACTGTAGCGGAGACCGTGGACAGAAGCAGAGGCAATATGGATGACATGGAGATGTTGAACAGTAGAATCTCCAGTGTGAAAAGGACTCCTGCAAGCGGTGCCTTGAATATCCCGGCCACCGCGCCTGCTGCACCGCATCCAAGAAGTATGGTCATGTTCTTGTAGGACAGTCCCATATATCTGGCTACATTCGAGCCTATCGCCGCTCCAGTATATACAATCGGGGCCTCGGCTCCGACAGAACCTCCGAATCCGATTGTCACCGAGCTGGCAAGTACCGAGGACCACATGTTGTGAGGACGTATCTTCGACTCGTTCTTTGACACAGCCAGGAGGACCTTTGTCACTCCATGCCCGATATTGTCCTTCACAAGGTACCTCACAAACAGCATTGCCAGGAGCATACCGACTCCCGGATAGATGAGATAGAGGAAATTATAGTCAAAATTTCCGCCGAACCATGAAATAAGTCCATGGTGAATCCATTCTATGAGAAGTTTCAGTATGACAGAGGCCAGTCCGCATGCCACTCCGACAATCAGCGACAGGACAAGAAGCATGTCATGTTCCGACATCTTCTTGAGGAGCCGTCTCAATGGAGAAAGTATATCCTTTATGACAACACGTGATTTCATGGCATGTCTCATTTGGCACTTTGCCTGTTTTTCCTTGTTACATATTGTGACAGAATCACCCCGACAGTAGATATGGCTATCCCTGCCCACTGACGTGCACTCAGCAGTTCATGCCCGAGTGCCCAGGCGACTATTGCGGCAGCGACAGGTATCAGTGCAGTGAAAATGCTTGACTTGGAGACCCCGAGGCTCTTGATTGTCGTGACCCACAGCGAAAATGCCACGCTGGAGCACAGTACGGCAAGGCACAGGATAGGCATCCATATCTCCGCGCTGAAATAGTATGGCTGGAAATCTGCAATCCCGTATTTCAGGAAAAACGGCAGGAAATAGACAGAACCGATGAGGAACTGGTACATCACAATAGTCTGGCTTTCATATCTGCATGAGAGGCTCTTTGTCACAGACGCATGTCCAACTTCGCTGAGGACAGCAATGACAAGCAGGATGATTCCCCAGATGAAATTGTTCCCCAGGGTCCCGTTGCACATCACCACGAGGCATATTCCACCCATGGACAGCAATATGCCTATGGCATTTATCCAGTTGATTCTCTCCTTGAACAGCACCCTGCCTGCCACAACTGAGAAAATAGGGATTGTCGCGATGATCATTGCGCTCAGGGTAGGGGAGCCTGTCTCCTTGATTCCATATGACTCTGTCATGAAATATATGAATGGCTCAAAGAATGCCAGCAATATGAATTTAGGTATGTCGCGCTTCTGCACCGGTGCAAGCTTTCCTGTGATGAAGTTGAACAGAATCAGGACAAGTCCTGCCAGAAGTATACGGATAAAGACGAAGTAGAATACAGGAATCCCTGCATTTATGAGCCTGTCAATCCATATATATGACATTCCCCACAACATTATGGCGAATGTGGACAGCAGATATACTATTGCCTTGTTGTCTTTGTCTATTTTTTTCATAAGCCTACGTAAAATGAGAAATTTCCTATACTGCCGGCAGCCGGTTATGCCCTATTGAATGACAGCTGCTGTCCTGCAGGGGCGTCAGTGATGATACAGCCGTCTTCTGCTATCTTTCTGCCGGCAGCATATACAGCCTGTACTTTTCCCCTTAGCTTCTCACCGATATATGGTGACCAGCCGCATTTGTATGCCACATCGTCCTTCAAGACAGTATATTCATGCTCAGTGTCAAATATCACAAGGTCAGCATCCATCCCTTTTTCGAGACTTCCTTTCCTGCTTATGCTGAATATTTTTGCTGCATTATATGAAAGCAGTGCTGCAATCCTTTCCAGTGGGATTCCCTCCCTTGAGGCTATGGTAAGCAGGGCCGGGAAACAATGCTGGATAGACGGGATTCCGGATGGTGCATTAAGGTAGTTCCTGTTTTTCTCCTCCAGGAGGTGTGGGGCATGGTCTGTGCCTATTGTGTCGATGCCCCCGTTGATTATTCCCTCGACCAGTGCCTCCCTGTCCTCTTCCGACTTTATCGCCGGATTGCATTTAATCAGGCTTCCGAGCCTGTCATAGTCCTTGTCGCAGAACCACAGGTAGTTTACCGATGTCTCTGCCGTAATATTCGGATTCAGTGCCTTGGCAGCCTGCACCATCCTGACTTCCTCCTTTGTTGATACATGGCACAGGTGCAGCCTTGTCCCATGCTTTATTGCCAGCTCCAGGGCATTTATTGTGGATAATATACATGCACGCCTGCTTCTTATCGAAGGGTGCAGGCTGAAAGGGATTGCATTTCCGTAACGCTCCTGTGCAGCAGCCATATTGGCCTTTATCGTTGCCTCGTCCTCACAATGTACAAGTATTGGCTTCTCCTTTATCGAGAATATCCTTTCGAGCGATTCCCTGTTGTCCACCAGCATATTGCCGGTAGACGATCCCATGAAAACCTTTATTCCTGCAATATGCTCTGCCTTATCGCTGCATACAAGTTCCCGTATCTCATCTGCATTTGAATTCGTCGCTCCGATGTGCAGACCGAAATCTGCCCAGCTCTTTCCTGAGATTATGGAATATTTGTCTGACAGCTCTTTTGCTGAAGTTGTTGCAGGCTTTGTGTTCGGCATGTCGATTACAGAGGTAACACCACCAAGTAACGCAGCCCTTGATTCAGAACAGAAATCAGCCTTATGGGTCAGTCCCGGGTCTCTGAAATGCACATGTGCATCAATTCCTCCTGCCATCACATGTTTTCCGCTGAGGTCATTGAATTCATACCGGTTCTCCGGGAAGAACTTCTGGATTTCATCGTATATGATGTGCTGTCCGTCATGCTCAATTAGTCCCTCGCTGTCAGGGCAGAGCACTTCTTCAATTTTCCCGTTGGATATTGCAATTGAACCTTTCCTTACACTTTCAGATGTCACTATCAATGCATTATGCAGAAGAATAGACTTTTCCATACTTATTCCTGTATCACGTTCCGTTGTCTGTTTATTTGCTTTCTCTTGGCTTTATCCTGCGGAATCTCATCCCGAGTACGCCCCAGAAGGCCTCCCCGAAAATTCCGCTGCTCATCTTTGATGTCCCCTCTTTCCTGTCCACAAATATGATAGGGACCTCTGCGATCTTGAATCCTAACCTATATGTAGAATATTTCATCTCTACCTGGAAACCGTATCCTTTCATCTTTACCTTGTCAAGGTCTATAGTCTCCAGTACCTTGCGCCTGTAGCACTTGAATCCGGCTGTCGTGTCATATACTTTCATCCCGAGTACGGTACGGACATAGACCGATGCGAAATATGACATTACGACCCTCCCTATCGGCCAGTTTATTACACTTACGCCATTGCAGTAGCGTGAACCTATCGCAAGGTCTGCTCCGCCCTCGCTGCATGCCCTGTACAGCAGCGGCAGGTCATCTGGATTGTGAGAAAAGTCTGCGTCCATCTCGAATATATAGTCGTATCCGTGCTCTATAGACCACTTGAATCCGGTGATGTATGCTGTCCCGAGTCCCAGCTTTCCCTTGCGCTCTATCATGTAGAGCCTTTCCGGAAACTCATCCTGGAGTCTCCTTACTATTTCTGCGGTCCCGTCCGGAGAACCGTCCTCTATCACAATGATATGAAAAAGACCATCAAGGCTGAAAACAGCCCTGATGATCTTCTCTATATTCTCCTTTTCGTTGTATGTAGGAATTATAACAATCTTGCTATCCATATAATGTCTGGGATAACCTATTTATTATCAATTTCTTTGAGCATTTCAGCAACGGCTGCTTCAAGCTGCTTGTCCTCTCCGTTGAGCACAGATGCCGGGTCATTGTACACAAGTATGTCAGGCTCAACCTGCATGTTTTCAAGATACCTGCCCTCCTTGATTCCGACTGAGCCGACCTGCGGGATACCGAATATGAGTGTCGGGTCAATCTGGCTCTCCCACCACACTGCTGTCATTGTACCTGGGACAGGTGCACCTATCAGCTTGCCGATTCCGAGGGTCTTGTACACGTACGGGAATCCTGATGCATCGGAGTAGTTGTCTTCACCTATGAGCACGCATGATGGCTTTGTCCATTTGCTGTATGGTTCAGTGCTTGCATACTGTCCCCTCGGCTCAAACCTGATGTATGCCTGTCCGGAAAGCAATGTTGCAAGGTCATCATGCAGCCATCCGCCTCCATTGTGGCGTGTATCTACTATGACTGCTTCAGCTGTACGGTATTTCCCGAGCAGTTTAGAGTAGACTTCACGGAAACTGTCGGAATCCATTCCCTCGACGTGTACATATCCGACTCTTCCTCCTGAAAGCTTCTTTACAAGCTCCTCATTGCGCCTTACCCATCTCCTGTAAAGTTCATAATAGTCAGAATATGCCGGCTCAACGTACATGTCTACAGCCTTCTTGCCGCCTTTCTTGACTGAAAGAAGGATCTTGGTGCCGGCTTTTCCCTGGAGAAGGTCATACCAACTTTCTCCGGCCTTGATCTCAGTGCCATTGATTGCGGTGATTACATCCCCTGCCTTTATCTCAGGGTCTGCTACAGCAAGGACTCCTCCTTTGAGGACTTCCTTGATTTTCAGACCGTCACCTTCATATGCATCATCATATATAGCTCCAAGCGTGCCTATGGACAATCCTGTCATTGGACGGTATCTCGCACCAGTGTGAGAACCGTTCAGCTCACCTAGCATCTCGGACAGCATCTCCTGGAAATCATAGTTGTTGTCGATATAAGGAAGGAATCTGCTGTAGGCTTCCTTGTAGCCAGCCCAGTCGATTCCATGTATCTGCGGATCATAGAACTTCTCCTCGACCTGTTTCCAGATATGGTTGAATATGTATTCCCTTTCCTGTGCAGGACGGTAGTCATATTCACCTTTGAACGAGATTGATTTCTTGGACTCAGACCTTACGTCAATACGTGAGATTCCTGTCCTGCTGAGCATATAGATGTATTTTCCATCGCGGCTTGGATACATTGCCCCGCTTACGCCGCGGCTGAGTACCTTTACACTATTTTCTTTTGTATCAAGTACGCATAGGTCATAGCTCTTCTCAAGCCTTACTATATAGAACAGCTTGCTTCCGTTATCAGTAAGGTAGCAGTCTCCCATCCTTCCTGAGAATCTTGTCAGACGCAGGATCCTGTCCTGGATGTTGTCCAGGTCAAGGATAAGTTTCTCGGCTTTCTTTTCTGTCTTTGTGGAATCCTTTTCTTCCTTCTTCTCCTCCTTCTTGCTCTTCTTGTCGTCTGTAAGGAGTTTTTCAATTTCCTCATCTTCCTCGTCTCTCTGGAATTTCATGAATTCCTGTCCGTCAAAGAACATTACATATACATCATATTCTGCTCCCCAGCTTCCATGGCTACGGTAGCCGGCCCTGTCTGACATCCATGTCATGGCCTTGCCTTTCATTGCCCAGCGGAAGTTAGTGTCTGTGTAGCCGCTTTCAGTCAGGTTCCTGATTTCACCGCTTTCGATGTCGATTATTGCGACATCCTCATTGTTCCAGCCTCCATTGGCCTGGTAGTTACAGAGGATGTACCTGCTGTCCGGACTCCATTCAAAGCTCTGGTCACCATCAGTGTATGAGTAGTTTACAGCCTTAAGAAGCGATTTCTCCTTTCCATTCTTAAGGTTTTTTACAACAATCTCTGTCCTGTCGCGCAGGAATGCAATCCATTCCCCGTCAGGAGATACAGATGGCTGGAAGCATGTCTGGCCAGGGGCAGTTATGCGCTTCTCCTCCATCTTTACGGAGTATGTGAAATATTTGTCGTCCTTTTCTGTGAGCGAGGTTGCCCATATTCCCCATGAACCGTCCCTTTCTGCGGAATAGTAAATTGTGCGTCCGTCCTTGCTGAAGCTTACATTGCGCTCCTGTTCAGGTGTATTTGTGATTCTGCGTGTCGTGCTGTACTCTATTGATGTCACGAATACATCTCCGCGTGCGACAATTGCCACTTCCTTTCCATTGGGCGATACATCCATCGATGTTATGCCCATTGAAATGGAAGTTCTGTTTAGTGCCCTCTCATTGGAATCCTTTGTAATCCTGATGTCTACCTTCTTTGGCGACTCTCCCTCCTTTACTGTGTAAAGTTCCCCGTCAAACGAGTATGCGATTGTCCCGTTGCCGGCCACTGACACATATCTTACAGGATGCTTTTCGTTGAATGTCACCTGTACTGATTCCATCGGGTTGCTGATGCTGCTCCTATATATATTGAAAGAACCGTTCTTTTCACTAATATAATAATATGTATTGCCGTCTTTTGCGAATACCGGGTTGCGGTCTTCTCCTTCGAATGAAGAAAGCCTGGTAAAAGTGCCGTTGCCGTCAATGCTGAATTCTCCGGTCTCTTTCTTCAGCCTTGCACCTGGAGTGTACATCCAGATGTCACGGGTTACAGACGATGTGTGGTGCTTGCGGAATGTATCCTCATATCCCTTTATGTCCTCATAGAGTACAACTCCAGCATCATTTATGCTCATTGCCGCCATTGGAAGCGATGTTACCCTGCGTGGACGTCCTCCATCCTGTGATATGACATAGATTTGTGCATCTCCAGGGTAGCCGCTGTATTCGGTGTCCTGCTGTATGTTTGCAGAGAATACAATGCTGCCGTCATTCAATACTGCAAGGGGAGTCTCGTTCCCTGTGTAGTCTGTAATGCGCCTTGGAGTTCCACCCTCTGCTGAGGTAATGAATATATCCTTGCTCTTCTCCCTTGTTGAACTGAATATGATGTTCTTGCTGTCAGGAGTCCATACGGGGTCTGAATCATACGCAGGGTTAGTTGTAACCTGTGAGGCCTTGCCACCGTCTACCCCGACAACAAAGATGTCGCCCTGGTAGCAGAATGCAATCTTTGTCCCGTCCGGGGAGATGCTGTTCTTGCGGAGCCACAGTGGGGAAGTGTCCGCCTCTGCATATAGCCCGGCACAGAATGCCAATGCAGATAATGTCAATACCAATCTTTTCATTGTCTATATATTTATATAAGTCAAACTCTGCAAATATACGCAAAAACATGCTATTCTTTATCTAAATTTTTATGTTTTGTGGAATATGCTGATTATTAGTGTACTAATGTTCATAAGAAAAATAAGTTCAAAAAAAGTTTTCAAAAAAGATTAAAAAAGTTTGGAAGTAAATATAAAAGTCG
>JAMPAT010000002.1 GCA_023667095.1 Bacteroidales bacterium
CAGACGCATCATGTGCATATATTTCAAAGCAACAGTCATGCTGCCGACTGTCAATGACGAACTCAAGAACATGGCTAATATTGAACATTCCGGACATCGCTCTGTCGCGAACCTCACGGCTAATCTGACCGCAGCTCCCTCACCATAATGTTTCTTCCCGAAGAAACCTATGATTGCATCAGTCAGGGAAGAAGACTCTAAGCAATTGACACTGTTTTAGTTATTTTTATCGAATTTACGTTAATTATCTATAAAATAGTCATAATTAAAAAAATCAATGTCAAAATAATAACCGTCATCTTCTGCTCTAAAACAGTCAGACATGAAATCATCGTATTTGTTCCTGCATCTCTTTGGGACACTGGCATCTATCACCTCCATTTCCGTCTGTTCCGTCATTGCTATCCATAGGCATGTTATTTTAATGTGATTATTCCTTAATTAAGTTTAAGTCTATCAATAAGTTTTAGTGCTTATTCGCATCCAACTTTGCAAAGCTAGCAATATTTATTTGTTGACCAAATCTTTCTTGCTAAAATTACAAATTACAACTTAACTTTTCTGCCGCCAAACAACTTTTAACCAACAGAATACACAAAAAAACTATTTTCTATATGTTTTTTATAGTAATTTTGCAGGTATTTTCGTGAAAAACGAGCCAAAACATAGATTTTTCACAATAAAATAAATAATAGTTAGTAGTATGATGAAATTTAGAAGTTTTGTCCTTTTTGGACTTTGCCTGATGCTTATGCCTGCCTGCAGACAGGAGAAGGGGCAGCAGACAAGAAGCAATGAGTACCCGCTGCTTACACTCAGTCCGGAAGACAGGGAGCTGACAGTGAAATATTCTGCTGTCATCGAGGGCAGACAGGATGTGGAGATCCGTCCTCAGGTGTCGGGTACAATAACCAGCGTCCGCATGAGGGAAGGCGCAAATGTACGCAAGGGCGAAGTCCTGTTCGTCATAGACCAGGTTCCCTACAAGGCAGCCCTCAAGAGGGCAAAGGCATCTGTAGCGGCAGCGGAGGCAAGCCTCGCAACAGCAAAGCTGAACCTTGAGGGAAAGGAGTCACTATACAATGACAAAGTGATATCTGACTTCGAGCTCCGTACGGCACAGAACAGCTACAAGAATGCGGAGGCGGCACTCCTGCTTGCACAGGCAGAGGAGATAACAGCAGAGAACAACATGTCCTACACCGAGGTCAAAAGCCCTGTAAACGGTTCAGCAGGCATGACTTCATACAGGGTAGGTGCCCTTGTCGGGCCTTCAATGGCAGAACCTCTGGTAAGCGTATCAGACAATTCCGAGATGTATGTGTATTTCTCGCTCACAGAGAAGCATGTACTTGCACTGACAGCACAGTACGGCTCGCTTGACAATGCACTGGCCTCATTTCCTGAAATATCACTCCAGCTCAACGATGGTTCAATCTACGGGAAGACAGGAAAGATTGACGTAATCAGCGGCATCATCGACAAGAAGACAGGTACAGTAAGCATGCGCGCAGTCTTCAACAACAGCGACAAGAGGCTCATGAGCGGAGGAATGGCCAATGTGGTCCTCCCATACTCGCGCAAGGATTGCATAGTCATCCCACAGGGCGCGACATTCGAGATACAGAACCGCATATTTGCCTACAAGGTAGTTGACGGAAAGACTGTATCCGCCCCTATCCAGGTATTCTCAATCAACAACGGAAGGGAGTATATCGTTGAAGAGGGACTTGAATTCGGCGATGTAATCATCGCTGAAGGTGCAGGCCTGATGAAGGCCGGCATGGAAGTATCCGGCAACAGCAAAAACAAGGAAGAGGAATAAAGCATGAAACTACAGCATTTCATAGACCGCCCCATCCTTTCGATGGTAATCTCGGTCGTAATTCTTGTAGCCGGCCTCATCGGACTGTATTCACTTTCCGTGGAGCAGTATCCGGACATTGCGCCGCCTACCATACGTGTATCCGCCACATATAGCGGAGCCAATGCGGATGCGGTACAGAAGAGTGTCATCGTGCCGCTCGAGGAAGCAATCAACGGAGTGGAGAACATGACCTACATGACCTCCACTGCCAGCAACACAGGAAGCGGTACTATCACGGTCTATTTCAAGCAGGGAAGCGATGCCGACATGGCTGCTGTCAATGTACAGAACCTTGTCTCCACAGCGACCTCCAAACTGCCTGCGGAAGTCACCAAAATCGGCGTCACCACACGTAAGCGCCAGACCAGCCAGCTGATGGTATTCGGTGTATGCAGCCCTAACGGGACATATGACGAGACGTTCATCACCAACTACATGAACATCAACATAAAGCCTGGAATCCAGCGTATCACCGGAGTCGGAGAAGTCAATGTAATGGGAGGCTCATATGCGATGCGTATATGGATGAAGCCGGACATCATGGCGCAGTACGGCCTGGAGCCTTCAGATGTGTCTGCAGCACTTGCAAGCCAGAACATAGAAGCATCTACGGGAGCGATCGGCGAAGATTCGAAGAATGTCTACCAGTACACCCTCAAATACAGGGGACGTCTGGAAGAAGAGAAGGAATTCGAGGAAATCGTGATACGCGCATACGATGACGGCCGTGTCCTCAAGCTCAAGGACATCGCAGACGTTGAGCTTGGAGCCGAGAGCTACTCCTACACGGGTGCAGTGAACGGCTTCCCCGGAACAGCCTGCATGATCAACCAGATGGCAGGCACAAATGCCAACGAAATTATCGTCAACATCAACAAATACCTGGAGGAGGTCAAGAAATCATTGCCAGACGACATGGAGATTGTCGAGCTGATGAGTACCAAGACATTCCTTGACGCCTCAATCAACAAGGTCATCGAGACCCTCCTTGAGGCAATCATACTTGTCGTGCTTGTCGTCTACGTGTTCCTGCAGAACCCGCGTTCAGCCCTCATCCCGACTATAAGCATCTTTGTATCGCTCATAGGTACATTTGCAGTGCTGTATGTCGCAGGATTCAGCATCAACCTCCTGACTCTATTCGCACTTGTGCTTGCCATAGGTACGATAGTGGATGATGCGATCATTGTGGTGGAGGCCGTGCAGGTGCGCTTTGATATGGGAGAACGTTCCCCATACAGGGCATCTGTAGACGCAATGACCGGAATATCTTCGGCTATCGTTACATCCACCCTCGTGTTCATGGCTGTGTTTGTGCCTGTGTCATTCATGGGAGGTACCTCCGGAGTGTTCTACACACAGTTCGGAGTCACCATGGCCGTAGCAGTCGGAATCTCGGCAATCAACGCGTTGACCCTCTCCCCTGCACTCTGTGCTCTCCTCCTGAAACCTAACGAGATTGTCGTTGAGGGGAAGAAGCCGCAGTTCTCCACAAGGTTCCGTCTCGCATTTGACTCTGCATTCAGCCAGATCGTGACAAAATACAAGAGAGGAGTAAAATTCTTCGTTAAGCACAAATGGGTTGCATGGGGTTCACTCATTGTGGCAGGAGGACTTCTGTTCTACCTCATGAACACCACCAAGACAGGACTTGTGCCTTCCGAGGACACAGGTTCGCTGTTTATCAGCTTCGATGCCCCTACAGGAAGTACACTTGCAGAGTCTGCCGACATCATGAACAAGATCCAGGAGGAATTGAGGGAAATACCGCAGATCCAGGGATACAACATGATTACAGGATTCAGCATGGGTACCAGCGGCGCATCGCACGGTATGTTCATCATCAGGCTCAAGCACTGGGACCTTCGTCCTGGCAAGGAGAACAATGTAGAGGCAGTACGCCAGGAAATATACCGCCGTACAGCACATATCAAGGACGCTACAATCTTCGTGTTCGCTCCGCCTATGATTTCAGGATATGGCTCCGGCAACAACTTCGAGCTATACATGCAGGACCGTTCTGGAAAAGGAGTCGAGGCCCTCAACCAGGTAACCAATGATTTCCTTGTAGAGCTGAACAAGAGGCCGGAGATACAGATGTCATATACACAGTTCCGCAATGACTTCCCCCAGTACCGCGTGGATGTGGACGAGGCACAGTGCCAGAGGGCCGGAATCACGACAAGCAGTGTTCTGTCAGTGCTCTCAGGATATTTCGGAAGCATATACGCATCAAACTTCAACCGGTTCACCAAGATCTACCGTGTAATGCTACAGGCATCGTCAGATGACCGCAAGAGCATGCAGTCCCTTGACAACATCTATGTCAGGACATCAGGCGGAATGGCACCTGTAAGCCAGTTCGTCACACTGACAAAGACATACGGTGCAGAGTCACTTGAGCGTTTCAACATGTTCTCCTCAATCAAGGTACAGGGAATGCCGGCACCGGGCTACAGTTCCGGTGAGGTTATCAATGCAATCAATGAAGTTGCAGAATATGCGCTCCCTACCGGATACGGATATGAATTCGGAGGAATGACACGCGAGGAGGCACTTATGGCAGACTCACACAGCACAGTAATCATCTACGGCATATGTATCCTGTTCATCTACCTGATTCTCTGCGCATTGTATGAGAGTCTGTTCATTCCTCTGGCAGTCATCCTGTCCGTTCCGTTCGGACTTATGGGAAGCTTCCTGTTCGCCCGCATTTGGGGACTGGAGAACAACATCTATCTCCAGACAGGACTCATCATGCTCATCGGACTGCTCTCCAAGACCGCAATCCTCCTGACAGAATATGCTTCGGAAAGACGCAGGGCAGGAATGTCATTGTCCATGTCTGCAATTGCATCTGCCGGTATCCGTCTCCGTCCGATACTTATGACTGCACTCACCATGATATTCGGTCTGCTTCCTCTCATGTTCGCTACAGGAGTAGGTGCAAACGGAAACTCGACATTGGGTGTAGGAGCAGTCGGAGGAATGCTTGTCGGAACAATTGCACTCCTGTTTGTAACACCTGCATTCTTCATAACATTCCAGTACATTGAGGAACGGGTAATGGGTAAACGTAAAAAAGAAAGGGAATAGGCGTGAAAAAGCTACTATATATAATAATGTGTACGGCATTGGTCAGCAGCTGCTCCATTTACCGTAAATACCAGCGTCCTGAAGGACTGCCTACAGACAGCCTGTACCGTGACAATCCGGCTGTTGCGGAGAATGACACAACTTCATTCGGCAGCATGCCATGGAAGGAGCTTTTCCTCGACGGGCAGCTCCAGGAACTCATAGCCTACGGGCTGGAGAACAACAGGGACATCCAGGTGGCAATGCTCCGGGTAGAGCAGGCACAGGCCGGACTCAAGGCAGCCCGCCTTGCATACATACCGTCACTCTCATTCACGCCTCAGGGCGCAATAAAGAGCACTGACGGCAACACTGTCAAGACATACGACATACCGGTCCAGGCAAGCTGGGAGGTTGACATATTCGGCAAGCTGACAAATGCGAAGAGGAGTGCGCAGGCACAGCTTCTCCAGCAGAAGGCATACAGGCAAGCTGTCCGCTCGCAGCTTATCGCAAGCATCGCAACAGGGTACTATTCCTTGCTGATGCTTTACGAGCAGCTGAACATCAGCCAGTCAAACATAGATATATGGAAAGAGCAGATACGGACCCTTGAGGCAAAGCAGAAAATCGGAGAAAGCAACGCATACGCAGTCTCACAGGCCCGTGCAAACTTCTATCAGCTTGAAGCAGCGCATAATGTCCTGCAGCGCAGGCAGCGCGAGGCCGAGAACTCATTGTGCACACTTCTCGGGATGCCGTCCAGGCCAATCAGCCGCGGAACCCTGCTTGAGCAGGAGTTTCCGGAGCAGTTCAAGACAGGCCTGCCGCTCCGTCTGCTCTCAAACCGTCCGGATGTAGTACAGGCAGAAATGGCACTTGCCTCTGCATACTATTCCACCAATATGGCCCGTTCGGCATTCTATCCTAACATAAACCTTGGAGGAAGCGTCGGCTGGACCAATGCACTCGGACAGGCAATAAGCAATCCTGGAGGACTTATCCTCTCTGCAGTTGCCTCACTTGCACAGCCAATCTTCCAGCGTGGACAGCTCGTGTCCAACCTGCGCATATCAAAGGCAGAGGAGCAGATTGCCCAGCTCAACTACAGACAGGCAATCCTCAATGCAGGACAGGAGGTGAACGATGCACTCTATGCAACAGAATCTTCACGCAAGGACCTGGAAAGCCACGAGCTGCAGCAGAAAGAGCTTGAGCGGACAGTACGGACAGCAGAACTGCTGTACATGACCAGCAATGTCACATATCTGGAAGTCCTGACTGCACGGCAGTCCCTGCTCAACGCACAGCTAAATGTCGCATCAGACAGGTTTACATGCCTGCAGAGCATAATCAGCCTCTATCATGCACTTGGAGGAGGAGAAGAGTAAGAACCGTCATCATACATCATTTTAGCAAGGGAGGAGCCGGCCTTAATGGACGGTTCCTCCTATTATATGCCATTGCCAATCCTAAGGTATGCTCCACAGACTGCCGCAATTGTCAGAAAGCGAACTGGGCAACAAGGCTTACCCGCCTTGCATTATTCCCTTCTCCATTGAAATTGACCCTTCGCCCCCAATTGAATTCGGCAGCCACCTGGATTCGCGGAGTAAGGTTCCAGAATATGTTTGCAGCCCCATAGAGGCCATATCTGTAAGTTGTCCCGTCCACTTCTCCATCCGGCATATAGCGCATCTGCCCGAAAGTACATGTCAGGAACACATCCCTGTGGACATAGCATTGTACGGCCCCGGTCCATCCCAATGCCCATGGTGCGTACATCCGTCCGGAACGTCCTGGATCCATGACAAGGTCAAAATCTCCAGGCATAAGGTCATTTGTCAGTCCTCCATAACCCTGGCCGGCATTGACAGTCGCATATACCGTAACCGGTCTCAACGGCCGGAACACAGAACTCAGCTGTACTCCCCAGCCAAGGACAGTACGGTCTCCATTCTCCACAAGGTCCCGATATGAAAGTGTACGCATAATTCCGGAAAAACGTACATGTTCATTGTACCCCCATCCATACTGCACAAATGCCGCGACATCAGGCAGCCAGTCCTCCCTGGCCTTTACAGCAACCCCGTCTGCACCGACATGCGACTTTGGAGTCTCCACTGATGCCGCTACACTCCATTTCTCATGGAATGTATGCATCCATCGCAGCAGGACGGCAGTTGTCCTTACCTCTGCACCAGGACCTTGTCCGTCAACAAGAGGAGCTGATGCCAGAGGGTCGCTGAATGTTGAATTCGTATATCCGAGGGTCCAGTCATTGATTGTCGCGTATGCTTTCTTGAGGGTAAAATCCTTAGACTGGTATCCATTGAAATTCGCTTCTATATACAGCTGATAGTCCCCTATTGAAAGGTTACGGCCAAGGACACGGAAATATATCGCCGTGCCCGCAGGTGTACTCCCAAGTTTCCTGTCCCTGCCCCCGGATGATGGAACGGAAATCATATAGGGGATAAATCCGGAAGTATTAAGGACTCCTCCCCAGTCAAACCAGCCACGCATACGCACAACCCCGCCTATTCCCATTGCAAGGTTGGCATCACGGCTCATAAACAGGAAATAAGGAGCCCGCGGGTCGTTGAAATGCCGGAACTGGTCATAGTAGAACATGTCTATCAGCTGACGCTCTTTGAGGGAATCAGGCTTCTCACCATTTCCGAAATAGCTGACCTTATGTCCGGCCTTAAGGGAATCTGTCTGGACCTCTTCAGGAGAGGCCGCATAGTTCTGGGCATATAGCACGGAGGAAATCATCATGCAGCTCCCAGCCAAGAAAAACATCCTTATTCTCATCTTGCATAAATCTTTTTAGACGCCGTCCCCTTAGCAAGATACCTGCCATTCCGAAATGCGCCGTCAAAATCCTGCACTTGCCCGTCAGCCAGGACGATTCATTGGATTTTTAGAATAAAAATCAGTATTTTTGTGCCCGATACAAAAAATCAGGATATGGTAAAGTCAATGACAGGCTTCGGAAAAGCCGAAACAACAATTGAGAACGGCAAGATATACGTGGAGATAAGGTCCTTGAACGGAAAGACAGCGGACATCGGGATCAAGACATCCCTCCTTCCCAAGGACAAGGAAATGACAGTCCGGAAAATGATTGCCAAGGAACTGGAAAGGGGCAACATTGACCTGTTCATGACATACGAACCGAATACGGCCGGCTCCGCCAAGACAATCAACACGGATGCAGTCATAGGATATTACCGCCAGATTATGGAGATCGGTCCACAAATCGGTCTGTCAGCATCCACAGGCAGCGAGGTCATCCTGAACGCCATATTGAAGATGCCAGACGTAGTTGACATGAAGTCAGCAGACATAATCAATGACAGCAACTGGCCGGCTGTAGAGAAATGCATATCGGATGCAATCGGACATCTGAAGGAATTCCGCGAAAAGGAAGGGGCTATCCTATACAGGGATGTGACAGCAAAGGTATCCAACATACTGGCATGTGTAGACGAGGTGGAGAAATTCGAGGCGACACGCATATCTGCAATGCGCGAGAGGATATTGTCACGCTTTGCCGAGCTTAAGCTGGAGCCGGACCAGAGCAGGCTTGAGTCAGAAATGATATACTATATTGAAAAACTTGACATCAACGAAGAAAAGGTAAGGCTTCGCCAGCATTGCCGATATTTCATGGATACAATCGGCAATGATCCTTTCCCTGGAAAGAAACTCGGCTTCATCGCACAGGAAATGGGCAGGGAAATCAACACTACAGGTTCAAAGGCCAACAGTTCGGATATCCAGAAGATTGTCGTAAGGATGAAGGATGACCTTGAAAAGATCAAGGAACAGAGCCTCAATATACTATAAAGAAGAGGGTCTTAGCCCCAGGAAATTGAGAATCACCCCTGCCGGAATTGAATCCCGGCAGGGGTGAAGACGTTAAAATGTGATATTTCCCATATAGAGTCCCCAGCATCCGTCCGTAACGACAGGGACAGGCTTCCCGTCCGCATCATTGACAATGGCCGGACTGTCAAGGAACGTATGTGAGTGTCCGCCGATGACAAGGTCAACATTCCTGATGTGCTTCACAAGCTCAACATCCTCATTGTATCCTATATGTGTCAAGGCAATCACCATGTCGCATCCCATTGACTTGAGGACAGCGGCATATCCGTTTGTGACAGCAGCAGGATCTATATACTTCATCGTCAGGGCAATGTCATGGTCAACGACATCAGTCACATCGGTCAGGAGACCGATTATGCCAATCTTCTTGCCTCCCCTCCTGAGAATCGTGTAAGGCTTGATATAGTCTGCCAGTACGCTTCCCGTAAAATCATAGTTTGCGCATACAATGTCATACCTGGCCATCCTGGCCCTGCGTGCAAGCTCTTCCGGGCCATTGTCGAACTCATGGTTGCCAAGACATGCCACATCATATCCCATGGCATTCATAAGCTCCACCTCCAAGTCTCCCTTCAGGAGTGTAAAATAAGAAGTACCCTGGCTGAAGTCCCCTGCATCTAAAAGGAGAAGATTTCCCTTGCCTACGGCAGCACGGACGCTGTCAATATATGCAGCCCTTTCGATCACTCCGCCCAGGCCGTCTGTCGTACCACCACGTACAGGATCTATATGGCTGTGCGTATCGTTTGTATGCAATATCACAAGCCCCCTTGCAGAAGCCGCCTCAAGGCAGCAGAATACAGTCAATACTATAAATAATATACGTTTCATTACTCAGCATCCTTTATTATTACAACCCTGCCGTCTGCCTTGCCTTCTATAGGGCGTCCGGCATCCACGTCCTTTTTGATCTGGCCCATCATCGCCTCATAGATATCAATCTGGAACGGAATGACTTCTACAGCATTCCTTGCCACAAAAAGCCTGTCACCTCCATTGAGGAGGAATGAGATTGTAGCGACTCCATACACCTTTTCATCATCGATAGGCTCTCCCCCGATTTCAGCGGAGACAATCTTGCCGTCCTTTGCAGTGACACGGACTCCTCCCACAATCTGGAACCTTGTGGCAGCCATATTCTCCAGCATGGCCCTTACATCACGGCCTTTCAGCGCTACATATACAATGTCATTCCTGAAAGGGAACATCGAGCGTATGTCATCGACAAGCACATCTCCCTTGGGCATATCGACACGTACTCCTCCAAAATTCCCGATTCCGACATCCACTTTCCTGCCTGAAGCCTCCTCTACGGAAGCCATGAGATTGTCAATGAACCAGTTGGTCAGCGCACTCTCCGGATATGCCTTTGTCATAGCTTCCGGTGAATAGGCAATGACCTCCTTTACCGGGGCCATGACAGGCTGTGCATCTGTGACCAGGGAAGCTACTTTATAGACGCTTCCGCCTTTGTACACCTTGCCGTTTGGTGCAGTATAGGTCTTCCCCTTTACTGTCCCGAGGGACTTCTCCACATCTGTGGCAAGAGGGACGGAAACGCCTGTACGTGATCCGTCAATGATGTTGCGTTTCCACTTAGGTGTGACTCCGGCGGATGCGGCCATAGGGAGCATAGCCAAAGTCAACAGGATTACTTTTGCTTTAACCATTTCCATAAATCTTTGAAAGTTGATTTCTTGCCAGATACAAGGATTCCTACCTTATAGATTTTTGCAGAGACATATGCCAGTCCTGCAAATGTAATGAACAGCAGTGCAATTGAAAGTGCAAGTTCCCATGCAGGGACACCGAACGGGATTCTCGCCAGCATCACCATAGGAGATGTAAACGGAATTATTGACCCCCAGAATGCAAGCTGGCTGTCAGGCGCCTTGAAAGCATAGAATGCAATGAAGAATCCTATAAGAAGAGGAATTGTAATAGGCATCTGCAGCTGATTGCTGTCTCCCTCATTCTCCACAGCAGAGCCGATTGCAGCAAACAGGGAAGCATATAGAAGGTATCCAAGTATAAAATATACAACAAACGAGAATATTATCTGCCCGTAGTTCAGGTCACGGAGGGTTGTGATGACAGCCCCTATCTCTGACTCTTCCTGTACTGCCTGCATTATTGCTGAAGTAGGGTCATCTACGCCCATGGTGCCGGTCATCTCAGTCACCTGCGCCATCTGCCCGGAGCCTCCGGCAAGGCTTCCGAAGTCTACGAAAAGCCCTATTGCAGATATAAGGACAACAGCCAGCACAATCCATAGGAGGAACTGGGTCAGGGCCACACATGCGACACCGATAATCTTTCCGAACATCAGCTCGATTGACTTTACAGATGAGACAAGCACCTCTACAACCCTGCTGGACTTCTCCTCAATCACGCTGGACATGACCATTCCTGAGAACATCGCGATAAACATATATATTATCATCGTCAGCACAAGCGATATGACCATAAAGACCTCAGACGAGCTTATCTTCTCCTCACCGTCCTCTCCAAGGGTGTATGTAGCGACTGATATTTCAGCCTTCACATCCTCCATTATCTGCTTGAGATCCTGAATTTCATAGCTTGCAAGCCTGTAGTCCTCCACAGCGTCCTCTACCTTTGAAGCAATTGCCTCCTTGACATCAACCCCCACCGGCTTGACAGAATACATCTCCACAGACACGGTCCTTGTCTCCGGATTGATTTCAGATATATGGAGTACAGCATCTGCTCCTCCTCCAGCTATGCCTGCCTTTAGGCTGTCAAGATTGCCTGATGTGCAGTCCCTGTATGCAACGACATCGTTGTCAACAAGATAAGGCATCACTATACCTGACCTGTCAACAACCTCGACCTGCTTGCATTTGTCCTTGCTCAGGAACATTATCAATGACGGTACCGTGCAGAGCAGGACAAACAGGACAGGCACGATAAAGGTTATTACAAGAAATGATTTCTTCTTTACACGTGTCGTGTATTCACGCGAGATTATGATTCCTATATTACGAAAATTCATGGCCTATTTCTCCTCTGTTACAAGTTTAATGAAAATGTCATTCATGCGTGGCACAAGTTCCTTGAAAGAATTTATCTGGACACCCTTGTCAAGCAGGCTCCTGAGGACTTCCGTATTTCCGCTGCCTCCCTCAAGCGAAAGAACAGCGGTATGGCGGCCATTGTCATCCGTATCGGATACTATGCTGTACAGCCCCTCTTCCGGAGCAATCTGCCCCTGGCCTGTATATATGAGTTCAACATTGCTGTTGCCATATTTGCGCCTGATTTCATCGACACCTCCTGTTATGACAAGGTGCGACTTGTTGATGAGGGCTATCTCATCGCAGAGTTCCTCAACGGATTCCATATTATGGGTAGAGAGCACTATGGTCGCACCCTGCTCCTTCAGTTTCAGGATTTCATCACGTATAAGCTGCGCATTTACCGGGTCAAAGCCGGAGAAGGGCTCATCCAGGATAAGGAGAGAAGGCTTGTGTACAACCGTTGTTATAAACTGCACCTTCTGCGCCATTCCCTTTGAAAGTTCCTCAACTTTCTTGTTCCACCAGCTCTGTATCCCGAACTTCACGAACCACTGCTTGAGTTCAGAGGCAGCATCACGTGAGCTCATTCCCTTAAGCCTGGCAAAATATATTGCCTGCTCACCGACCTTCATCTTACGGTAAAGGCCCCTCTCCTCAGGAAGATATCCGATTTTCTCCACATCACGCTGTGTGATAGGGGCACCGTTGAACAGGATTTCTCCCTTGTCGGGTATGGTAATCCTGTTTATAATCCTGATGAGGGTTGTCTTTCCCGCCCCGTTTGGACCTAAAAGGCCGAAAATCTTGCCTTTTGGGATATTGAGCGAGACATTGTCAAGGGCAACCTTCTCCCCGAAGGTCTTTCTTACCCCCTTACATTGGATCAATTCCATAATTCTATACTATTAACTCAAGTTTCGCAAGTATCAAATTTATTGTTCATCGTGCATTCATGCGGTTTGCGAAACTTTTTCCCACCGCACAAGTTATGTACACGTTACCTTCCCTCATCGTCACGCATCGCGCAAAGCTATCCCGGATACTCAATTCAGAATCTTTGCGACAAGCTCCATGAGCATCTGGTCTGGAGTAGCCTCACCGGCATTCCCCCCTTTGCCCTTGAAGTCATACTCCTTGAGCAATGCTATGACGGCCATGCATTTCTTGACCGGATAGTTCATCACTGCCCTGTCATATTCCTGAAAGAAATACGGATTCACTCCCAATACCTTCGCCTTCTGGTCCGTGGATGGACGCGGAGTCCTCATTATCAAGGCCTGGTATTTCAGGATCCTGTAGAAATGCGTGAAAAGCGGGGCAATCACGGCAGGCATGGCAAATTTCGGGGCCGCACCGATATAGGCAGCAATCCTGAGGGCCTTGGCCGAGTTACGGTAAGACAATTCCTTGGTGAGTTCAAATACACTGAACTGGCGGCTTATCCCGACATTCTTCTCTATATCCTGCACCGTAATCCTCGAAGTGCCCTCCGGGAGATTCTTCAGCATCTTGTCGGTCTCCACAGCAATCTTCCCGAGGTCCGTCCCGGCATATTCCCCGAGCAGGGCCGCAGCGTCAGGAGCTATCTCCAGTCCCTTCCCTGCATAGAATGAGCCTATCCACCTGGCAATCTCATAGTCCCTCACCGCCTTGGATTCCAGCACAGTGCCAATCTTTGCAACAGCCTTGTACAGCGATTTTCTCTTGTCCACTGTAGCCCCACGCACGCAAAGCACAAGTACAGTTGAATCAAGAGGCTTTTCGCAATATACCGACATCCCCTCCAGGTTCTTCATCGACTGGGCCTCCTTGACAACGACAAGCTGACGCTCCGCAAACATCGGGTAACGCCTCGCTGCCGTAACGACAGTGTCCACATTCACATCAGTACCGTAGCAGATTGTCTGGTTGAAATCCCTCTCGCTCTCATCAAGGGCATTGGCAATGACGGCATCGCAGATAAGGTCAATATAATATGGTTCCTCACCCATAAGCAGATACACCGGCCGGAAGACACCCTTGCGGATATCTGCAAGTATCTCGCGGCATTGCGCATCTATGTCTGTTACTCCTTTCGCCATAGCCTGCAAATATAAACACTTTTTGCCGATTATCGGACTGTTTTTGACATAAAGCGCGGCGGGGTAGACCTTATCCATTATCAAGAGATGGCATTCTCCATGGAATTTCAGAGATTCCACCAAGTTGGTGGAAATTTTCATCATATATAAAGCAGCGCAAATGGCACAAAGAAAAAAATAGCAAAGCCATGCCACAATCGCAGAGAGTGCAGGCAGGGAAAATGTAGCAAAGTACCATGAACAGAGCAGGCCGTGCTGAAATTACAAACGACACAGGATGTGCTGAGTGCTATAGCTCCGGTCAAAAACAATAAAAAAAGTGACATAGAAAAATAAAAACATTAAAAAAGATAAAAAGTTTTTATAAAAAACGTAAAAATCTGACTTTTGTGGTTGATGTTTATGTTTTGTGTCGCTATGTTTGTTCGGTCAGAAAATTTGGGAATTGCTCCCGAATTACATTGAAATAATAACTAAGCGATATGGAATCAATGAAACAGGAACAATTTCCACAGCGTGGAGTCTATGCGAACCTTACCAACGACTATATGTTCAAGCGCGTCTTTGGAAGTGAGGAATCAAAGGACATTCTCATCACATTCCTTAATCATGTAATCGGGAATGGCGAGATTGCAGATGTGTCTTTTCAGAACAATGAACATCTTGGACCGACGGAGGAAGACAGGAAGGCAGTCTTTGACATATCCGTACACACGCAGTCCGGTGAGGAATACATTATAGAGATGCAGTTGGCACAGCAGGCCTACTTCCGTGACAGGGCATTGTTCTATACAAGTTACCCTGTCATAAACCAGGCTGCCATAGCGAAGGAGAAATTTGCGTCTGAACATGGAGCCTCAGCATACTACAGATGGAATTTCAACCTGAAGCCAGTCCGGTTTGTGGCTATTGTCAACTTTATGATGGATCACGATGAGGGGTGGGACACTTGCAGATACCATTCTTCATACCGACTTCGGGAGGACTGTACCGGTGAACTGCTGCATGACAAGCTGCAGTTTGTTTTTCTTGAACTGGCGAGATTCTGCAAGAGTGAGTATGAGCTGGAGGACAATTATGATAAATGGATGTTTCTGCTGAAAAATATGTCCCAGCTTCAGTCCAGACCGAAAGTTTTCAACGAAAATGAGTTCGACCGCTTGTTTGAAATAGCGGAATTATGTAATTTTACGGCCGAACAGTACAAACATTACCAAGATTCACAGAAGATGCTTTACGACTACGAGAATACCATTGACTATGCACGCCAGCAGGGCCATGAGGCAGGTTTGGCGGAAGGGCGTGAAGTTGGAATTGCCGAGGGGCGTGAAGCCGGGCTGGCGGAAGGTGAAGCAATGGGCAGGCTAAAAATTGCAAGGGAGATGAAGGCGGATGGAGTGGATTCCATGGTAATAAGCAGGTACACTGGTCTGTCGTACCATGAGATAGAATCCTTATAGTCTGCTCTCCCAAAAGCGTTTTCATGTTGCGTCTTCATTGACGATGTTAAATTTCTATGGTATTTTGGAAAAACAGGCAGGGAAATGGGTGCACAAAGAGTCCGAACAGAGTTGGCTGGGCGAAGAGCAGAGGCAGAGAATGTAGCAAAGGGGCCGAACAAGGCAGGCCGTGCAGAAACGGCAGATAATACAAGACACAAAGTATTCATTTCCAATTAATTACACAAATACAGGTATACAATATTCCGCACCCTTATTTACATAACACAATACATATCAACTTTTTATATTTTGCATAACTCTCAATTTCTGAAAGCAACAACAGTGCAAAATCACATTTTCCGACCGAACACTTACCTCCGTTGTACCAGTTTCAAAAAGTAGACACGGAAAAATTTGGGAAACTGCCTTCAACTATTTTCTTGAAACCTTTAAAAGCCGGATAACAACAATAGGCATCTCCTGTTCCTCCAGGGACCAATAGAGTTATATCTGGAAGTTCAACACTCTTAAGATGACGACAATCACCAAAGGCGAGTTTCCCTATATTGGCAACGCCCTCAGGAATCGTAATGTTTTTCAAGGCTTCACAAACGCCTATTATCGTGACACTGTCTGGAATATCTGTACCTGTTAATTCACGATAGCCACTAAAAGCATATTTTCTGCCCACATCTGATAAGCATTCTTTGCACATCTGCCACGACCACAAATCTGTAGAGTTCTTCCATAATGGTTTCTTTTGCCATTTTATGAAACTCGCCACTCAAAAGTAACACACCGTGAAGAAAAACCAGAGGCACTCCGTCAATCAAACAACGAAATGCCTCAAGTTATACCGGCTTTCCGGACTTTACTTGTAACAGGACTTCTTGTGACCACAGGCCGTTGCAGTGTGCGTCTTGTGACGCCATAAATCAACGCTCAGGACAATAACTCCCAACAAGATTTCCCATTTTTCTTTATTTGTAAAACCGCAAATAAGATTAAAATAGCGGCAACAGACGAACAATTGGTATCCATTGATTTGCATTTGCTTGAATGGCAGTATTTATACCATTAATCAGGAATAAGCCTCCAATAAGATAAAATCCGACCCGAATACCTTTTATTAAAAGAGCATATCCCCACAAGCACCCTATATTAAAGGTTAGCAAAAATACCCTTATGCGCATATCAATTCCAGGATTAAACTCGTCAAACATGACAAGTGAGCATACGAAAATACAGACAATGCTTCCCACAACACCTGCATATAGCCACAAAGTCACAAAACCATTCCGGTCTTTCAATATTTTCGGTGGTTGATAATCTTGTGGTTTTGCTATTCTTTCACCGCAATTGCGACAGAGGGTCCATGTTTTTCGGGAGTGGTGTACAATAAATCGCGGAAAAAGTTGAGCACCGGTTTACAGACAAGCGAACTTTTTATTCCACGTGACAGTGTTCCGACCGAAATGAAAAGACTCAAAGAAAATTTTGTACCAGCCTATAACCTATATTATCCAGGATGATAATATATTTGGTGTATTCCATTCATCTGTGTCATTTTAGTGTCATTGCCTATGTATAAGATATATAATCAGTAAAACAAAAAGCGTATGGCAACAGTAAAAGTAAAATTCAGCCAATCCTCAATCAACAGCAAGGAGGGCCGCATCTATTACCAGATTACCCACAACAGAGCGGTGCGTCAGGTGGCAACAGAGCATCAGGTGTATGTGCGGGAATGGGATGAAAAGCATCGGAATATAATCATGCAGCATGATTCCGGGAGAACAGGGACTCTCATGTCCATACAGGAAAAAATCCGATGGGACATGAACCGGTTCAGCCGAATTGTCATGTCATTCACGCAAAAAGGTGTCTGTTTCAGTGCAGATGACATTGTGGAAGAATTTCTTGCGCTTACGTCCCGTCTGTCTCTTTTCAATTTCATGGAAAGCATAATTGCCAGACTGAAACATGATGGCAAAGTGCGCACAAGCGAAACGTATAGGTCGGCACTGAACAGTTTTTCACGTTTCAGGAACGATGAGGACGTGATGCTGGATACGCTTAATCAGGACATGATGAAATCATACGAGGCATACCTGCAGGCCAAAGGGCTTGTCCCCAATTCCATATCATTCCATTTGCGCATATTAAGGGCGGTATACAACAGAGCGTGTGAGCAGGGATTGGTTGCCGTGAGCGTCAAACCCTTCAACCATGTGTATACAGGTGTGGAAAAAACAGCTAAACGAGCGGTTGACATTAAAACTATAAGGCAAATTAAGAATATGGATTTGAGCATGGACAAGCATGCCGATTATGCACGGGATATATTTATGCTTTCCTTTTATCTGCGTGGGATAAGCTTCATTGACCTTGCCTACTTGAAGAAATCCGATTTGAAAAACGGCATTGTATCCTACCGCCGCCGCAAGACAGGACAGAAACTGACTGTCAAATGGACAAAGGAGATGCAGGAAATTCTTGATAAATATCCGGAGAATGAGACTGAATTCCTTTTCCCTGTCATTATATCCGGCACGGCTAATCATCGTAATCAATACAGACAGCGGCACTACAAAGTTAATTGCTGTCTAAAGACAGTTGCAGAAAAAGCTGGATTGCAAATGCCATTGACTACATACGTCGCCAGGCACAGTTGGGCTTCAATTGCCAAATCCAAAGGCATTCCATTAGGCATTATCAGTGAGGGGCTGGGGCATGACAACGAGCAGACAACACAGATTTATCTTGCCACACTTGACACTTCGGCTGTTGACAGGGCCAATGACATGATAATGTCTGCATTGTAAAACTCTTCCCAAGAGTTACTTATCCGCTCACAAATGTAAAAAAAAAATCCTTCTAAAAGTATGTTTTCGTAAAAAAATAATTGCCATTTCACTTATACTGTTAAGCAAGCGAAGTAGATTAATACTCATAATGCAATGATTATCAGATATATTTAAACTTCGAGTAACTCTTGGGAAGAGATGCTTAAGTCTTTTTCAAGAAAGCAACAAGACGATGGATTTAACGACCCTTACAGATCAACAAATCGTGAAAGCTATTTTGGATAGGGACACTTTCGTTACGAAGGAGTTCCTATATAAGAAGTGCTATCCTTTGTTTAAGGCAATCCATAATAAGTATTACACGGATTGTGAAACAGCGACAGAACTCATCAATGAGATATATGCCTATATACTTTGGCCTCACAAGGACACCGGGATAAGCAAACTTCAAAGTTTTGGCTTCCGATGTTCACTGACACTTTGGCTTAAGATTCTGTCAGAAAACTATTGCCGACAACTTTTCAAGAAACGCATTGAATTTTCAGATAATGCCAATGATAGAAATAATATTGACGAGGACTCTTTAGTGGAAAACACACGGAAGCTCAATATGCATGATCTCAACAAAGTTCTGTCAAATATGCCAAATCAACGTTACAGACGGTTGATTGAGCTTCGTTATGTAGCAGAAAAGACCAATGACGAGACTGCTTTGGCTATGGAATTGAGTATGCCCAACTACTACAACACCCATAAGCGTGCCAAGGAACAATATCTTGAGACTTTAAGTAAGGAGGGCTTGCTATGATTAACGATGATCTTTTCGCAAAATTTGACAGTATTGATGATCTTCCCATTTCGGAAGAACTTTTGGGCGCATATACTGAAGGCAATTTGAGAGGAGCAGAATATCGAGAGGTTCATAATATTGTCTCCAATGACACAAACTTGTCGGATCTTATGAGTTCTGTTGAACAAGACTCTTTCTTTAACGAAATTGACCGGTTCAACCATTTCGATAATGCAATTGGAGTAACAAACGCAGATGATTATTTACGCATAGACATTGAAGAATTAGAGTTGCCGAGCATTTCCACCGAATTACTAATTGGTGCAACACCGTTAAGTTCTGACATTGTTTTAGATGCAACATTTGATGATGTGATCGGTCAATCCCATGATGATATAAGTAATCAAGATGTGGATTGTAACTCAAATAATAACGATTTATTCCATAACAATGGGATAAGTGATAATATGGATATTTAATATGGTTCTAGACGCTATAATAGACACTCTTTCTGGGAGTGGGTGTTCGCCTTTTTTCTTCACAAGTGCGATTCAATCATCTGTATTTGGAGAAGCTGCCCGTTCACAGCAATCCAAGTTGGTTGATTCAAATCGTGAATTTCGCGAACATCTTCAAGAATTGAGAGATGAGTATTCTCGTGAGAAGCTGGATTCACAGCTCTTATTCCGCAGAGAAAGCTATGAATTAGGGCGGCAGCACTTAATTCAGCAAACTATAGCGATGAATAACACTCGTCAAAAGCAAGCTGATTTTATAGACTTTCTGAACCATTATTGGCCATTAGAGCAATCTGTTTATTCAGTACTAGAAGAACGTGAAAAATTTATGGCACACAAATCAGTAGTGCCCCTAACGGTTTACGTAGCAAAAACCGAGCTTACATCCTCAGTGAGGAATGCCGCCGAACACGAACACTTCTGCGAGGAACTTATAAGCTCTATGCAACCACTTGGAGTAACTGTAGAGAAGTGTGCATGGAAAAATGCTTGTCAAAGTAGATTGAGTGAAGCAATGAATATCAATTTCATTATGGGTGGCATACCAACATTGCTTGTTTTCCCTTATCTCCAAGATGACACTATCGGCATTGAAACTGCATCATGGTCATTTGCACGTGGCTTACAAGGCATGAATCACAACAAGAGTCTTCAGATTAAGTGTACTTATAAAGATAAACTTTCTCAGATTACAATGTCAGCCGTAAAAGCTACGATTGGAATGACGAGAGATGCATATATGTTGGCTGAATACCACGCCCCAATTTTATTTTGGAAGAATATTGATTCCGAAATTCTTGAAATTCCAGAAATCCGGAATCATATAGTTCAGCATTATCATGATATGAGCAAACTGATTGAATCTCCAGAGTTCAGACAGTTGTGTACACCTGATGAGTTAGACCAAATTAATAGTTCGTTTAATCTTAAACTCCTAAACAAATAATTTATGGCAATTGCATTCTTATCCACATTGGCCGTTCAGATAGGTTCTGCTTGCTTTAATAATTTTAGGAGCAAGAAGCACGCCCAAGATTTGGCTCGTAAGCAACAGGCATACGAGGAAAAAGTTGTGCGCGAAGGGATAGAAAATGCACGATCAGAATTTGCAGAACTTTGCGCATTTCAACGAGAAATGGAGATTGAAATGCAAAAAGATCGGCTTAACCTTATTCGTGCAAACCACGAGAACAGCTTAATACAAGCAGCCTATGAAAATTCATTAGGCAGTTGGCCTTTGATGGTTCCGCCATATGTTATTAAGAATGACACCATACTATCGGTCAATCTTCAACCCGAAAAGGCAATACCATTAAACTGCATTCTTACCACATCATCCGACAATAAGTTTAACAAGGCAGTATTTTACAAATTGGAAGAAGCAATCGCATGTTTTTGTTCAAAATATTGGAATGTTTCTGCCAATAAATCCATCCGATTCTTTCAGGAATCATGGCGAGACAATTTCAAGGATATAGGTGTAAAACATAAGGATTTGTATGCCCATCTTTCTGATGTCCCAACATTGGTAATATCTCCAGTCATTAAGAACGGAAAACTGATTTTTAGATTCTATTGGTGGGGACTATCGGTTGACCCATCAGATGCGCACCTTAATGATGTTGCCAACGAGTTAGACCCAGAGGTTAATATTACCATAGAGGCAAATCATAATTACACCGAAGAAGAAGTTGCCACTATTCTTTCAGTATGTGAGCCAAGAATAGAAGCTTTCATAAGTTTCTTTGCAGACATATACTATTGGAACTTTTATAAAGCGACTCCACTATTGCCTAGTCTAATAGGACATAAATCTTTGGCATTAAATGATTCGGATTGTTCCGAATATATGGAGTCTTATGTTAAATTAATCAGCAAAAGATTGGATAATTCTCATATTCTTGATGTTTCTTCTGAATTAAATTTTATAGAGTCCATTGCAGATACTACAAATCCCAAAGATTTGTCCTGTTTGATCTCAAAAGCAACTGTACGGATAAAAAATATTCCATTGCTTAGTTCGAAAGAAATTATTCGTATATCGGAGTTCTCGAATAATTTTGGTTCTTCTGAAATGACTCACATTATCGACTCACATCTGTCAGCTCAAATTGAAGAAGTGGAGATAATAGACGAGTTGGATTCCTTAACAGACGAAATCATTGTGTCTTTTGTGAAAGATAATCACCCCGACGCAGTAAATCCTTATAATTTCGTCTTTATAGATTGGAGTAAAAATATGTATATCGGTACATTCTGTGACGAAGATTTTACTCCTACGATCTATTCGGAGTCTAATACAGTTAGGTTCTTTATTTTCAGAAGCACTAATTATTCTGAGGATGAAGCAGAAAATAAAAATAAGTTACTCAATATAATACCAATCGTTATGAGTTCAAAAGACAAAAATTTAAGTGGTCGAGAACGATTGGGCAGACGTCTTATTAACCTTGGCAATAGGTTATGTAATGATGCCCACCAGTCAAAATCGCCCAGACAGGCTTCTTATGTGAATAACGCATGGGGAGACGCTTCTAACGAACGCTCTTATGATTTGAGCACAATCGTTAACTACTTCATAGAAGGTGTTAACAACAACACTATTCATTACACTCAATGCGGCTCGAATATGAGTTTGTCAGATGTGTTAAACTGGCTCGATAATCTATCGGACTCGCAGGTGGGTTTCTCTAACCAAGTTTATCTCATCCGTGGTGAATACGAAGAAAAACGACGTGTTCTTTATTGTGCATTCCTTGCAAAAGATGATAAATTTGATTTATCATCCGCTACAAAAGAGTGTTTCATATGCGAATCTGAGAGTATAGAAATGAAAGAAGCCTTTTCGGGCAAATCCATCTATGTAATTCCTTTTGAAGACTAATATGAGTTTTTTTAGTAATTTATGGGACAGCGTTAAAAGCGTAGCAGGAGGCATTACTAAAATGTTGGGCGCAGTCCTTGAAGTACTCTTTGAAGGAGTATTTTGGTTAGTAGATAAAATCTTTGATGCAATAGAGGCATTATTCGATTTTATCGGAGAGACAATTGATTGGGTTATCGAAAGTGTTGGCTCATTTTTCACATCTAAGGATAAAGATGGAGAGGCTGGAATTCTTCCTCCGACTCCTGAAGTAGTTGATATTATCAAAAAATATGATACGGAAATGGGAACAGCATACCATAGAAAGGCCCAAGATGGAAAAGCCTCGCTTGGATATATTCAAGATGGAAATGGTAATTTATCTGGAGTGAGGGTGATTGGATCAGAAAAGGGATTTGAATCTAAAATTTCCGAAACTCATAAACGTAGAAGAATCTTCGCATCTAAAATCAAAAACGAATGAAAATGATTATTCCAATAGCATTAGGTACCATAGGTATCATTGCTTGTGGGTATGTGATATACAAACATCACTCCCATAAATTTGAGATCTCCGATGACTTTAATGATAAAGAGATTCAACGTGTGAACACTCTTTCCCTAGAAAAAGTTCTGGAGTGGGTTGACCGGAAATTAGCTGATACCCAAAATGACAATAAAAAGTTTGTTGTCAATATTATGCCGAATAAGGCAACCCTTGAAATATTCAAGGATAAGCTACCAGTTTCAAAGAAAGATATAAATAGTTGTTATCTTATCGTTATAGAAGAAGCTGATTCAGCAAATATGATCGAGAGGAAGTTAATTATATCTTCCGAGATAGCAGATGAACTTTCGTGTCTTGTCAATGATAAGATTTTCGTAATACCCGTTGAATAATGTTTTTAACAGCACTATTGATTGGAAGTCTATTAGTAGCGGCGGCGATTATTCTTTATGTTGATTATCTCAGTGAATCCACTCTTCGAGCCGAAATCAAGGGAGAACTTCCCGAGACTTCATTTGTGGAGGTCTCAGATATTAAAAAAGAATATGGTAAAGAATATGGCACTACCTACAAATTAAAGGCACATCAGAAAGACGGCAGTAAAAAGGATGTTGAAATCAGATGTAAAAATGGAAGTGTCGCGAAATACTCAAGAGTAAGAATTTAATATGAATGTAAAATTTTTTAATAGCGTAAATAACTGCAATTCTGCAATAGAAGCCTCCATTGCACTTGAATCAGTGCAAAAAGAGATTACTTCGCTATTAAATGGCAGAGTTAAAGACTATCTGAAGGGTAGTCCCCTAAGTCTTGCGATTACCATTATTGCAAATCCGGACGAGGTGGAGCTTTCAAATGCTCATAAACATAATGATAAAATATGGAGTATTCTCTCTGAGGAACTTTCAAGTGATCCTAATTTATATGCTTTTAGAAATAGACTCGGAAGTATAAATGTCCCGGTCTTATTTAAGAATGTATTAATTGCGCTTGGAATTGAGCAATATGTGTCCAGTGTCAAGTCTTCGATATCGCCAAAGGCTTATGACGATGATGAGGAACGTCCAGTATTTAAACTAAAAAAACCTAAATGGAAACTTGAAGACGTCCTCCTTGATGATGAGATTAAGTTTCGTATATTAAGGGCTCTTTCCATCATCGAAAATAGAAACCTTATATTCGATGAATGGGGATTTGGGAAGATAGATAAATCTACTAAATCAATCTTATGTTTCTATGGAGCCCCCGGTACTGGTAAAACAATGACTGCTGAAGCCATTGCCTCATACCTAAAAAAGCCAATAGTTCATTCTAGTTATGCTGAAATTGAATCTAAATGGGTTGGAGAGGGTGCAAAAAATCTTCACGCAATTTTTGAATTTGCGGAAAAAAATGACGCTGTTTTGTTTTTTGATGAAGCAGATTCATTTCTGAGTAGTCGTATTAAATCAACTGAAGGTAGTTCTGACAAGCATTACAATCGAATGTCTAATGAATTATTCCAGCTTTTGGAAGATTTTAATGGCTGTGTTGTTTTTTCTACCAATCTACTAACTGATGTTGATGATGCGTTTAAATCCCGAATTATTGATTCGATTAAATTTGAACTACCTGATTCTGAGACAAGGGTTAAATTGATTAAACTTCTCATACCGGCAAACTTTCCATTGGAAAATGACATTTCAGATGAGCAGTTTATGAGTATTTCAGAAATTGCAGATGGTTTTTCTGGTAGAGATATTCGCAAATCAATTCTCCTCTCTCTTGCAGGAGCATCAATTAAAAAAGTTCAAGAAGGCGTTCAATCTTTTGGGTATGATGACATTGCTGCTGGTTTTGTTGAAGTCTCTGATTATAAGAAAAAGATGCTTGGAGAGGAAGGCTTTATTCCTGTTGAAGATGTAGAGGAAGTCATTGCCAAGCAAAAGAAAAATGAAAATTTAGTTGATTTGGCAATCTATGGCATGTATAGTGATGGAGTCCTTCATGAAACAGAAATAGAATTAATAAAAGAATATTCCAAAGCATTACTTGGCTCTTCGATAGAGGAACCGATTGAGTTGCCGAGTAAGTCTATTCAAAACATCTGTATGGATGCAATAAACAACAATTACGCAAATGAGGCTTTAGATGTTGCCCTTCGTGTAATTGCTGCAGATGGCAATTTTGAAGATGGCGAGCGAAAATTCATTACAGAAATTGTTGACTTACTTAAATTTGATGCAGCCGTAGACGATATTATTGAATATGGGAAACATCTGACAAAGGTCAACAACCACTGGATTTCTCTCAGTCAGAATCTATCAGAATGATAGATTGTCTCAACAAAACTTTCATTATCATCAAATACTAAAACAGAATTTTTATGAATAATGATTTTGATTCCTCTGTTACCGATGGTCATGCCGGTTTCACAAACACTCCCATGAACCACTCAAACAACATCAGTGAAGTAAATCTTACAGACGATATGGTTCAAAGCGCCGTAACTCGTGCCTGTGATTTCTTTGGCATTCCAGAGGCTCCGGTGGTCAATGCTAATGGCACTTGTGTATGGTCTAACAATCCATCAACGTATGAAGATGATGTACTTGGATTCAACCGTGATCAACTTTTGGCTTCGGGTATAAGTGGTGAAGATTCGCTGACTCTGATTTACACTCACGAATGTGCGCATCGTGTGCTTCAGGATGTATATACCGATGACTGGGAAGAAGAGCTCGCTTGTGACTTCTTTGCTGGAGTCCATGCAGGTATGAGAGGCATTAACATGAATAATTTTGAGGCGGCCACCGGTAATTCCGGAGGTAGCACAAGTCATCCAGCAGGAGCTCTACGTGCAGACTTTATCGAATATGGCAAACAAATTGTTCAAGAAATGCAAGATCGCGGCATCGAGGTCACTTTTGAAGGTTGTATGAGTCGCTTTAACGAGCATCTAAGTGAGAAGGATGAACTTATTACTGAGTACCGCGCCCAAGTTTTATCGGATGAAACTGAGGGCATGGAACGTCATCCTCGCAAAGGCGTCAAAGATTATAAGGTATGTGCAACAAGTCATGGCTGTTCGGGTGCCACAGACTGTGATGCTGCTTATGGAGCTTATCATAGATAAATATGGATTACCAAACAATCAGTACCGTTCCATGGGAAGTATCTGTAGGTCTATTGATGACCTATCGATGCAACCTTGACTGCAAGTATTGCTACATACATACCAAAAGTGCAACTGATATGTCTCTAAATATGGCTCAAAAAGTACTTGAGCCATATTTATTAAAGCATGATGGATATGTCAACATTGCACTGATGGGAGGAGAAACCTTAGCCGCCTTCGATGTTTTGAAACCACTCGTTGAGTGGATAGAAAATGGAGGATGGCCAAGCCGTTATCGCATCTTTGGTAACACCAATGGCACAATGCTGAACGATGAGATGCGAAAATGGTTTGAGGGACATTCTTCAAGCATTACACTTGGTCTTAGTTATGACGGTCTCCCGGAATCTCAAGAGAACAATCGCACATTGTTACCTGTAGATATAGATTTCTTTATAAAGACCTGGCCCAAGCAGACAATTCAGATGACAGTCAATACAGAGACGGTTAATCGAATGGCGGAGGGCGTAATATATCTCGTTGAACGTGGTGCTCGAGTACATCCCAATGTAGCTTATGAAAAAAATGAGTGGAGAGACGAAGATATTGCCGAATACAGAAGACAGCTCGACATTTTAGCAGACTATTACAATAGAAGACCTGAACTTCCTAAAATTTCACAGTTCGATCATTTCCTTCAGACCTACGCGGAAGGCATTGACAATCCACAACCTCAACAACAGATTTGTGGTGCGGGAAGAAGATTCCATGTTTACGATGTAGATGGGAAAGTATATCCTTGTCATCTTCTTTCTCCTCTTGTTTTGTCTCATGATAAACTACAACCAATTTCGGATGGTCTCATTGAGAAAGCAAAAAGTTTTGCCGATCCAAAGTGTAAGAGATGTCCTTTCGTATCACTTTGTCCTACGTGTATAGGATGTAACTATATTTATCGTGGCTGCCTTCAAAAACGAGACTCAACTCATTGTCGTGTAATGAAAGCGGAAGTTAAAGCTTTCATTCGGAAAGAGGTCAGAAGACTTTCAAAAGTACACCCTTTAAGTCCTGAGGATGCAGCAGATATAGATGCCATTACAAAGCTAATTAAATATTTTAAATCTAATCAATATTGATAGGATGGGATTTTTTTACGATTTGACAAAAGCTATTGACATAAGTAAAGGTATGTTTGATATTCAGAACAATATGCCCAATTCATGTCAAGGTTATAGAATTAACTATAATGAACCTTACCATGAGAAATGCCCAGACCATGGCTGTACCTGTTATCAAACTTTTGAGAATGCCGCATTGGCATATTGTCCTAAATGTAGGCGTATTCTCATCCATGAAGATGACCGTTGGTAAATTATGTGTCGACTGACTGACGCTAATTATTTTCTAAATTTTTATTTCTGTTGATTGATAGATTCCTTGGGTTGAATAATCTTTATCAACAAACAAGTTTAGATTATGAATAACGATTTCACTCTTCCAGTTGCCGATGCTCATCCAGCATTCTCCAATACTCATATGGATCTGTCAAGCGACATCAATGATGTTATGTTGCCAGACGATATGGTTCTCAGTGCCGTAACACGGGCATGTGATTTCTTTGGTATCCCGGAAGTCCCTGTCATCAATGCTCAAGGAACCTGTGTGTGGCCGAATGATACAGAATCACTTCACGATGATGTTTTTGGTTTCAATCGTGACCAACTTGTGAAACTCGGCATTACGGGAGAAGATTCTCTCACTCTTATTTACACCCACGAATGTGCTCATCGCACGCTTCAAGGTTCATATAACGATAGCTGGGAAGAAGAACTTGCCTGTGATTTCTTTGCAGGTGTACACGCAGGACTCAACAATATCAATATAGACAATTTTGAAGCAGCATTAGGTTCAACCCCCGGCGGTGCATCACACCCGAATGGGGCTTTGCGTGCCAACTTTATAAAGTATGGGCAACAAGTGGCCCAGGAGCTTTCTGTTCGCGGTATTGAGCCAACATACGACAATTGTCTCGTACGTCTTAATGAACATATCGAAGAAAAAGGAGGTCTAATAACCGAGTATCGTGCACAATTCGGTTCAATTCCTTCTGATGCCGCAAGTACACTCGTGAACGAATCTGAAATTCATATTAGTGGCAATCCTAAAAATGTCACAATGGCAAATGTAGAATGGTACGAACATCAAGCACGAATTTCTTCCGAATCTGAGCAAGCATACTGGATACAGGAAGCAAAATGGGCAAGAAATCATCTTAAAGGATTTGTCGCTGAAGGGTAAGGGAATGTGTTAATATACAGCCCTCATTTTAAAGGGTTAACTAATTCGCCTTTCGATAGTGGATTTGACATTCAACATCCTATGCCAACCTATGATCAGTTGAGAAACGCAGGATTCAGTGAGTATCTCGCCAATCAAATACTTCATGGCATTACCCATTATTGCTACTCTCAACGAGAACTTCACGATGTCTTGATAAATTAAACAATAAATATAATGTCAGACAATAAGGATAGCAATTCCGGTGACGGCATGGGAGGCATGGGAGGATTGGTAACAGTGATTGATCGATTATTGACATTGAAAATTTGCACAGCATTGATAGATTTCCCTCACCCATGCACTCTTTACTGTCAAAAAACAAAATTATGTCAGTTTTAAATCTAAACTACGATGCCTTATGGGATGGCATCTGCAAATGGAGCAGGAAAGCAGGACGTGCAGCAACCCGTCCGGTGCTGCTTATGTGGTATGTGATGCGCAGTAAAGAAACACCCCATAAGGATAAATGGGCGATTTTCGCATCCATTGCATATTTGATACTGCCTGTTGACATTCTTGATTCCAAGCGTTTGCCTGTCATCGGGTGGCTTGATGAAATCGTATCTCTCACATTGCTTATTCAGAAGTTGTCCAGCTACATCACACCGGAGATGGAAATGCGTGCTGATACCCAATTGGACGAATGGTTTCCGGAATATGCCAGATATGAACTGATCGGTTAATTAAACACACTATTTTATGGGAAAAATTTTTGAAACGGTCAAGACCACTCTGGAAGAATTAAAATTCCACTACAGTATCAAGAATGAATGTATGTTCAACTTTGATGTTCATGGTGAAAATGCAAATTTCAATTGTTCCATAATTTGCGATGATGACAATGAAATTCTGTTTGTCAGCATTACACTGCCTCAAAAGGCTACCAGGAAAAGTATCAACCGTGTTTGCAGGTGGATTACAGACACCAACTATAATACGGTACTCGGTGCCTTCATGATGGACACTGGTGATGGAGAGATTTGTTACCGCATATCAAACACTCTTGATTGCGGTGCTGTCAACAGCGACATAGTGAAAGCATCGCTAATTACCGCACTCAACTGTTGCGACACAAAGTATCCTGAGATTGTGAAGACAATCTTTCTCGAAGATTCCGGAAATATCCTGAGCTGACTGCTCTGATTGACATAATGGAGATGGCTATTCAAGTCGGTGACATGGTTCTCATCTATTCCGATGGCGTAGAAACAGCAAAATGAAAACAGCATGAGCCATCTTGACCTGTATTAAATCTTGACTTTCAAAAACTTGGAATATGGAAACAAATCAATCCCAAACAATTCTGGAAAATTTGTTGATTGTCTCTCAAAACATTTGGAAACTTTCTCTAAAAGATTTGCGGCACATTTCATTCATCAAGAAATTTCAAAATATGTTGGATGGAAAGTTGGAGCCAGAGCCTGACAGTATTCGTGAGGCAGAATTAATATGTTCTGTTTTAGAGTGGGTAATGCATGACATTTTCGAAAAGACTAGAGTATCGGGAGTGATGTCAGACGATAACAGTTCATTGATTCGTCTTTACAGAAAAGGTATTAAGACACCTCTTCGCAGGTGTATTGAAGAACATAAAAAGCCTTGGCTGAGAGATAAATTGAACATTGCCTTTATTGGCCGTCCCAAGACGGGAAAAACTTCGGCTTTAAATTTTTATTTCGGAGAAAAATTTCCAGAAAACAATGAAGAGGCAAGCACTCTTACTGCTTATATCTATGACGGAGACAATCCGTCACAAACTGTACAACTTGTTGACAAGGATGGTTCTATAGAAGAGATTACTTCTGAACAATTACAATTATTTTCTTCTGCACATTCATTCAACTTCCAGTTTGCACGGATGTTCAGTCATATGGCAAAGAAAAGCAAACATCCTGATCTATCGAATATGACATTTATTGATACTACAGGACTATTTTCTTCTAATGCGAAACGTGCTTTTGAGGCATTCGGCATTTTTGATTATTGCGATGCGGTATTTTGGTTTATAGATCAACGGAAATCTATTTGCCAGGAAGATTTGACTTTGCTAAAAGACAAGATTGAAAATAAACCTATTTATGTCATTTTCACTTTTGTTGATGCAAAAGGAGTTACTGAATCTAACCTCAAAAAAGCTGAAGCATGCTATAAAAAAAGAATAGATGAAGCCGGAATCAATATACAAGGATATCTTGAATTCGGTAAACACGAGATAGCGCAAAATAAATTTAGGATAGAGTTCTGCAACGCCATTAAATCACTGAACAACAATTACAAAGGTGCACTGCATCCTATTGACGAAGTAATGGCGTCATTGACAGAATTACAAGAAAACATTGTAAATATTCAGCAGAATGCAACAGAAGAGCTCAACAGGTATAGAATTGAATCAGAAGAACTTCGTAATAATATCAAGCAGGCTGATCTCACTGTAAAATCTGCATTCAGCTTGGCCGCGGGCAGTTCCTCTGCTATAGAAGATACTCTTCTGGACAAATGTCAAGGTACGACCTCTTGCACAGAAGGAGCATACAGTATATTGGCTGACAATGCACGTCTACTCTCTTCAAGTTTACAAGACATTATTGAAGCATGGAAGAATGCAGATTACGATGTGATTGAAAAATATGGTACACTTTCAGTTAAGATTGAGACACTTGGCGGTTTAATCTCCAAGCTGGACGGCATCAAGTATGATATAGAAAGACAACTTGATTTCTTTAAAAGATGATGATATGTTTGGGATGGAATAATCCAACGACAGAAAGAATTATTGCCATTATCTGATAGATTTTTCCCGTAAGGACTCTCTATATTGCAGTGAACTAAAATTAACATTATATCTTGACAAATGCTTCATCCATTCGAGACAGAACTTCATGGCTGCATCCGGCAGGATTGCTATACCACCGCATATCCATGGAAAGCGGAGGATTGGGCACAGTATACAAGCCCAGGTGCATTGACATTCAAAAAAGACGGCAAGCTTTCCTTTTATATCCACATCCCGTTCTGCAGGCAGCTATGCAGGTTTTGTTAATACACACACTGAACACACCCTGAATATGCCATTATATCTTTTAATATCAAATGACAACTTGATACAATTCGGGATAATCCTATATATCCTGATATGGTTCTTTCTTGCATGTTACATGACGATCTATTCCAGACAAAAGGACGCCGATGTCCATGAGGTAAAGAAATTGTATAGGATTACTGTAATTTTCCGTTATACCGGATGGCTCGGAACAGGTATAGTATCAAATATCCTAATCAGTATATTGCCCCAAATATACATCGTGTCCCGGAATACGACCGGAAAAGAATTTTATATTGAAAGCTACTATGTCCCGTTCAGGTACAAGGACAGAGCATGCAAAGCGTACAATACTTATCTTATCAACGAATCGGATTCATCACTTGTATTATATGCCACACAATTTCTCAATGGAATGTTCACGGGCGTGTCGGACATAAATGAATTTGAAATAATCAAGCCAGGAGTATTCCGGCTATTCAACAGAGACATAAATAACAAGTTCCACTGTCCGTGCGAATCAATTTATTATGTACCAGACAGCATGAAAAATAAAAACATTACAGAATGGACAATAGCATTGATGCCTGATGCCCTTCGTGATACGGAAAAAATCCGTAACATAATAAAAGAGCGAAACGAAATGTTATTATTATCAGCAGAAGAATTTGTCTTAAGGCAATTAAAGAAGAGATACGATGCAGAGCAGGAAACGTATTGAAAATAATCCATATCGTATTTTAGGCATTTATGTCGGAAGCCCACTGTCAATTGAGGTTAATCACCTTAACAGGATCCGCGCTTTTGCAAAAGTTGGCCAAGAGGCCTTTTTCAATCTAAAGGAGGAGGATGCCTTGCGCCCTATTAAACGGACAGCAGAACTTGCCGAGACAGCAGCCCATGCTCTTTCCCTTCCTAAGGACAGGGTTGAAAATTCACTCCTCTGGTTTGCTGATGAAAGTTCGGAGTGGGGGCAAGTTTTGAACAGAGCACTCCAAGCCCTGATTAAAGGTGATTACACCACGTCTATAGACAGCTATGAACATCTGGTGTCGGACGACTCTTTAAGAGAGGCATTTTTAGAAGCGGCAACACATGGCCTACTGGCAATGGAGCAAGAAGAGCTTGCCTGCATTGTCTCTGAAATACTTGTCAAAGATGAAGGAAATCTGTTGAAATACTGGGCTTCACCCTCATCAAAACCAACAGGCCTTGTCACCAAAATGTTATTTGAAGCTACAGCCATCAAGGTAATTGAAGGCTTAATGAAAGCCATAAGACATAATCAAGATGATGAAATTGATTTTTACGTCTCTATCAACGACTTTAGGAAGAGACTAAAAAAATTAATACCATTGTGCCAATCCTGCAGGGATATCTATGGTCATGACAGCATTCACTATAAGATTATGGCAGAAGATGTTGCAAAATCAGTTCTCGCACATGGTTCATATCTGGTTTCCGAGATAGGTAAATTCATATGGATACAGTCTCGGAAACATGATGACGGTTCCTATAAAAAGCGCAAGTCAGAGATGCCTGTGCCATGTATCAGGACGTGCATGCTTCTGATTGGGAAGGTTGACAATATTGTAAATGAAACTCTGCTGTGGCTTCGTCTTGATGCTGTGTCCAAGAGAGCTTTGTATGCTGAGTCCTACAGATATAATGACATAAAAAGAAACGAATATGTCAAGGACGATGATATAATCCGGCGTTCTGTCCACTCTTTATATATACAGAAAGGAATTGCAATTACAGCCTGGCTGGCATTCCTTCTGTTATTACTAATAGCATACAACATTTAAAGTAATGAAGCATATAACAATCGATTACGGAATAGACCTGGGGACTACAAACTCAGCAATATGTAGAATGGAACAAGGCGTACCTGCCATAATCCGTTCTGACAATGGAATGGAGACAATGCCATCGTGCATATCGTTCAAGAAGAGTGGATCACTTAATGTCGGATATTCCGCATATTCTGATCTTGGCCACACAAAATTGCGTGCGCTGAAGAAAAAATCTGCTCTAACAGCCAATTCCTGCACGGAGTTCAAGCGATTCATGGGTTCTGACATGACATACACGGGTACATATGCAGAACACATCTGGACTCCAGAGGAACTTTCTGCCCAGATTCTCAAATCTTTGTGCTCTTTCGTCCAGGATGAGAAAGTAACAGCTGCCGTGATTACTGTACCGGCAAAGTTTACCGTCAACCAGAAGGATGCCACCCTTGAAGCTGCCCACCTTGCCGGACTGGAGCAAGTGGAATTGCTTCAGGAACCGATTGCAGCCTCCATGGCATACGGTCTGAAGGCAGAAGAGAAAAATGGGATATGGATGGTCTTTGACTTCGGAGGCGGCACCCTTGACATTGCACTCATACATGTCTGCGACGGAATAATGCAGGTATTCGATACCGAAGGGGACAATTACCTCGGAGGGAAAAATCTTGATGAGGCCATAGTTTCCAAAATCCTTATGCCGGAACTTCTCTCACGCTACGTATTTGACAGCTCTGACAGTCAACTGACGGGACTGCTTACCGATGCGCTCAAAGTTGTGGCTGAAAGACTTAAGAATGCCTTATCCTATAAAGAATCAGAGACAATCTGCCTGGAAGCAGGAGACTGGGGTGAAGATGAAGAAGGAGAGGAAATTGAGATGGAGCTGACTATAACAAGGCAACAGCTGAATGCCGCCATCAGGCCAATCCTCCAAAAGGCCGTGGATGTGTGCAAGAATCTTATGCTCAGAAACAGGATTTCCTATGGTAAATTGTCCCACCTGATCCTTGTCGGTGGCCCGACTTATATACCATTGCTGCGTGAGATGCTTCGGGAGCAGGTAACAGGAAATGTGGAGACCGGTATTGATCCGATGACAGCAGTCGCACGTGGAGCAGCAGTATATGCTGCAACAATCCCTCTGAAAAGACGGGAGACTATTGAAGATGACAGTAATGATGTGCAACTTGAAATAGACTTTGAGACCACTACAGTTGACAATGAGACCTATGTCACTGTCCATTCAAAGAATGAGATATCCGGCCTGGAAGTCAAACTTATCAGGACAGAAGACGGTTGGGAAAGTGCGCCTTGTACAATTGGGCCGAAAGGAGGACTTATCATAGCCGGACTCCTGGACGGCAGGCCAAATATATTCGCTGTGACAGCAAAAGTAAATGGAGAAGACGTGGCATGCTTTCCTTCGGAAATAACAATAATACAAGGCATTAAAGCAGGATCAGCAATCTTGCCGTACAATATCGGCATTGAAGTATATAGCCCAAAGAAAAAACGTATGGTGTTTACTTCAATGACCGGACTGGAAAAGAATCGCACGCTCCCGGCATCCGGTATGGTATACGGATTAAAAAACATGTCCGAAATCTGTCATGGCAACAAGAATACAGAGTTACACATTGCCATATATCAAGGTGACAGCAACGCTGAAGGAAAGACAGCTGCACTTTATGAGTATGTGTCTGATGTTGTCGTCACAGGAAATGATGTGACTAAATTTATTTCTAAGGGAAGTCATGTCAATGTAAGGATAGACGTGGACAGATCTGAGATGATGACCGTGACATGCGAATTCCCTGCAACAGGGCAAAATGTCAAGAAGAAACTTGATACATCGAAACGTCAGCAGGCAAAATCAGAGGAATATCTGAGGGATTTGATTGCACGCATATATTCCCAGCTTAGAAATCTTGACAACGAACTGGACGATGACGCGGAACTGCTGAATCTTATGCACAGGCTGAAAATGGTCAAAGAATCACTCGTCACAGGAGTTCAGCTCAAGCAAGTAGAACTTCATCTCAAGGAAGTGATGCGCAGTGTAGAGGAATTTGAATCACAATCAGAATGGGACAGATGCCAAAAAGCTCTTAAAGACGCCCTATTCTCGTTACAGATACAAGGAGCAAAGCACAGTGAGGATGCTGAAGTCACACGGATGGTAGACAGTTTCTGCGCCCAGGTTGAACGGGTGCTTGAGATAAGGGATGAACGCAAGGCCAAGTTCCTTCAGCATCAGATTGAGGAATACAAATACGCCATTTCCAAGGACGGGATTTACAGAAATATCATACGATGGGCAGACAGGGAATTTTCAAGCATAGAGTGGACGAACAGGGCCAAGGCTCAAAAGCTTGTGATGGTAGCAGCAGACATTCTCCGCAAAAATCCCAATGCTACATTTTTGGAAATCAAGGATATAACGGAACAGATTTATGCACTCATCAAACCGGATGAAAAGGAATCCTCCTCTTCTTCTGATAATCTATCCTCCAGAATATCAAAAAACAATATTCTGTCCATGTAATAAAGGTTCAACATTTTGCCTTTGTATACTCCAGATTTCTGTGCCGATATCATCACAACATAGAAAACATTAAAAAGATGAAAACACAACTGACTCAACTGGCAGTTTCATTCTGCACCTTTGCAAGATTGTTTTGGAACATATTTGCCACGGCTATCCAACGTATCTGGAACAGCTGTGTCACCAAAGTCTTGCGCTTTGCACTTATCTTGAGTTTCACCGGACTGTCTACCGTATTGCTGTACGAATACTACAAGGCAACCTACGGATACGAACACCATTGGTATCAAGACTACAGCAAGCGGCTGTCCGACAACATCGTAACCCGCAAGTACAATGACGGCATGACACGGGTATACAACATGAATACCTGCAAATACACAACACGTAAACTCGACTGGGTCGCCGATGCACCGGTCCGCGACACTCTGACCGTCTTCAGCCTCAATGGCAAGCGAGGCTTCCTCAATGTCAATGACGGCAGGACAGTAATCGAGGCCCAATATGACAAGGCCTGGGTTTTCTCTGAAGGTCTGGCTGCCGTTATCAAAGGTACCAGTATCGGATTCATCAATTCCAAAAATGAGCTTGTCATTCCGTTCGGGTACTATTATTCCTATCGCAACGGATGGACAATAGACTACATCTTCCGTGACAGCTACTGCACAATGACAGACTTACGCGGTGCCTGCGGATTGATTGACAAAGAGGGCAATTGGGTCATAGAGCCACGATACGACTGCATCTGGGCCCCGAACGAAACGGGCTTCCGCATAGTCAAAGATGGAGATAAGTACGGCCTGCTAAATCCGGAGCTTGAATTTGTGCTCCAGATAGAGTATGACTGTATCGGATTTGCAGAAGACAATGCCGGGATTATATTGTCACAGAATGGACGCAAATGGCAGACCGATTTCAGCGGGAATGTCACTCGCCCATTTATAGTGGATGCCACCGACTGGATATACATTCCTGATTACCATAGAGATGAAGAAGATGAATCAATGGTGCTCTCTGACTATGTCAGATATTGGATAGATGGCAAGGTGGGTGTTCTGCACCGGGATGAAGGACGGATTGTCATACCTGCAATCTACGAATCAGTCAATATGCTGTCCGGGACTTTGTTTGAGGTCCAACTGCGCCAAGGAGGGAGCTTTATACTGATAGACGCAGACGGCAATATCGTTGAAAACTGAATATAGACGGAAGGAATGCCGTCGTCCGGATTCCACCTTTGGAGAATTTTCCGGACATCAGATGCTGCTGACTTCTTATGAATTCATCACCAGGAACCATCTTAATCCTGGTATGGTCAAGAGTCTGATGCCTGTCTCCGGACTACATATTCGGTGAAGTGAAAAAGATTGAAGTCAATTAAAATGTAGACTACACCCGTCATGGTAAGCATCAAGGGAAATCTGAGATAACCGTTGCTATGTACTGCACAATCAGAGAAGCAGCGTATCTGACGAAAGAGCATACCGCATACACTGGTTCTATTTTCTGCTGAAATGTTTTTCTCCAGCCATACTGAAGATGCTGTTCCCGAAATAGTCCGCATTGAATTGCAGAAAATGGAGCAGAAACAAAAATCAGAACCGTTCAGCCGCTGCAAAATGTAACCCTTTATCTGAGTGCTACTTACACAGACACGGGTATCCCTATTGGAGCACCCTCGTTTACATAAGACATTAGTCCACTGCAAATTACATTTTGCAATCACTCCTGGTTCTCCAGCCAATAGCGCAACAAAAGCGTCAACCAGCCACAAATATGGCCACAAAAAGAAGACGGCCATAACGACCGTCTTCAATTCATATTTATGGCAAACCTATTTCAATCTCCTGTACACCCACCATTCATGACCCTCTTCATAGCTATGAAGGACAAGCATATCTCCCGTCAGCTCCACTTTTATGCTACTTTTTTCATTTGGTGAATCAGCATAATGGAAATTCAGGATACCTGATTCACTGTCATACACATAGACGATAAAATAATATTATCCGCATAATAATCGTCCTCATCAACCTCCCAGACTCCAGTTCCATCCTCCCTGAGGATTATGACTTTGTGATCCATGTCATCACCGGTCTCCGAACCTCCATCCCAGTTATATGATTCCTTGACCCATGTTCCGGCAATGGAAACCATAAGCTGTCCTGGAATATCCTCCCCGTCTTCTCCATTCCCATTTCCCTCCGGCTTTGTATCATCCTTAAGTTCACAGGCCGAAAGACAGGCAGCCACGGCCACAAGCAAGCATACAAATTTTCTCATAATTACTGTTTCTAATTGATTGTCAAATAATTTTCCCGACGGCAAAGATAATTAAAGTTCGCAGTTTTTGTCGCATCCATTCTTCTAATTTCAATAAAGAGGAATGAATAAAACATATCTTTTACCACTCGAAACCCAAGCGGAACAAAATTGCCCCACAATACTCAGCTCCGGTTTCACCATCTATGCTGAAATTAAGGCCAAGTCCATTCTTGATTATCCATCTTACGCCCAAAGATCCAGACGCATAGGCAAGTACCCCTTCTATTCCATTAACCTCCATTCCGATGCGACAACCGATATAAGGTGTCACCTTTCTGTCAAGCAAGTACCCCCTGGCATCAGCAAAGCAACGGAAGGCATTATATTCAATTGAATAGTACGTTATTCTATGTAGGTTCCAATAATAATCATAATATTCGGTATGATAAAAACCAATTCCACCTCCTAAGAAGAAATATGGATTAAAGTTATATCCATGAGTCGTGGACAGAATTACTGCACCTTCATCATCGCAAAAATCCAGGCCACCTCCAGCTTCAAACATTCCACGGTAACCTCTTTTAGCATAATTGCCACCACCTGTTCCGAAAGAATTGCCATAAGCAAAGTTCCCTGTGCCCACATAACGCCTTTGTGCACTTATTGTTTCTGCATACAGTATTCCGGCTATAGCCAGAGAAATAAAAAATACAAAATTTTTCATCAGAACTCAGTTAAAGGTCAAAGCGTATTTTCCATATATTGAAAGCATTATTGGCACTTGCCCTTGAAGAGATGAAATATATGGATTTTCCATCAGCAGACCATACAGGACAACAGTCATCTGCAGGATGGTAAGTCAACTGGACAAAACCGGTACCATCAATCTTGACTGCAAAAATATCAAGGTTGTTCTTCTTTGAAATTGATGATTTGCTGTTGCCTTGGCACAATATCCATTGGCCGTCAGGAGATACGACCGGATTTGTGAAGCCACGGTTTTTATCTGTCAATATAAGTGTTTCCTGACCTTTCTGATAATTTACAAGCCATAGTTCACTTGTGCCGAAACTTGAATTACGGACACAGACAAAAGAGTCATTTCCGTCTCCTATTGGATACGGATTATACCCTTGGCAGCATGAAGTAAGTGCCCCTGTTGCAATATCATATGACCATACAAATGCACCGGAATTGTCTATTCTGGTAAAATATAGCGTCTTCCCGTCAGCAGAAAGAATAGGATTACAGTCATTATTATTGCTGGTTATCTGCCGCATTATGCTTCCTATATGCGCATTAGTGGCAGAAATCTGACACCTGCGTGCTTCTACGGCATCTCCAAAATAAAGATTCCCATCTACTCCCCATGAGAAATCGCCCACTGAACGGAATGTCCTCTGAGTTGCTGTGCCCTGTGGACCTGCCTTGCGTATCATTATATTCCACTGGTTGTTTATCAGTGACTCATACGCCAGTTCATTGCCCTCTGGAGAAATAGCCAATAACCTTACAGTACTCCATGAGAAGTTGGCATTCTTACATATACCCGTTGCAGGATTTACAACAAAAGAGGAACTGACAGACTGATTTCCTGCAACTGAATTTGCTGACTCATCAGTAATCTTCATTACATTCAAGCCACTTTCTTCAGGCGCATAGCTGGCAAGATATTTAGGTCCGCCACAAGAAACAAGAGACAATAGCGATATAGCCATTACCCCCCCCATACAAGATTTTTTTCATATCTACTTCGTTTAAAGATGTCAATAAATGGAAAGGGGATTCCTAATCATACCGCGCAAAGGTAAACAAAAAATCATAACAAATGCAATATGTCCGGAAAATTAATTGTATTTGTACAGCCATGCAACCGGAAAGCAACAGGTAAATCGTGAAGCCCATTGAGGACTGGGCCAGAATCCAGCTGCTCCTTCCACCGTACCGGCCACATTTCCAGGAACAGTATCCATTAACCTGCACATTAATTCCATTATTAATGGCATGCAGTTAATTTTGTCCCGGAAAGGCATTTAAACATCCTCACCGCATACAGGTATTACAACTTGACCGGAAAATTCCCGGACTACGCATTTGCGCATCAGGCTAAAATATTATAAATATTATGAAAAAAGCACTTACCTCCATTCTGATTCTTGCCCTTGGCCATTCCTGCCTTAATGGACAGGAGATTTTTTTGCCGTCGACACTCTACGTAATCTGCGATTGTGAGAATAAGACTGTTCTCTATCCTGAAGGATTTATTGCAAGATGCGGCCAATCATTAGATTTTGAAGGCAAAAGAGAATTGGCAATCAGTGCAGAAACTGATTCTATTACAATATCATCCAAAGAAGCGTGGAAAAAGCGCATCAAGACAGACATTATTCCTGCGTACATGTCGCATATCCCATCCGGAGCCAAGGCCAGGGTGCTGTGTATCGGGGAAAGCACTACGGCAATGCAGTGCAGAAATCCCTGCACAGAAGAGGGCAGTCCCAAGAACTGGGTCGCCCTTGTCCAGGAAATCCTGTCTCCTGCTATCCATGTGACAGGTGACATCGGGCACGGAGGATGGAGCAGCTATACCTATCTCAATTGGCCATGTGCGGCCAAACTAGACAAAAATGCACCTGTCTCATTCTTTAAAATGGAGACAATGTGGTATGCACTTGGGCTATATACCCGGACCGGGCAGGAATTCAATGCAAGCACAGAACAATTGTCATTGATTGCACTGACTCCATTTGGAAAATACAAGATGGACGGACATCCGCAACTATGGAAACTGGTGCAGCATTTGGGAAAACGGGAAGGATATCCCAAGTTCGTGAATATGGATAATTATGACGGCTCTTCCGTACAAATTGCCCAGCTGCATCAATGGGCAGAGGAACTGATGGACAATCCCCAAAACCCTTTCTATGACAAGGCGACTGCACGAAGCACAGACCATGCATTCAGTCTGGAAACTTTCCTGGAACGGAGCGGAGAGCAGGCACCTACTCACGTGGTATTGAACATAGGCATCAATGACGGTGACGGCTCAAACTCGCCAGCAAGCAGCCGGGAATGTTTCGAAAAACTGTTAAAGTGTTTTGGCAATCTCCCTGTTGCACATTTTGTCAACAGGTGGCCAGGTGTCTGTGACCCTGATTCATGGCAGGAAGCCAGATGCCGAAAATACGATGTAAACGGCAACACAGCCAATCTGCTGAGGCTTCAGAAAGAATGGAGGACAGTGACAGCCGCAAATGACAATTGGTATGAATTGGATGTATGGCATTGCCAATATCCCGCATCACAATCAGATGAGAAGATGGAAGACGGCATATTGGATTGCAGCCGAAATGACGTTCATACCGGATATATGGGCATTGTCACTTCGGCTTGGCAAGTGGCAGGATGGCTGTGCCATTGTCTATCTTCTTAAATCCCCCATGACTTGTCAGGATTGCAGGACATCTCAAACTCAAGCACAGCCCCGTCCCTTATGTCATCATAGCTGAACCAAGGCTTATTCCATGGTTTGCCGTCAAGTGTAGCCCCGATGATATATTTATTGTCTTTGCTGACATTGTTGGCTATGATACGCAGCTGCCTGCCGTTTGAAAGCGTCATGGCTGCCTCAGGAAAAACAGGAGAGCCGATGCTGTAGGTTGCCGAACCTGGAGCCACAGGATAAAATCCCATCATGCTAAACACAACAAAGGAAGACATTCCCCCGCCGTCTTCATCTCCCGGAAATCCCATCAGATCCGTCCTGAACCAGGTTTCCAGCATCTGGCGGATCCTCTTCTGGGTCTTCCACGGCTTGCCGGCATAATTATACAGATACGGAATATGCAAAGACGGTTCATTGGCCATCGAGAACTGCCCGACATTCCCCGTATGATCCGGAAGCATGGCATAGAAAGCATATTTTCCACGTCCAAGAGGAGTTGCAAAAGTACGGTCCAGTTCATTGCAGAATTCTTCTGCGCCCCCCATCATGCAAATCAGGTCCTCCACGTTATGAGGAACATCCCAACGATAGACCCATCCATTGTTTTCACCATAATATTCCCGTCCTCCAAGGCCTCCGCAGAAATCATAGTCCAGAGGCTCGATGAAATTGCCGTCCTTGTCTTTGGGGTGAAAGAATTTCGTATCATAGTTAAAAAGATTCCTATAGTCCAGGGCTCTCGAATCCCTGAATTCCGCTTCCTCTTCCAGGCCTAAAGCCTGTGCAATGCGTGCAAGGCACCATTGGTCATACGCCGTACCCAAAGTCACAGCAACCGGCTGACGCTTTTCGAATTCATTCACATTGGGGTCTGTCTCTTTCTCACCTGGCCTTAATGCAGGTATAAAACCGTTTTCCTTGTAAAATTCATCAATCCATCCTGCAGGTGAAGCGGACCAGGGAGCCAAGGTTTTTTCATCGACACCTTTGGCGCATGCCTCATAAAGGGCGGCATAGTCAGCTTCAAGCCCAAGGGCCATTGATTCCGCCACGACAGCAGCACCATGGTTGCTGTTCATACGCCTCGAATCCCCTGTCACCTCAGGGAAAGTGGGCATCCACATGTTCCCCATCTGCCGCGCCATCCTGAGAAAAGAGGCCAAGATATCCTCCTGCATTGGACCGTCCGTCAGTCCGCGCAACGGATGGGCTGCCCTGTAAGTATCCCAAAGCCAATCATCCACATAGAACGGAACCCCTTCATCATCATGTACCATGTGATCGTAGGCACTGTAATACCTTCCGTTTTCACTGATGCATACTGGTCGCTCGAAAGTCCGGTAATAAGAAGAATACAGCAGGGTTTTCTGTTGCTCCGTGGCCCCTTTGACCCTTATTCTGGACAAGGTTTCATTCCAGATTCTGCGGCCGGACTCCGCAACGGAATCCACGTCAAAGGATTTTATTTCCCGCCTAAGATTGTCTTCAGCCTGGCTGCAGCTGATATATGAGACACCATAACGGAATTTCACAGACTCCGTTCCCGGGGCAAACCTCATGATTATACAGGTATCCCTTCCGGAGAAGCGGCAGCCTTCAATTTGGTCCGGACTGCGTTCCGGCTCCAGATAGACATAGACCTTATTGCTGCCAGGCAGGTTCTGATATCCGGCAACGGCACCATTGCCGGAAGACAGGCCGCCGTCTTCAGTATAAAGAGCGACAGAAGGACTGGCAGCATTCCCGAACACTATCTCATACACAGCCGACTGATGTGAAGGCGCAAAACGTGCCCACATTGTATTATCTGAAAGCTGCACATCATAGGAATAAGGAGTAATGTGCTCATTGTCATAATTATAATCAAAAGGATAAGAATATTGTCCATCTGCGGAAGGAAGAATTCCGAATGCAGATTTTTCCCGATGGTTTGTAACTACCACCGGCAGTCCATTCACATATTCCGAAGTATGTTCCTTGCGTTCGGGATATACCCTCAGCATACTGTTGGGAAGCTGCACTGTCGGATAAGTCGGAACCAGGATATGGCTTATATTGCCGATATATGGATCCACATAGTCCACATAATCCTTCTTCTGCCGGCAGCCTGAAACGGCAGCAGCAAAGCATGCTGCTGCCAGGATGTACAAATCAATTCTTTTCATTGGACGGTATTGATGTCATTATAAACTCTAAAACTCCGCCGTTTACAATATCCTGATGCCTGAGCTTGAAGCCCTGCAGCTCCTGCCCGTTCAAAAGTACCCTTTCGACATACTTGTTCTGCATGCTGATACCGGAAGCTTTAACTGTAAAAGTATTGCCATTTTGCAGATGCAGGCGGATATAAGGAATCTGCGGAGCCCCGAGCACATACTCAAGGCTTACCGGATCAACCGGATAAAAGCCCATTGCCCCGAACAAATACCAGGCAGACATCTGCCCGCAGTCATCATTGCCGCACAGGCCGTCCGGAAGAGGGCGGTAAAAACGGTCAAACACTTCCCTTACAATACTTTGCGTCTTCCACGGCTTTCCGGCAAACTGATATAGATATGCGACATGGTGACTTGGTTCATTGCCATGGGCATATTGTCCGATAAGGCCCGTCACATCACCTACAAAGCCTGTGTTGTTTTCACTCACTGTATCCAGAAAAAACAGAGAATCCAGTTTTGTTTCAAATTTATCCGGCCCGCCCATGAGTTCTATCAGTTTGTATGGGTCCTGCTGAACATGCCAAGTATATTGCCAGGCATTTCCTTCAGTATAATCACCTCCATGTGTGGCTGCATGTGATATTGCGAAACGGTCAAAGGGGGTGCGCCAATTTCCGTTTGAATCTTTACCACGGACAAGGCCGGATTCATGGTCAAAAAGGTTGAGCCAGTTCCGGGAACGTTCCGCAAAAAATTCCGCATCTTCAATATAGCCCAAATCACGGGCAAACAGAGATGCACAATAATCGTCATAGCACATCTCCATTGTGCGGGATACAGACTCGCGTTCCACCAGGTCAAAAGGATAGTAGCCATACTTGTCCATGATGTCAAAGCGTGAAGAACGTTCATGATTGGCAGTGAGGGTTGTCTTGACTGCATTCCAGGCACGCTGTACATCAAAGCCTCTGTATCCCTTGAAATAGGCCTCTACAATAGTCGGCACGGCATGGTTGCCTATCATGCAATGGGTCTCCTTTCCCCACAATGGCCAAACCGGCAAATAGCCCTGTACGTCAAACTGATCCAAAAGACTGTTTATAAAGCCGTCCACCATGTCGGCATTGAACAGGGCATAAAAAGGATTTGCTGCACGGTATGTGTCCCACAATGAGAAAGTTGAATAAAAATCACCGTCATCTGACTGCCGCACATTGTTTTTTGCATCTCTATATCTGCCGTCTATATCAGCTATATTGTTGGGCTGGACAAAAAGATGATATAAAGAAGTATATACATTCATTTTCTGTTCTTCACTTCCTTTCACTTCAACGCGCGACAGGAGGTCATGCCATTTTTTGTGGGCCTTGGAACGGACTTCATTGAAATTCCAGCCGGGAGCCTCTGCTTCTATAGCCTTTGCTGCCCCTTGGACACCGACAGTAGACATTGCCACTTTGACGCCCAAAGGCCTGTCCGAAGGTGCAAATTCAAAAATGACCTTGTCAGCTTTTTCCAGATGGTGGAGTTCAAGAGCAGTCTTAGCAATATAAGGTTCTGAGAATTTCATCACAAAATACCATTGTCTTTCTGTCCAGTTCTTTGTACGCAGCATGCCGCTTAAAGTATACTCATCATCATAGCTGACATCGGCTTCAAGCACGTGGAACAGCAAATTACCGGGACCGTTGACATTGCCGTTCTGCAAATCAACATACAGTTTGCGCCTGCCGGAATCGGCATACTTCACAGAATACTGGGCAACCCTCTGTGTTGCTGTCATTTCCACAAAGATACCGTCATCAAACTCCACGGAACAATAGCCCGGGACAGCAGACAATGATTCCTTGACATAAGGAGTATGCCGGAGAGGGGCATCTGTACTGAAAGGCAGAATAAGCACATCTCCGAGGTCGGAGCATCCTGTTCCGTTAAGGTGTGTCTGCGAGAAACCTATCAGAGCAGTGTCCGCTATATTGAAACCGGAGCAGTATTCCCATCTGCAATTGCCGGAATCCGGACTCGGCTGGACAAATCCGAAAGGCACGCAGGCCCCAGGGAATGTATGTCCGTTGTCAGCAGTACCGATCAATGGATTGGCATATCTGCATACATCCTCCCTGCAGGAGGCAGACAAAGAAAGCGCAAAAGCAAGCGCGACATATATTTTTTTACATTTCATCACTTTATCTTTGAATAAATGAATTTCAACGCTTCACCCCTATAGATGATTTCCGACGGAATTTCAACGCCTGAAAGTTTTTTCCAGTCAGCCCTGGTCTCTTTGGAAATCTCACCATCCAAATCTGCTTCCCAGCCCGGAAGATACCCCTTGACCCCCATAAGCTGCACCATCTCAAAAGATTCCGATGAAGTATCTATATCATAGAAATAAATCAGGGTAGCCTTATGCCTGACCAGTTCTTTCTGGAGGGCATCAACATTCAAGCACTGCACAGGAAGTCCGCAATCGATAGCCTGGACTGCAGCTGTTCCGGCCGCTTCCCCCAATGCCATCCAGCAAGGCTCCATGCGCATTGTCGAAAAACCGATATGTGTGCCTGACACCGGCACAGGAAAGAGCAGGTTGGTCACATGCTCAGGTACCATCACGCCCAAGGGGACAGTATATGGCTTGCTCTCATATCCAAAGAAACCGTCCAGGTGTGCCTTGCCCTCCTCACGTTTCCTAACAGCATGCGAATCCATGGCATAATGTGAAGCAGTAATACTTGCCTTGTGCACAGGCGGGCGCTGTCCTGCCCCGACAGGGATGGCATCATTGGCAGTAAACACATATGTACCTGCCATGCGGCGGCCTTCCCTCACATATACCTGACGCGGGAAGTTGTCATTATCCATATACTCGCCAGAGGACAGTCCCCATCTCCTGCACTCCCTGCGGAAATGCTCCGGTAGAGCCTTGTCATTCTGCACAAACCACAAAAGGCCAAGAGTGTAGTCCTTAAGCCTTTGGGCAAAACGGTCACGCCATTCCCATGAAGATGTAGGCCATGGCCAGTTTTCTTCAGGAAGGTCCGTCGAGACAAAAGCCATATGCTGATTGTTGGCATCAGTCTTGGAATTCGGAAGAACCACTATATTTGTAACCTTTGAGATACCCCATGGATCACCGGGAATCCCGGTTATTCCTCCTGCCAGAATATGCCTGCGGTTATCCTCCATGTCTTCAGGAGTTACATTCAGCATTTCCACACCCGTATTGCGGCCCGTCAGCACATCTTCAACTATTGATGCAAATTCCTCCCTGTCATAGCTGTGTGGTTTTTTGACCGGAACCATAGCAGTCTTGTCATCTGTCAGGCACAGCCTGTAATTATATGCCTGGACTGCATTGTCACCCTGATATGTAGTGCCGTCGGACTCATATCCATCATAGCCGTTATGGACTGCCTTTATGCCTTTGTTGAACTGCACGCCCCAATGACGGTAGATTCTGCCGGCACAGGGTTCTCCGAATTCGACCCTGGATTCACGTCCCAGACGGTAAGGGATATTGGCCGCTGCAGCCAGGTCACCTTCATAAGTGGCATCAATAAAAATCTTTGCAGCATATCTCTCAGCCTTTCCGGTAGCCCTGTCTGTAACAAGGATGGAGCGGACCTCATGCCCATTCATTTCCACATTGGCAGGATCGGAATCGAACTGCCTGCCATACATTACCTTGATCTTTCCAGAATATTCTGCTATCATAGACAGAAACGTCTGTTCCGCGACAGAAGGCTCAAAATGATAACCGCCGCTGCAATCCCGGAGCTGCTGCGAATCCGGCCCGTATGTTTCAAGGTAATGAGTCCTGTTGCGTTCCACAAAATCAATAAAGAGTCCGGTAGTGGCACCGCGCGTTGTGATATCAGTTGCCCCCAGTCCATTGGCAGGCAAGCCTCCGATATGGGCGGTACGTTCCAGAATCAGGACACTCCTGCCCTGGCGGGCCGCAGCAATTGCTGCCGTAATGCCTCCCGGTGTACCGCCGACCACCACCAAATCATATTCATACGCCGGACAAAAGTCCAGAGAGACCACAAGGGCCAGCAATGAAAATAAAATACGTATCATGATTACAGTCGTTTTTTTGCTTCAATCAACATTCGCATCAAGGTAGGCTCAAGCAGATCCGTATCAATAAAACCCATGTGCGAATAATATTCCTTGAACAGGAAGTCATATTCCACATTGTTCTCTTTGAGGGCTTTGACAAAGGTTTCGGCCTGTCCCTTGTCGACAAGCACGTCTCCTGAGCAATATGTAAGCAGACAATAAGGCGCATCCTGATGCACAAAAGTTACAGGAGATGCCTGTCTGCAGCTTTCTGCCGAGGAAAGGCCGAAATAGTCTTCATGACGTACCGAAGGCACAAAACCGTCAACAGTATTCACCAAATCATATATTCCGTTGAAACTTGCCAGCATTTTGGCTCCGGGAATCCTCATTGCCGCATAAGAAGCCAGATGTCCCCCTGCAGAATGGCCGGCAAATCCGAACCTGTCAGGATCCAGGCCATATTCCATGGCATGCTCCCTGATATAGGCCACAGCATCCTGAATATCCTGCCATGTATCTTCAAACCTGGCACCCTGGGTAAGCAATGAATATGAAATCCTCACACCTGCTATGCCATTGCCTGCAAGGTAACGGGAGTGAAGGCTGTGCCCTCCAAAGTCCCCCGTATGCCATCCTCCGCCATGTATCCAGACAATAAACGGAAGTTTCCCGTCCGTCTTGGCCTTGGGCAGGTCAACAGCAATTTTCAGTTCATACCCCGGATATTTTTTGAAAACCGCCACCCGTGTCTCACACTGCTGAAAGTCCTTGTCCTGGATATAAAGACGGCAACGTTCATACGGCACAAACATATCCGCAGGAACCGAATCCGGATCAAACAGCCCATATTTCCGTATCTTGCCTTCATCCTTAAGGGCATAGCCCTCCCCTCTGCGCTCCAGTTCAAGCCCATATCTGTTGATTGTCCGCTGCGGATAGACAGGGAAAGAGAACAAGGCCAGGGCCAATGCCGCCATAATGATTCTAAGTTGTAGCATCTCTTATTTTTTTATGAATTTCACAGCAAAGCCGCCGCCCGGAGCCATGTGCAAATGCAAACTGGAAGAAGGCATGACATCTTTTTCAATACACTTATAGTCATTGGCATTGCGCGAAGCATTCATACCGTCACAGAATATGACTGCATGATATTCTCCCTGTCCCAAAAACTTTAGGTCCAGGGTGCAGTCCCTGCCGTTCCAGTCCGCAAGGGAGCCGACATACCAGTTGCCTTTGTCATCCTGGCGGGCAACAATGATATATTCCCCTATCCTGCCTTCAAGAGGCAGCGTCCCAGACCACACTGTAGGAATTGAAGTTATGAAATCTGTGCATTCCTGCTCTTTCATATAATTGCACGGACTGTCACACAGCATATTCAGAGGAGAGTCAAACACAATATACTCAGCCAGCTGCCGGCAACGTGTACCCTGGCTCATAGGTTCAGACCAGATGCTTCTGTAGCTGGCCCTGGTACCGTTTTTCATTGCACCTTGAGTATAATCCACCGGGCCTGAAATCCCGCGGATGAAAGGAAAGGTCAAATCATAGTCCACAAGATCACATTCATAATTCTTGTTCTTGAGCTGCTCCAGGCCGTGGACTCCCTCAAAATTCAGAACATTGGGGTAAGTCCTGTTGAGACCGGCAGGCTTGGCACCGCCATGGAAGTCAAGCACGACCTTGCAGCGCGCTGCCAGCTGAGCCGCAGCATAATAGAACTCGTTTATTTTCTGGTCATCACGTCCGATGGCATCCAGCTTGAATCCTTTGATTCCCATTGCGGCATAATGAGCCATGATCTTTTCCATTTCCTTTTCAAAGACATAATATCCTATCCAAAGCATAAGGCCGACATTTTTTGCTTCGGCATAACTGACAAGTTCCACAAGGTCTATCTCAGGAACCACAGCAAATGCGCTCCCCGCCATTGCGTCATACCATCCGTCATCCAGCACGACATAAGGGATTCCATTGTCTGCGGCAAAGTCGATATAGTATTTATAGGTCTCATTATTGACTCCTGCCTCGAAATCCACGCCTATGACATTCCTGTCATTCCACCATTCCCAGGCGACATAGCCTGGCTTAATCCAGGACGGATCCTCAATCCGGGACGGAGAAGCCAGCTTGTAGACCAGATCATTGGACAGCATTTGCAGGTCATCACGCGAAACGGCTATAACTCTCCATGGGAATTCTGCCTTTGGACCACAGGAGGCAATATACGGTTCCCTTTCAACAACAACTTTATTGTGCCCCCCGACAGTAATGTCAGGATTGTGGCTGCCTTGGCGTTCCACCTTAGGATATGGAGCAAACACTCCACTCAGGCAAGTGCCGGCATTCTCATTGAAGAGATACATGCCCGGATAGCTGCACAGGTCTGATTCTGCAATGCAAATGTTGTATCCTCCGGCTGCACGGACCATTAAAGGGAGAAAAGCCAGACGTCCGTCCTGCCAGTCAGAAAGGTTTTCATGACAATATGTATTCTCAAAAGTGTTAAAGAACTGGGCATTGAAATCACCGGTCTTGCGGACATATGGAATATAAGCATCAAGATCTGACCCAAAATCAAAATCTGCAGTTTCTGAATTCACTATAAGAGGTTCGCTGATGCACGAGACAAAGCGGTAGGCAGCTCCGTCGTCATATGCCCGGAACACCACATCATAATTGCCGCATTCAAGCACCAGTTCATTGCAGCAGTCATGTTCATGTGAACGCTTATACAACGGTGAGGCAAAAGTTTCATCAATATGACGGACACGGCTGCGGCGGACCCTGGCACCGGGTCCGAATACGCCATGGTCAGTATCCATGGATATCACTGAAGGATATATCATCATCCGGCCATCCATCCTGACTGAGTAAGTCATCTGCTGTGCCACATCTACAGTAAGCATCAGCTTTCCGTCAGGCGAAGCCACGGTATATTCTCTGGCAGAAGCTGCAGCCGCAGCAACACACAGAGAAACAGAGACAAGCAATTTCTTTATCATATTCTTAATTGATTTTCTTTACATATTCATTGGTCCTGATATTGTCCAGGGCATTCTTTCCGTCAGCAACAACATTATCAAAGCGCACATCCTCAACAATGTGTTCTGCATCATAGCCCTGAATGTCTATTGCCGGATTCATGACGCCGGAAGCCTTGATGTCACTGAATCTGACACCTTTGATATGGCCGCGCCGCTCTCCTGAGCTCCATACGGCTTTATTGATCCACAATGATATGAAGTTCCGGCTTTCCTCTATCCTTATGTCCTTGAAAAGCACATTGCTGACAACAGCCCCGTCACAATGGTATATCCGCAAACTCCATTCGCGTCCCTTGTCATGAATAATGTCACAATCACTGAATACCACATTGCTGATGTCATGATTGATCTCCGCACCTATGCTCAATCCGTGAGCCACTTCATTCCACAGCACATTCTTCCGTACCACGACATCTTTGCACTCGCCGCCGTTGCGCAGAGTCTTCACAACTATCAGATCGTCAAGAGTACGTATGAAACAATTCTCAACAAGCACATTTTTGCTGTTGCAGATATCTATTCCGTCTGAGTTGGCCCTGTACCCCAATATCTTGATGCCGTCTATATGCACATTCTCGCTGCGCTGTACCGGGACAGTCCATACAGAGGCGTCGCGAAGGACAACCCCCTCCACTGATATGTCTGTGCCATTGACATAAAGCAGATTGCGTGAGAGGTTCGGGCAAAGCGAGCCGTCGATTATACCGCAGCCGCGCACCTTTGCATTATTGCCTGCGACCGTGATGCTCGGATGATACGGGCCTTCAGGCTTATCGGATGTGTCACACATAAGGACTGCACCTCCTGCGACATACAGAGTCTGGTTGTCACGCACCACGACCCTGCCCACCTTGTGGATGCCCGGGCCGAAATAAATTACATCTCCCGAATTTTTGTCCGGCACATTTTCCTCAATTTCATTTGCAAAAATATGCAGGGAGCGGTACTCATCTCCGTTGATTTCCACAGTAAGCTTCTGTCCCGGCGTGACAGTCAGCACAGCTTTTCCTCCGGTAATCTTCGCCTTTACACCTGCAGAAGAAGGAAGCACCTTCACAGATTCTATCTTCCTGCCGAGGGCAGAGACCTTGACCTCCACAGGTGCAGATATGTCAAAATAGGCAAAGGCAGCCATTTCGAAAAACTCGTGGGAATTCTTCTTGTCGTCCATGCCCTTCAGGCGTGCCTGCCTGTCTGACGGAGATACCTTTGTCTCATACACCCCCACATTTTCCCCCTTTGCCTCAAGGCTGAAGAGAAGGCTTGGCTTCTCGCCTTCAGGCATAGGGTAATTTATAAAGTCCGGCTTCTTCTCCGCAGCGACTGCCTTTTTCACTCTGACACCGTCAGCCACAACAATGCCATGTTCCGTACGGTTGCTGACAATGACCTTATGCTCTTTTTCCGGGTCAAACTCAAATACGCCCAGACTGTGCCAGAGACCATCTTCCGGCGATACTGTCTGGTCCACATACACAGTATGGGCTCCTTTGCGGTCAATTACTTTCACCGGAACGTTCCTGCTTCTGTTGGTTCCCGGTGCATACATGATAAAAACCTCATATTTGCCTTTTGTCTCTATAAACGGATTGTACGTGACTGAAGCAGTGCCGTTCTTGTTGCCTTCGGCAAAGATATAGTCATATTTCATAAAAGGGCCCTGAGCCGTCGAATGACCCCAATAGCCTTGGATTTCAGCATTTGTATCATCCAGCACAATGCCGTCATAGTCTGTCTGCCGCAGGAACATATTCGCAGGAGGGGCATATTGTATAATCTGGCCATGCCTCTTCAGGAGAGTCTGAAGCTGCCCGATATTGACATCCTGGACTGCGGCATCACCGTCAATCGCCAACGCAGCGGCAGATGCTGCCGCCTGGCCGAGCATCATATACACAGGCTCCATGCGGAGTGAGGCAAAAATCACGTGGGATGCAGAGATGCAGGAGGTCACAAGAAGGTTTGTACACTGTTCCTTTTTAGGAGTAATGCTCCTGTACGGAATCTGATACGGCCTGTACGGAGTATTCTCAAAAAGACCTTCTTCCTCTATCCTGCCCTCAGGAGTCAGAATGGAGGAAACCATGTGGCAGTCCAGAAAATATGAGCCGACAGCCACAGCATCTTCCTTTTGCCAATAATCCCAGGCATCATACTGAGTCATCACATACTGCCCGACCATACGGCGTGCCTCACGTATATAAATCTGGTAAGGCCAGTTGCCGTTATCGGCAAACTCATCTTTTGCCAGGCCGTAGCGTTGTACATCCTTCCTCAAGACTTCGGGAACACGGGGGTCATTTGCAAGAAAATACAGATAGCCCTGCTGATAGTCCTTATGATACTGTTCAATCATGGCACGCGTGCTGTAGCTTCCTTCAGGATAGTTCCATGACGCATTTATAAGGTCCATATGATTAAGGTCATATTTGCCGCCAGGCAGAGGGTAGAGGGTAAGCACCTGCCTGAGGGTCGTTGCATTGCGGCGTCTTATCCTGTAAAGCACATTAAAATACCTGTTGGCATCATAATTGGCCGGCTTGCAGAAAGGGACCATATTGTCAGGATTGTCTGTAACGCAAAGTCGGTAGACATAGGCCTGGGTCTTTCCGTCCGCAGTCCCTTCCTCATATTTCCCGGAAGGGATTACATCCAGCGGGAAGCGTCTGCGCAGCATCCGTACCGTATCAATCTGTCCGGGGGTCAGTGCCCTGAGAGTCCGGTATCGCTGAACTCCTGCCGATGTCTCTCCATAAAGATCGGCAGGTTCACGGCCGACCACATACAAAACACCGGCCTGAGCCATCAGGTCACCTTCATAAGAGGCATCTACAAACATCTTGGCAGACAGGACACGTCCATCTTCCAAAGTTACAGAAGTAATCTTCCCGTCATCTTTTACCACAGCATCTGCCTGGGCCAGACGGGCATTGTACAAAACTTCAACATCGGCTTCAGAGAGCATTTCCAGGAATATCTTTTCTGCGACTGAACACTCCACATCAATGGCAATCCCATTTCTGCCATAATGCCTGGCTGCACGGTGAAGAAATTCTCCGGCATATCCGCCTACAGTCTGCGGCCAGCCTATGTCAATATGGCCTATACCGCTTGCAGTAAGTCCGCCTATATGGCCTGTAGCTTCAACCAGGACTACATCAAGCCCGCATCGTGCAGCCGTATAGGCAGCGACAACACCGGAAGAATTTCCTCCATATACCACCAGATCGTAAGTATCATCCTCAGCAAAAGCATAGAAAGATACTGCAAAAGACAATAAGGCGACAAATAATTTTTTCATGCTATTCTACAGGATTGGCGACTTTAACGGAAATTATATAATATCCCTTGCCATAATTGGCAGAAGTGGTATTCTTGTCAAGTTTTTCTATTTTCACCATACCTGTCGTATTGGGGCATGCCGACATCGGTCCTGTCCTGAAGAAGAAAGCCTCACCATTGGCATAATCACAGAAATCAGCATTAGTCTGCCCCTCGCTGAGCCTGTTCTGTACGGCAGTACCCAGCAAATCGTCTACGGTGACCGTATTGAAGTCAAACGAGAAACGGCCAGGGTCAAATTTCCTGCGTACGGTCTGATTTCTTTCAGGCCATTTGCTGTACAGAGGAATGCCAAGTTCAGCATCCTGGCTTTCAGGCCATTCTGCATCAGGGCGGTTAATCAGTGCCTCATACAGACGGACTGTCCCTCCTGGCTGTCCATTGTTAAAATAATAGAACACAAGGTCCACATTGCGCTTTTCCTCCCAGGCCTGATACAGATTCACACACTTAAGATCCCTTATGGAGAAGAACGGGAAAGCATCAGGATACTCCTCGCTGCCATGTTTTGCATAGCATTGTGCCCCTACACGGCAATCAAAGACGGCACGCATGTCAATGACAGTGGCTATCTCCAGTTCACCGATTCGCCCCAGACGGTCAATGACCTGGAATTTCAATGCATTCATATCTGTCCCATAAGCAGGGATTGTGACATTATAATCTCCTTCCCTGACATTGTCGTAAGTGACAAAAAGTTCCTGTATTTCCCTCCATTCGCCTTTTGCCAGTTTAAGGGTCTTGGCTGCTGCAGCACCTCCCTCAGAAGTGAAATGGAATGTAAATGTGCCTCCAGGGCCACTGCTTGAAATGACAGGCTCTGCAACGGTCTCTCCTGAAGGCACAATCACCGGAGCCGGGACTGCAGTATAGATGATGGGCAAAGTCTCAATCTTGACTTTTCCATATTCATCAGTCGCAGCTACCTGCAGGGCTGTATCCCCATCTACATAATCAATCTGCTGCTCAAATGAATATTCGTTGCGTGGAGTGAATGCCGGCGTGAGTCCGATTGACTTGATGCCATCCCGCTGGAACAGATTGATTTTGATGTCAGTGACTGTCGTCTGTGAAGTAACGGTAAATTTAGTGACCGGGCTCAGCATCGAACCGGTCGTTTCGTCAACTTCTATCTTGTCCAGTTCAAATGCTATTTCCGGTGCAGGCTTGTATGGAATGACTGACACAGGAAGCACAGCCTCTTTAGTCCTGTCCCCTCTGTCAGTTGCTTCAATACGGATCTCAAGCATATCCTCAGACCATTTGGGAGATTCCTTCAGAGAGAACTGATAAGGATCATGGAAATCAGTAATCTTCTTGTAAAGAGTCTCTTCCGGATTTTCCGCGCTTCCTCTGCCGATATACATGCATACCTGCTTGAGACCTGCTTCAGAACGGACAACACAAATCACGGGAATATTGTCTGAGGTATTCATGTCAGGTGACAATTGGTCAAGAATCAGATTGAATTCCGGCTCTGCCATTGCCGACCAGTCCATTGTCTGCCTTGTGCATGATGCTCCCAAAGCCATCGCCACTAAAATCAGAAGTGCCTTATATATGTTATGTACCATAATATGTTCAATATTGTTTATATGCGGTATAGTAATCTTGCTGTGCCAGCCCTAATAGGCCGGTGTGTAATTGACGCCCTTGCTGAACCTTGCAAAATCATTGAAGATATGAATCGCACCGTTCACAGGCATTATGTTGGAAGCAACGGAACTGATGCGTTTGCTGCTGAAATTGCTGCCGGCTTCGTTAATGACGATATTTCCGTTTGAAATCGGATGGCCGATAGAGTTCTGTGATGACTTGTTCACCTTGATTGTCATAAGTCCCCACTCTCCCTCAAGATGATTCTTGACATATACCGGTTCAACTGGAAGTTTCATTCCATAAGCATGATACTCACCAACGACAATGTGATACTGAAGCATTTTGGAGACAGCATCAACTTCCACTTCAGTAATGTCAGCACCAACCTCAAATCCCTTGGATTTCACAAAGTTATCCATACCTTCGTTATTGATGCACAGGTATGTGAAATAGTCCTGCTCCTGTGTATAAAGTTCCTCCATAGAGCAATACGCAATAGCCTTGGCCATCTGCGACAGATCTTCACGGGATTGGATATACTCCAAGGCATTCATGCCGACGTGAGGGTCCAGAGGTTTGCTTCTGTACTTGTAATTCTTCTGCAGCCCGAAGCCGTCACAAGCGACAAGCACAGATACCATGCAGGACACATATATGATTCTGAAAAGAGTTTTCATTGTAAAATTAATATAGATTATTCTGTGTGAGTTTATCGTTGATATTGATCAAAGACTGATGAATCGGGAACAGTCCCAGGCACTCGTCAGTATAGCCCGGATTTATTCCGGACATGATTTCTACCACTTTCCCGCAGCGCACGATATCAAACCATCTTTTTCCCTCCCCGACCTGCTCAATCTGCTTCTGCTCAAGAATCCAGTCAATCAGCTGGTCACGGTTGACAAACTGCCCTACAGAAGGAATCCTTGACTGCACACCGGCACGTGCAAGGACGGGAGAAATGACATTAAGGGCATCCTGCCATTTGTCAAGACGGGCCTTGACCTCAGCTTCCATAAATACGACATCGGTATATCTGTACACCGGATATGCCATCTGGCAGTTGAGGTACTCGGTATATTTGATGCTGCTGTTGTTGGCAATGAACTTATGTACCTGATAAGTATTTCTGTTGCCACCGGAGATGCATAGGTAATTCTCAAAACGCCTGTCGGCAGGAATCCCGTCCCTGAGGTCTTCATATATTGCCTGCAGCTTGTCCGACAGCACTACAGTTGAGCCCTGTCCCGGACCACAGCCCAGTACGCTCCATATCAGGCTATAATTATTCAGGCCAGCCTCTGCTATATTCTGGTGTATGACAAAAACAAGTTCATTTGCGCCTCCGTACTCATCCGTATCCGGAGTATTGTCAGAAGCCTTGTTGTCAAGATGATTGACAAAAGTATTCTTGAGGACAGCAATATCCTCTTCAAATTTGGTCAATGTATTTGATGCCTTGAATTTTTCAATAGTCAAATCAGCTCCGTCCCAGTCCTCAAGCCACATCTGGACATCAGCCATGATGGCATATATAGCCTGGCGGCTCAGCCTCTTACGCTCTTTCTGGGCCGGGTTGACAAGCTCTTCAGCTGTACGGAGATCTTCCAGAATGACTTCTTCCAAAACCTTGCGCATAGGCGAGCGTCCTTTATACTCTGCATTGTCAAGTGTTTCCACAGGCTCAAGATATACAGGTACATCACCCCACACTCTCACTGCGTAGAAATAGCACAGGGCACGCATAGCATAGGCCTGGGCCAGGTAATCATTCTTCAGGGCCACATCCGTAATATCCGCACCGGGTATGTATTTGATGGCAAAGTTACAGTTGCTGATTACCTTATAGAGCAATGTCCAGTCTGTAGACGGCAGATCTGTCGTCATCTGGTTAAGGATCAAGTTAGAGTATTCACCTGGCAATTCATTGAACATCTTGAAGTTGTCAGAACGCATTTCGCCCCAGCAGAACCAATTTGTCCTCATTGCAGTACGGAAGGAAGAATAAATTTCCGCAATTCCGGCATTCACATCACGCTGATTCTGCCACATCAGATGTCCCGGGATCTCACTGACCGGATCCACATCCAGCCATCCGCATGACGTAAACGACATTGCCATTGAAAAGGCACAGGAGAATGATAATATAAATTTCTTCATTTGTAGCTGTCTTTTAGAATATTCACTAAAAATTAAGAGTCAGGCCCAGGCCAAATTCACGGCTGCGCGGAAAACGGTTGGTATCCATTCCTATCTGCAGGGCACTGTAAGATGAGAATTCCGGGTCATAGCCACTGTAAGCTGTAAAGGTAAACGGATTCTGCACATAGGCATAGATGCCCAATCCTTTCATGTGGATCTTCTTGAGCACAGTCTGGCGGAACCTGTAGGTAAGCCTGATATTCCTTATCTTGAAATAAGAGCCGTCTTCAATATATTTTGAATTGACACTTCTGTCATTCTGGAAGCTGTCGCTATAAGGACGGGGATATTCAACATCGTCACCGGGACGCACCCAGAAATTGTCACACCAGCCATATGAAGGAATCGTAGACCAGGCAGCCATTGAGTTCTTGTCCTGCAGGTAACGTGCATAGTTATAGATCTTGCCGCCAAACGAGAAATATGATGAGGCAGAAAGAATCCATTGCCTGACCCGTATTGTCACTGCCAGGCCTCCTGTAAGAAACGGCTGGGCATTGCCCAAGATTCCCCTGTCCTTATCATCAATGACACCGTCGCGGTACTTTGGATTCATTTCTGTCCAATTTATATCACCTCCCCGGAAAGGAGTGCCGTTCGGAAGGGTCTTCTGCCTGACTTCACCGTCATATACATGTCCGTCAAGAGTATAGTGAACAAAATTACCGTCATCGCCGAATACCGGACTCAGCTGCTCCCAATCAGGAGTAAATGCATTGGACTCATTGTAAGCAAAGACACCGGAATTCAAGTATCCATAGAAATCACCCAAAGGACGGCCTTCTGAGATATACCAGTTGTTGCTGTAGATATAAGGCACGCCGCCTGCCAGTCTATTGACGCGGTTCCGGTTGTGTGTTATGTTGGCATCAACATGGAAGTAGAAATTTTGCTTGTCAACGAAAGTTGCCTTGACTGATGCCTCGACACCACGGTTGGATATGGAGCCGATATTTTTCCTTATTGTATTGAAGCCCCACTCCTTTGGAATTTCAAAATTAGCCAGCAGATTATCCGTCTGCTTGTCAAAGTAATCAACTGTCACCTGATACCGTCCCCTCTTGAAGGAAAGGTCAAGTCCGATATTCAGCTGTGCAGTCTGTTCCCAGCCCAGGTCATTGACAGCAATCCTCGAAGGCACTACTCCGGCCACGTTGTCATAGATACCTCCGACTTTGTAAGTAAGCTGAGAATCATAGTCCCCGATTGCCTCATTGCCCGTGACACCGTAGCTGATCCTGAGCTTTGCATCACTTATTGCAAGTTTTTTCATCCAATTCATCCAGGACTCATCAGACATACGCCATGCGGCTGACGCCGACGGGAAAAAACCAACCTTTTTATTCTTGGCAAAACGCGAAGAGCCATCCGCACGTATATTGGCAGAAAAGATGTAGCGGGACCTGTAATTATATGAGAATCGGGCAAATGCAGATGCCATCCTGTGGGAAGAGGCAGTTCCTCCGGTAGCGGTAAGATCAAAGTTGGCCGCAAATGCATTCATTGTATATATTGCATCAGTCGCAGAATCTTTTCCTTTAAAATAATCAAATTCCGACTTCCAGCTCTGGAGAGAGAAGCCCAGCATGGCCTCGAAATTATGTACATCATTGATTGAACCGGTATAATTGAGATAGTTTTCATTCATCCAGTCATATGTCAGCTGGCTCTGCTGCTGGCCACTGTTCGTAAGATATTGGTCACTGAGAATGGTAGGACGCATAAAATGATATCTCACGAGCCCGAAGTTGGCATTGAGGTTAGTGGTCCATTTGAAATTCCTGCTGAAATTCAGATTGACATATTGGAAGACCGATCCTCTGAAATATTCACGGAAATTAGTCTGCAGCCCTGCTGCGAGAGGACTGTTTCCCCATAGGGTTCCTATGATGCTGCCGTCCGGATAATACATGGACAGTGTAGGTTTACGGGAAAGTACGGTATTCAGATATCCAGCTTCGTCAACACCGTTTTTCTTGGCATAGCTAAGATTCACACGGGTTCCGACAGACAATAATTCAGAAGCTTTGTAATCAGCGTTGACACGCAGCGACACACGGTTGAATGAAGTATTGTCTATGATTCCCTGTTCACCCAGATAACCTCCCATGAGCATATATTTAAGTTTCCGGCTACCGCCTCCGAAACTTATGTCAACCTGGTCCTTGTTGGCAATGCGATATGCAATATCCTGATAATCATTGTCACTGTTAAGCAAGATATTGTATGGATCGTCAATCTGGGAATGAAGAATATTTATCACTGCCTGGGAGACATAGCCGGCCCCTTCATTCTCGGCATACTCCATATACTGTCTCTGCATCTGGCGATATTGTCCGGCATTGATCTGAGGCAGCTTATGAGTCAGACTCGTAAACGAATGCTGATAACGGACTTCCAGCACAGGATTGTCTTCATCTCCTTTCTTGGTGGTTACGATGATCACACCATTGGCGGAGCGTGCTCCGTAAATAGCAGCAGATGCAGCATCTTTAAGGACCTCAATAGATTCAATGTCATAAGGATTGATTTGGTCAATATCATTGCATGGCACACCGTCAACAACCCACAGAGGTCCTATGCCATCGTCATTCATTGTAGATGTGCCGCGGATCACGACTGAAGCCCCTTCACCAGGCTGTCCTGAACCGGAAGTAATCTGTACACCTGCTGCCGTCCCCTGGAGTGCATCAAAGATGTTTGTCGGCATCTTCTGCTCAATTTCATCCTTATGCACAGATACTATTGATCCTGTGATGTCCCTTTTACGGGAAGTACCGTAACCCACTACAACAATTTCATCCAGATTACTGTAGGCATCCTCCATCTCGACATCAATTATGCCTCCCAAACCGACAATTCTGTCGACATCCTTAAATCCGAGGAATTTGAATTGAAGGATATCCTGGGGACCGGTCACCTCAATTTCATATTTGCCTTCATTGTCCGTAACTGTACCCTTGCCAGTCTTGGCATTAGTTACAGTTGCACCGGCAAGAGGGCCAGGCATAGGCTCTCCGGCAGAGACAGTGCCTTTCACGACCTGTGCAGCACCTGTTTTGGTCTGGGCACTCAACATCCGTGAGGAGAAGATACCTGCACAGGCAAATATCATCAGGACTGTCAGATGTGTCCAGAATTCAGCTCTTGATTTTTTCATAAAAGCGTTAATAATTGCGGTTAATGATTTAATTTACACCACAAATTTAACGCAGCTGCATTACCGGGGATATTAATGGGAGTGTTAATGCTGGCGATTTTTAATGAAATCGCTGAAATTCTCATCAAATTTTTCTCCCATCATCCGGCAATAGTTATCAGCAAAAGCATCAAAGACTTTTTTGGCACTGCCGATTCTGTTGAGGAAGACCAATGCCTGGCACTTCAACTTTACAGCATCCTCATCAAGTGCATCAAAGACAAGGATGGCATCAGCCAGGGAAACGGAAAAAAGTGCAGAAGCATCATCATCTATTTCTTTGCACAGCGCTCTCAGATTTTCAAGCATTCTATTCTCATATTTGGCTTTATATGCATCCAGCCACTCATGGCGCATATCAGGAAGAAGCTGGCCCAAGGCGGCAATCTGCAAAAGATGCCCGGAATGACAGACACCGGAAGAAAGCAGAGAATTTACCCGCAGATAATCCGATATTCCCGAATTGTCCTCCACTTTCCAATAACCGTTCTTGGATATAATCTGGAAAGCATCTGCAAAAGGTGCCAATTGTGCACGTATCTTGGTCAATGTGACACCACGGTTGTTATTATAGCTGTTGTCAGATTTATCGAACCACAGGATCTCCTTAAGCTGATTGCTGGATATGCCTTCCGGCTTTACTGAATTCAGTACAAGCAGACACAAAAGCTGCCGCATCAAAGGCGAGAAGGATGATGTAATGTCTTCACCGGCAACAGAGACAACCTTGAAGCCTCCCAAAAAATATATACCTGGAGCAGGAGGCTCTGACAACGGTTCGGTATGGACGGCTGCAGAGAAATCCCGGCCGGGAACTTCCTGACCTGAGAGTTCCGGAGCGGAATGTGGAGGGTCCGGAACTGCCGCATCCGTATTTTCACCGGATTCACGGCGCATCCGCATGCGTTTCAATCCATATACTGCACCAATGGCGGCAATGCCAAGCAAGAACATTGCTGCCACTATGGCATACAGGACAGAAATATACTCTGCCGGACTATTTTCTGCGGAGACTATCGGGCTTACAATACTATAGACAGCCACCTCAAACTGTCCTTCATCGTTTTTATGTGAGACCAAGGCCAAATAGGACCCGTTCTGGGCACAGTATACTAACCTGGCCTCTGACTGGATATCCAGAAAGTTATATGGAATCGGCTCACACAGGGCAACTGAAGTACCGTCGGACAAATTAAATCTATAGAGCTGGAGATGCGTATTGTATTCATTCGGATTATAGAGCAAAGCAAGGAAAGAATCCGAATCCTGCTCAAAGACAAGGTCCGAAGCCGCCACAAAGGCATAGTCCGGCTTTTCTGCCCATACTTTTACTGTTTCCAGAGAAGCCTTGTCTACAGCAAACAAATCACCGAAAAGACGGGAGCCCAATTCCTGGGCACCGGAATTGTTACCCTTGCCTCCAAATACATATATCTTATTGTCTTTTTGTCCGGCGGCAGCCAAATATCTTGGCGGAATAAGATCCAGGTTTTTCTTTATCACCTCTCCGGTAGCGGGATTCCAGATCTGAAGTTCATTGGAATAGCGGTGATAGCCATATCCAAACAAGCTGAAATATCTGTCTGCTGAGCTATCATGGACAATATTTGTATGCAAATATATGGAATGGCCTTTCCTGTCATTATCCTGCACCCAGTCTTTCATACCGTAATCAAAACGTATAATCCGAGGTAAATCTCTGTCCAGATATGCGAGAGAGCCATCCTTGAGAATGACAAAATCATTGGTAACCAAGTCTGTCCGGATATTATGGCCGGTAGTCCACAATGACGCAGCCTTCCTTTTGACATCGTATTGGCACACTTGTCCTGATGAAATAAAATATGCCAATGCCCGTTCTGCATCATAGCAGATAAATGAATTAGACGGTACAACAGCAGACCACATTTTATTCCACCTGGTATTCAGTTCATTGCGCCACAATGGATTATAAACAGAATACGTAAGTCTGTCAAGACAGTCCAAATCCCTTGCCCCATGAAGGGAAGAAGCATATTTGCGCCTGTCTGTCCTTATCTCCAAATCCCTTATTGTCATAGAAGCCACATCGGTAGTCGCAAAATATCCGATATTGTTCTGTCCGAAACACAATGTGGCCTTTGACTTCCTTTTTCTATCAACAACAGGAAGCGAGGCTACAAGAGCTGAATTTACATGGGCTACAAGGCTGTCGGCCTTCCTTTCAATATGAATGCTTATATCCTGCCAACTGTCATCCAAAGGAAAATAAATCAGATTCACATGGTCACCGGTTGCACACAGATTAGGGACACCGTCATTTGAAGTATATTGAACGAGATCTATAGATTGGCTGTCATTCAGAATAATCCTGCATATGTATCCGAACTTGCTGACATCCGTGTCTACATTCAAGGAAAAATCAATGCACAGAGAGTCCGAAAAAGATATTTTACTCTTTCCGGCTGCCGGAATCTGTAAAGAAGTCCTCTTGGAAGGCGTAAGTTCATAGGAATGAAACATCAGGCCATCTACGGCCTCTGCCTTCAACAGATAAGGATCTGAAATTGATATTACTCCCAAGAAAAAAATTGCAGCAAAACTATAATATACTCTTAACCACATTAATCAGCATTTCTTATCATAATTCAAAAGTAAAGGTAAACAAAAAATCATAACAAAATGCAATGTCCGGAAAATTAATTGTATTTGTACAGCCAGGCAACTGTAGCGGTTTCAAGTCCAGCCTCTCCATACCGGCATTAAACCCCAGCCAAAATATTGCCTCAAACGTGCTCAAATACAGAGAGCCATAAGACTTTGCCACAAATACCCATCAAAACGGGGCTGACAGAAGAAAGTGCCATGCCTCAGGCACAAATATGGGTTCAAAAGCCGAACCGTTCAACCGCCGCAAAATGTAACCATTTATCTGAGTGCGACTTACGCAAACACGGGTATACCTATTTGAGCACCCTTGTTCACATAAAACGTTAATCCACTGCAAATTACATTTTGCAATCACTCCTGGTTCTCCAGCCAATAGCGCAACAAAAGCATCACCCGGCCATAAAAGCAGCCTTAGAAGGCTATCAACGCTTTATATTTCGCATTATTCTCAATTCATGCGTTCCGCCACTCTCCCGATAAATTGCCGTTTCACCTTTCAAAATATGTAGAAACAGCATATAGCGGAACATTTGTCATCCAGTCCTGTTCACGGTAGTCAGACATGGAAAATCGCAGTCCATGCATTCCTGGATGAGAGGCCACAAAGACAGAGAGAGACTTTGCCCGCAAATTTTCTTCTGCCTTGCACTCTATTGGAACAACATCATTGCCATTCTGAATCAAGAAATCAATCTCAAGCTTGGCATCATTGCTATAGTAAAACACCGAAGAATGATGTGCAGCCACTATCTGGCTCATTACATAATTCTCTGTAAATGCACCTTTAGATTCCTCCATTCCATTGTCTGCGACCAATAAATTTTCAGGAGGGGTTTCACTCATGGCACCAAACAAGCCGCAATCAAGCAGAAATAATTTGAATGACGAGATGTCAGCATAGAATTTCAAAGGCATCTTTGGCTGCTGCACCCTCTCGGCCTTATAGACCAGCCCTGCATCCAAAAGCCATTGTATGGCAACCTCAAAATCTTTCGCCCGTCCTCCAGGCCTTGCCACCCCATAAATGAATTTCTTGTTTTCCTTGACAAGCTGTGAAGGCATGGAACGCCAGACCATATTTATTCTGTTGGCTTCATACACAGGCACATGCTTTGAAATGTCCTTCTGATAAGCCATAAGAATAGTATTCTGGACATACCTGACATTAAGGGCATCATTGGTCTCAATAAATTCCTTTACAGCCTCGGGCATTCCTCCTACAAAATAATATTCACGAAGTGCCTTTATATATTCGCTTTTAAGCAACCGCACAGTATTCCAGTCCTTGGCACGCAACAAATCCACCATCTGTCTTTTGCCTTTAGCCAACAGGAATTCATCAAATGTCATAGGATAAACAGGTATGACATCAACTTTACCCACAGGAAAAGACTCATCTTTATGCATTGAAATTCCAAGAAGCGAACCTGCCACTGCCACATGGTACTGAGGAGCATTCTCGTAAAAATATTTTAGTACGGACAGCCCTCTCGGAGCTTCCTGAATTTCATCAAGCACAATCAAAGTCTTACCGGCCTCAATACTCTGACCGGTAATAGCGCCTATTGCCAACAAAATCCTCTGTATATCATAGTCCTGTGCAAAAAGGTTCCTGACCAATTCATTGTCATCACAACTTATATATGCAATATTTTCGAAGTCATGCTCACCAAACTCTTTCAATATATATGTTTTACCGACCTGACGGGCACCAGTAAGGACAAGAGGCTTCCGGTTCTTCTTGACCTTCCATAATCTGAGTTCTTCAATAACATTTCTATACATGGCAATGAGACAAATTACTGTTACAGTGCAAATTTACATTTTTCCGACCGAACTTTCACCATTTAATTACATTTTTCCTACCGAATTTTTAATATAACACAACATTTTTCCTACCGAACTCCTTTGGAGAACTGCCTTTCACTATTTTCTTGAAACCTTTGAAAGCCGGATGACAACAATAGGCATCTCCGCTAAAGAACTCTCTGTTCTACCCGATTTGGCTTCTCCCGTCAGGACCTTTCAGTTTTCCTGAGCCAAGAAACGGAGTTGCTTCAAATCAATTCTTCCACAGATATTGGCAAGTCATTCCCTCAGCCACAAAAACAGTCCCAAACGTGGCCGGAAACAAAAATCCAAACAACTCAGCCACAAATAAGCCCCAAAACGTGGCTGATAACCAGACAAATCGGCCCTTAGCTACCAAAACAGCTTCAAACGTGGCCAACTCCAGAAAGCCACAAAAAGTCAGGCACAAGCTTTTGGAGAAAATTCAAGTCACACGGATCATCAATGAACAGATACCAACAGGCGAACTAACCAGCAGAAATCCGGCAGTTGAGTCTTCTCAATTAATCCAGCAAAGTATATGCAAATATCCCGATGCCATGAAAACACAGATCCTGGGAAATGAGTGCAGGTTGGTGCGTTCCCCTACCAACCTGGCACAGTCACCGGCCTCTCAACACATATAATGCAGGTCAGCGGGGCAGGTTGGTCATCATTACTACCAACCTGCCCCGCCGTGGCTCACAAAGACTGCAGAAAATCCGGTGGAAAAGTATATTGGACAACCACCTCCATCTCAACATCGTTTCAAACAATATGTCCAGGAATCCGCCATTGTATCCAGAAATCGCCATTACACCAGATGCTGCAGCCTGCCGATGAGTTCATCCCCGAGGGCCATCTTGATCCTGATATGGTCAAGGGTCTCCACAACAAAAGGATTGGAATCGAACTGGCCGCCACGCACTTCCTCAAAATCCTGTCTGCGCTGATGCCTGTCTCCATCCACCCCGAACCCTGTCATGGAAGACAGGGAAAACTCCTTGCGGGCATCCTCATAGACCATCCGGTCAAGCCCAGAGACAGCATCCTTCCACTGCTCGACGATACGCACGACATCAGCAGCAGTAATACTCTCCATATCAATGGAATAAAAATCAGCTATCTGACTGTATGCCCAGGTCCACTCATAGTCATAATACATCGAATGCATCATGCAGAAACGCCCATGTACTTGCTCCATATCCGTAACCACACCATTCTCGATGTCATCCAGAAGTGCCTCCACCTCACTCTTCGGGGCAATCATGCCCGAGACATCCACCCATTGGCCCGAACCGGCATGGCAATCAGGACGTAGTCTGCCCCGCATGTCTTCATCGGAATCAAATTCAAGTCCTTCAAGCCTCTTTATCAATGAATTGCCCAAGAATTTACTGATAGCCATCTCATAGAAACGGATTCCGTTTTTCAGGGATGAGCTCTTTATCTTGGCACTCTGGAACGAATACGTATCGGAAGTCTCCCCTGACACCCTCCTCAGGTCACGAAGAATCTGCCGTCCTTTCAGCATCTTCTGTATAGTAAACGGACTCAGCAGATTATAGTTGATGCAGTCCAGGATATCCGGATCGGTCCTCATATCCCTCTTCGGCCATTTCTTCGCATCCCTTATTGTCCCTACACTCTTCAGGTTCACACCTGGGATAAGATATGATGTACTCTGCTGCTCAATAAGATACGAGAATGGCAGGTCAGAAGTGTCCTGATGTGTCACATGCCTTCCCATCACAAGCGAGAACGCCCCTATCTTTGCCGGCCAGAGCAGGTAGGAATCAGATGAGGTCTTGGCTCCACGCTCCATAATGCCTTGATGTATAGGCCCGAGCTTGTACATGTGGTTGCTCTGGTTTGAGCCTGAACCGGCATTCATGAACGAAAACATTCCGGCTATAAGCAGGGTGGACTTGTGGTGAGTGACCGTGAATGGACCTGCAAAGATGGCACAGGCCTCCCCGTTCTCCCCCTGGCAATTGCTGAAAAACAGCGAATCTGTTGCAGAATATGTATGCCCGAGACGGCATGCCTGCCCTATGAAGCAACGCGAGAAAGTCACCCCGTCCTCAACGGAAGAGCCGCTTGAAATGATGAAGTCATCGCCTATTACACCGACCCCGACATGAACCGGAGCATGTACATTGCTGTTTATGCTGCCATTCTTGAGCCTTGCCGTACCCTCTATCTTGCAATAGTCTCCGATATTCACATTCTTTATATATCCTGCATCTGCAATCATCACATGCGAGCCGATGCGCCCGACAGAAGAAGCCACCGAATCCACATACTGCCCAATCATTGCCCTCATACGCGCAATAAGTTCAGGCCTATGGCGATATAACGCCATTATATATGCCTGCTGCGCAGAGAGACGGTCATAAACCATAACCTCGCGGCCACCGGTCTCGTTCAGCACAGATACCTCCACACCGTTTCCGAAAGTGCTGACACCGTCAGTAAGGATAATGTCCACATTCTCGATGAAGGTGTCATTGCCTATACTGTAGTTTGCAATGTAGTTCTTCACATTCTCAATGCAGCAGTCATCACCGATAGACACATTATGCAAAGTAGCATGGTAAATCCCGGAATGTTTTGTCATCCCTCCGGCAAGTTCGAATGACTTATAGAAAGACCCTATCCTTACAAATCCTGAAAAACGCGCATAATGCACATATTCAGTCGAAAACTCCTCCGCGACCTCAATCTGCGACCAATCGGCGGCAGTACACATCTGCGCCTTGAGACGGGCAACCTCATCCGTCTCCAAAAATCTGTATTTTCCCATATAATCCTGTTTTGAAGGCAAATGTAGACAAAAACCGGGAGCCTACGTCAAGTTTGCCTATAAGATTGAAGAAACTATGCTGTAATTATGTATCCACACAGATAAACCGGTTCCAGTCAGCCCCCTATTACTGTGATTAAGGCAGGCTACTGATACTCACGTATCAGTTCATCAACAATATACAGGTCCCCCTGAAGGTAAAGCCCTGTATCCTCATCATGGAACCTGCGGCATGTACGGCTTCTGTAGAACAGGTCAAGCATCACAGCCTGTCCAGATGGCACATGATCAGGTTTCCGTCCTCATCGCGCAGGTGCATCCCGTTGCCCAGGCAATAGCGGAAATATCTGCAGCCAGCGCATTTGCCTGTCTTCATCCATGAACGGTCACGGTATTGCGTGAAACGGTTCTCCCAGACATCACAGAAATTATCCTTATATATATTGCCCTGATGGTAGTCGCTGCGGATGCTTGCACATGCAGAGATTGAGCCGTCCACAAGGACAGATGCCACATTCATACCCGCAGCACAGTAGAACAGATGGTCACGCACATCTCCCTCAAATTCCCCCAAAAATCCTTCGCAGCCATATCTTGCAGAAATACGCCCCTCCTTTCTTGTCTGCCTTATGAACTCCATAAGACTTCGGAACTGCTCCGCACTCAATTGAAGTTCCGGATCGGCAGCAGCCCTGCCGACAGGGAAGACAGTAAACATCCTCCAGTTTTTCAGCCCGACAGAGATAAGATAGTCACGCAGTTGCGGCAGATATCCGATATTCTTCCCGTTTACACAAGTCACCACATCAAAATTGACTGACGGCTCGGATGCCAATATCCTGACTGCCTCAGATGCCCTTGCAAAAGAACCTTTCACACCACGCATCCAGTCATGCTCCGCTTCAAAGCCATCAAGGCTTATTGTTGCCGAATGCAGACCGGCAGAAAGCAGTTCGTCAATCTTCCGCGGAGTCATAAGCATACCGTTGGAGACAAGCCCCCATGGGAACTCCATGTCATAGATGGCACGCCCGCACCTGACGATGTCACTGCGCATCAAAGGCTCACCTCCTGTAAGCATTACCATCACTTTATGTGAATCATAATGTTCCTTTACCGATTCCAGTAGCTTGGCAAAATCCACGAACGGCATGTCAGGATGAAGTGCAGACACCTTGCAGTCGCTCCCGCAATGACGGCAGCGCAAGTTGCACCTCAATGTGCATTCCCAGAACAGCTGTGTAAGCGGATGCTGCACCGCTTGATTCTTCACAATCTGGCGGTGCAGCTCCAAAGCAATCCTCTTTTTGATAGAAAGTCCGTCCATGGCCGATATTTTACTGACCTTCTCCGGTCTTCTCTGTCATCTCAACCTCGGAAGCATCATATACATATTTCCCGCGATACCAGTTACCAGCCCCCTCATTATCCACAGCTGTCAGAGGAGCAGTGACCTCAACCTCACCATAGTCTCCGTCAGAAGCGTCCAGGTCCCTGCACTTAAGTACTACATTGTCGTTGAACACCATGCCGTCGCCATTGATACTGATGAGCCCGTCCAGCCCTGTCGTATCTTTCGGCCATATAGGTCTCAGCAAGATTTCTCCGTCAGGGCGAACCTGAGTAAAAGCTTCAACCTCTATCTTTGTCAAAGGCTTTCCGGTTTCCTTGTCAACCACCTTTCCCTTGATTTCAAACTTCGAATACGGTGTACCATACTCACACATAATGTTTGAGCCAGGGTCCGGCTCACCATCGCATGCCTCAATCGAAGCAACGCCAAGGATACCCAACGCCATTCGGCACAGTCTCAGGAGAAAATCTTTCATGATATCAAATAATTAAACGTCACTACAGATGCAATGTTACCCAAAAACGTTGCAGACAAATATAGTTTCAAGTATTTATGCATCAAGTTTCCCGGAAATATACCCATGTATAGCCGCAGCTGCCTTTCGGCCTGCTCCCATGGCGAGGATTACAGTTGCAGCTCCGGTCACGGCATCACCTCCGGCAAAGACTCCCTCACGCGATGTCACACCGTTCTCGTCAGCCACGACACATCCCCTCCTGCTGGTCTCCAGTCCGGATGTCGTACGTGCAATAAGAGGGTTAGGTGAAGTGCCGAGAGCCATAATCACGGAATCAGTCTCCACAACAAATTCAGAGTCCGGCACAGGTACCGGAGAACGTCTTCCGCTCTCATCAGGCTCCCCAAGCTCCATCCTTATGCACTTTATTCCGCGGACCCAGCCATTTTCATCACCGAGTACCTCCACCGGATTTGTCAGCATCATGAACTTCACTCCCTCTTCCTTGGCATGGTGAACCTCCTCACGCCTTGCAGGCAGTTCCGCCTCGGTACGTCGGTAGACAATGGTAGTATCAGCCCCAAGACGCAATGCAGTACGCGCTGCATCCATGGCGACATTTCCTCCACCGACGACAACAACCTTGTCACCGGTATGTATTGGAGTCATATAGTCGCTGCGGTAAGCTTTCATAAGATTATTTCTCGTCAGGAATTCATTGGCAGAAAAGACTCCATTGCAATTCTCGCCAGGGATACCCATGAATCTCGGTAATCCGGCACCGGAACCGATGAATACAGCAGAGAATCCCTCCTTGTCCAGCAATGAGTCGATTGTAACTGTCCTTCCGACTACCACATTGGTCTCAATCTTCACACCGAGCTCCTTGACTGCAGCGATTTCTGCTGCAACAATCTTCTCTTTCGGAAGCCTGAACTCAGGGATACCGTATTCAAGCACTCCTCCAGCCTTGTGCAGGGCCTCGAATATCGTGACATCATATCCGAGCTTGGCAAGGTCGTATGCGCAGGCAAGCCCCGACGGCCCGCTTCCGACAATTGCCACACGATGTCCATTGGACGGCGCTGCAACAGGCTTTACAGCCCCGTTCCCGCGGTTCCAGTCTGCAACAAAACGTTCAAGGTTTCCGATTGAGACAGGCTCTCCCTTGACACCAAGGATACAGCTCCCCTCGCACTGGGTCTCCTGAGGACAGACCCTTCCGCAGACAGCAGGAAGCGAAGAGTCCTCCGCAATCACAGCGGCAGCAGCAGCAAAATCCCCTGCCGCCACATGGCCGATGAATCCCGGTATATTGACATTGACCGGACAGGCCCCCACGCAACGCGGATTTTTGCAATGCAGGCAGCGCGAAGCCTCCCTGACAGCCTCCTCCAGGCTGTATCCATAGCTTACCTCTTCAAAATTCCTTGCCCTTGTTTCAGGGTCCTGTGCCCTTGCCGGCACCCTTGGTATTCTCTCTGCCATTACTGTTTCCCCCTTCCTATTTTGCAGATGTGCGGTTCTGTTGTCTGCTCCTCAGTCCTGTACATGGACTGGCGGCGCATTGCTTCATCAAAATCCACATCATATCCATTGAACTCCGGTCCCTCGACACAGGCAAACCTCATCTTTCCGCCCACAGTGACCCTGCATGCCCCGCACATTCCTGTACCGTCAACCATCAGTGTATTGAGGCTCACGGTTATAGGCAATCCAAGCTTTTTAGCTGTAAGCGTGGCAAACTTCATCATTATCATAGGCCCGATTGCAACTGCCATAGTGTACTTATGACCATCTGCCACAAGTTTCTCCAGCATACCTGTCACAAGGCCATGGAAACCCTCGGACCCGTCATCTGTACATATATGGAGATTATCGCAGACGCCTGCCATCTCCTTCCTGTATATCATCAGGTCAGCAGTCTTTGCACCGATAATCACATCCACAGCCACTCCCCTTTCATGGAGCCATTTCGCCTGCGGATATACGGGAGCAGTACCGACACCTCCGGCTATGAAGACATATCTCTGCCTTTTCAGCTCATCCTCCGGCATCTCCATGAATTCAGAAGGTACACCGAGCGGCCCGACAACATCAGCGAAGCAGTCACCTTCCTCCAAGGCGCAGATGTCCTGTGTAGATGCCCCTATCTTCTGCGTCACAATGGTCACCGTGCCTTTTTCAGCATCAAAGTCACTTATTGTCAACGGGATACGTTCTCCTCCTTCCTCAACCCTCACAATCAGGAACTGCCCTGGACAAGCAGAGGAGGCCAGGCGTGGTGCCTCGACCTCCATTCTGCAGACCAAAGGAGTAAGCATCTCTTTCGATACTACCCTATACATTACATTATATTTTTAATTCAACTTATTCGTTCCTTTTCCCCTTGACCTCATATCCGAGTTTCCCTATGGCCTCAGCCAGAGTCTTCTCGTCGGTCTTCCTAGGGTCGTATGTAATCTTGACTGTCTGGTCCTCAAGTGACACCTCCAGTGCCTTCACCCCCTTTTCAAAGGAAATGTTCTCCCTGACTTTCTTGACACAGTTCTCGCAGTGCAGATGCACTTCGAATATAACTGTCTTGTTCACTGACTTAGGCTTTGCTGTGGAAACCTCTGCCATATTTCCGGAAATCTCTGCTGCCGATGAAGCAGCTGTCACCAATGTCATCAAGGCGATGACACAATAAAATATCTTTTTCATATTCTGCAAAATTAATAATTTTTAGACTGATAATGCAAGTTCACTGTCAATTTGTCTTCCAGAGAGTGAAACGTACACCTGCATATACCTTTATTCCCATGAGCGGCCCCCAGATTGCGCTCGCATCGAACGAAGCCTGGTCGGCAGACACATGGCCGTTCCCGTCCCTGGCACCTCCGAGGATAACATCCTTCTGGCGGTAATTTGTCAGGTTCTCTCCACCGATATAGACATCAACACCCTTGAAACGTCTTGTAACCTGCAGATAAAGGAGAGGATACACTGGAGTAAGGCCTTTCCTGTAAATAAGGTTGCCATCCTCATCCTTCAGTTCCTTCATGAAATTGTACACCCGGCTCGGCCCGTTGACAGAAGCCGTGAAGTCAAATATCCATTTATTGAGGTTTGTGGCATACTGGAGATTGAGCACACCTTTGTAGCGGCTTGTAAGCGGCCTCTCCACAAGTCCCTGACCCTCAAGTTCAATCTTGGCATTCGTATAGCGGAAAGTCGCGGTAACAGTGAACCTCTCAATCGGCTCGATATTGAAATCCACCTGGTAGTTGTCAGTGAACGAGCGTCTTCCGTCAAGGTTATAGAAAGCAATCTGCGTAGCTGAAGAAGCGGTGTTTCCAAGTTCATAGTCCACCACCATCTGCTGTGCGAACTGGGTCCTGAAATAGTCAAAGCTGAGGTATGTGCTTGAGCCAAACGGGAAATAATATGTGATGTTTCCGCCGAAAGTCCATGCATCTTCAAGCGTATGTGCATTGTAGTCCCCGACAAATGTCTTTCCTGTTGAGAACACACCGATATTGTCCACAAGAGGTGTTGCATATCTCAGTCCACGGCCTCCGTTTGCCCTGAGCACAATCTCGTCTATAGGGGAATATTTCAATGTGACACGCGGAGAGAACTTGAATCCGGGACCGTTATACCAGTCGCCCCTGACTCCTGCTATTGCAGAGAACTTGTCCCCTGCATGGAAAGTGTACTCACCGAACACACCGGCATTCATCAGGTCTGTACCTGTCTTCTTTCCTGCTCCCTGTACAAGCATAAAACCGTTCAGGGTTCCGAGGGCAGGATCGAAATCACCGTTGATACGCACCATCCTCAGGAAGTCCTCATTGTACCTGTCGTATGTCCCGCTCAATCCCACGGTGAATTTATGGGACTCATTTATCTCATTCTGGTACAGCAGATTGACAAATGCAGAATGCTGTCCTGCAAGATATTTGGTCGCGCCGAAATACGAATCCATGTCATAGTAGTTATAGTCTGCCACGACAGCGATATTCTGTGAATTGTCCTCATTCAGAGGGACTCCGACCTTGACATACCCATTGAGCGAACGGTTAAGGATATCCGAGCCCCAGGCATGGTTTTCTGTTGCCAAGGTACCTTTATCTGCAGCAGACATGTATGATTCATGGTTATATCCGTCCTGTCCTCCACGTCTGCGGTCCTGCAGCGCCCTGACACCGAATCGCACCTGCACACCGTTGTCAGCATAATAGAGCCAGCGGTTCGCCAGATTGAACTGCAGCATCTTAGGGTCATCAAGATACCCGTCATGATTATGGTCGAAGCTCTTGATATTCCCGGATACATGACCGAGAATCACAGTGCTCCAGTTCGCACCCATCTGCAGCGAAGAGGCGACATTGAGGTCCATCTTTGTATCGCTCATGACAGCTGCATTGATAAACAGAGGCTTCTCATCTGTAGGCTTGCGGTGCTCAAGATTGATCTGCCCTGTGATTGATTCCACACCGTTGATTACAGAAGATGCTCCTTTTGCAATCTGTATGCTTTCAAGCCACTGTCCCGGCACGTATGAAAGTCCGAACGGTGCAGCAAGGCCACGCATCACAGGACGGTTCTCGTCAAGCATCTGGGTATATGTGCCGCTCAGCCCGAGCAGACGTATCTGGCGTGCACCTGTGACTGCATCCGAATATCCGACAGTCACACTTGCAGAATTCTCAAAGCTTTCTGCAAGGTTGCAGCAGGCCATCTTGCACAGTCCTGCCGCAGAAATGACCTCAGTACGGATAGGCTTGCCCTTTGAAAGGTAGTTGCCGGCCTGACGCGAGACAAACACGGTTGCCTCCAGGCTGTCAGAACGGTCCTTATATATATTGGTAGTATCTATTATTTCGCCATTGGCGCCATATACCTGGGCCAAGGCAGATGGAACGGCTGCAAACACAGCCAATATTATAAACAATATCTTTTTCATATCTATGGTTATATAGGTGAAACATCAAAATACAATCCCAGGCACAGTATTCATCTGCCGGGAAAAGGAATAAATGCCTCAATATCCTACAATCGCCATATACCGAGGACAGAACGGTCCACGGCACTCCCCGGCAACGGGATTTCACGAAGATGGAGACGGCCTTCACGGTCAAGCACGATACCGGCATCCTGGCCAATTTCCACAGAAAGCGGACAATATCCGCAGATACATTTGCAGTCATGATGATGCACATGGCTGCTGTCATCCCTCACTGCCCCTGTCAGCGAAAGAAGGAACAGGTCATCTGAGCAGCATGCGTTGCCAGACATGGATGCCCCGCCACAGCATTCATGCACACAGGGATGATGACCGCAGCATTCCGCATGGCAATGGTGCTCCGGATGGAAGTCATGGCAGGTCGCACCCTCAAACAGCGGAGCCACAAACATCTCACCGCTCTCTGCACATGAATGCACATTAAAGCCCAATACGCTAAGTACATACACCAGCGCGACAAGGCCAGAAAGGCATTTTATGAGAGTTTGTTTCATCATCGGCCTGCAAATTTAATAATTTTCCAAGAATATTTCCTAACTTTGTCAAGTTTTGGCTTAAATAAGTTCGATGACTGAAATCAAGTAAACAATTATATCATGAAGAATTTTCTTAAAATGACATTGGCCACGGTCCTTGGCTTCATTATAGTGAGTATCGTGATGTCCCTGTTCTCATTTGCAGTGATAGGCTCGCTTGCGGCACTGGGTGACAGCAAGCCGGCAATGCCGAGGGAGGCTGTCCTGAAAATAGACATGTCAGAAATGGTCATTGCAGAGCAGACAAAGGAAAGCGACCCGTTCAGCTCCATACAGGGCAACAGCACCGGATCAATCGGGATATGGCATGCCATACAGGCCATAAACACGGCAGCAGAAGACCCTGCCATAAAGTTCATATATATGAAACCGGACGGTGTCTCAGGCGGAATGGCAGAAATAGAGGAGTTCCGCAATGCCCTGAAGAAATTCCGTGCCTCAGGGAAGGCAATCGTATCATATACGGAGGCCCCTTCAAACGGTTCGTACTACCTTGCATCGGTATCTGACAAGATCTTCATGTCCAGCTATAACGGCGGAATGAACATGCTCAACGGCTTCTCATCACAGATAACCTTCCTGAAGGACATCCTTGACAAGCTCGGAGTGAACGTACAGCTTATCCGCCATGGCAAATACAAATCCGCAGGCGAGATGTACATCCGCAACACAATCAGCGCAGAGAACAGGACACAGTACCAGGTCCTGCTCAACTCCATCTGGAAAAGCTTCAGCGATGAGATGGCTGCTGCAAGGGGGCTGGAGACAGAGGAATTCAACTCCCTTGTAAATGACCTCAAACTCAACTCACCAGAGGACTTCCTTAAATACGGTCTTGTGGATGAACTCCTTACCAATGAAGAGCTTAAGACAAGGCTCTGCGCCCTCTACGGTGTAGACAGGATTGAGGACGCCAAACAGATAAGCCTGAAGGACTATGCTTCAATCAAGGTCCTCCCTAACTACAGGGCAAAGGAGAAGATTGCCATAATCTACGCTGACGGAAGCATTATCGACGGTTCGGAGAAGAAGGATGTCAGCGGAGACAGGTTCGCATCCATCATCGCAGACGTAAGGAAAGACTCAACGGTAAAGGCTGTTGTATTCCGCGTGAACTCGCCTGGAGGAAGCGTTGTGGCATCAGACAAGATAAAGACAGAAGTTGACCTGCTGAAAGAAGTCAAGCCGGTCATCGCATCATACGGCAACTACGCTGCATCCGGCGGATACTGGATTTCAAACAACTGCGACAGGATTTTTGCCAATGCAGGTACGCTGACAGGCTCTATCGGGGTATTCAGCATGATTCCTGACTTCAGCGGCACCACCAGGAAAGTCGGTGTAAACGTGACAAGCATCAGTTCAAATGCACATGGAGACATGTACAGCTGCATGAGGCCTCTCGACAACGCAGAGCTTGCATATATGCAGGCATCTGTGGACAACATCTACAATACTTTCACATCTATTGTAGCCGAGGGACGGGGGCTTACACAGGAATATGTCGACGGTATTGCCCAGGGACGTGTCTGGGCGGGAACCGATGCCCTTGAGATCAGCCTTGTCGATGAAATCGGCGGCATTGAGGAGGCAATACGCTATGCTGCAGGCTCTGTAAGCGACAATGTCGACCTTGCGAAATGGCAGATTGTAGAATATCCGAAGCCGCTTACGATGATAGAACAGCTTATGGAGAATTTCGGAGGTGCAAATGCCTCCATATTCGCAGGAACTCCATTGGAGTCTGTTGAAAGGGTATTCAGCAAATGGGACGGAAGCAAGGCAGGGCAGGTATATGCAAGAATGCCTTACGAGATAACAATACAGTAGAAGATAATGACAAGTAACCGTAGTATTATATATTCCATAATATTGCTATTTGCACTTTATGTCCTGTGCGCGCCAGGCCTGGCCGCACAGGACAGTTCCGGTGCAGAGATGACAACAATTTCAGGAAAGGTAATAGACGCTGCAGACGGCTACCCCCTCATCGGTGTCAGTGTAATGACCGACGGTTATGGCGCAGCGACAGACATAGACGGAAAATTCGAGCTGAAGCTCCCGGCAAGGAAGTGTGAGATAACATTTTCATATATAGGCTATAAGAGCATAGTCAAGGAATTTACCGTAAAAAATGCCTCATCATTCTCCAGAATTGTCATGGAGGCCAGCACAACGGAGCTGAACGATGTTGTCGTAACCGGCGTCTATGAAAGGAAAAAGGAAAGTTTCACAGGCTCATCCGCAACATTCAAGGGAGATGAGCTTAAATCAGTAGGCTCGCAGAATGTACTGCAGAGCCTCAAGACACTTGACCCGTCCTTCAAGATAATGGAGAGCAACCTGTTCGGTTCAAACCCGAACATGATGCCGGACATAGAGATACGCGGCAAGACCAGTGTGATGGGGCTCAAGGAGGAATATGGTTCTGACCCGAACCAGCCGCTGTTTATCCTGGACGGATTCGAGACAGACATCGAGACTGTCATGAATCTGAACATGAACCGTGTGGCATCAGTCACTATCCTCAAGGATGCGGCATCGACTGCAATCTACGGCTCCAAGGCCTCCAACGGAGTTGTGGTCATCGAGACCAAGGCCCCTGCAAGGGGACGCCTGCAGATTTCATATAAGGGAGACTTCGGGCTCTCAATCGCAGACCTGACTGACTACAATCTGATGAATTCATCGGAAAAGCTCCAGTTCGAGACACTTGCAGGTGTCTACAGGGACAATACCGGAGACCCGTTCAAACAGCTCCAGCTGGACAACCTGAGGAACGAACGTCTGAAAAGCATAAAGATGGGCGTTGACACATACTGGCTCAGCGAACCTATACGCACAGGCTTCACCAACAAGCACAATGTCTATGTCGAGGGAGGTGAGGAAAAGATACGCTATGGAATAGGCCTGAGCTACGGTGGAGTCCAGGGAGTCATGAAGGGCTCCGACAGGAGCACAATCGAGGGCAACATTGACCTCATATACAGGACAGGAAAGTTCCAGTTCAGCAACAAGCTTACAATCAACAGCCTCAGCACTGCCGACCCTGCGGTTTCCTTCGAGGAATACGCACAGGCGAACCCGTACTACCGGAAATACAGCGCCGGGGGGGGCATTGAAAAATATCTTTACTATCCTTCTGAGGGCATTGATGACTATCCTGTATCGAATCCTCTCTGGAATGCGCACCTCAACAACTACGACAAGACAGCTGGATTCGGATTCACCAATAACTTCATCTTTGAATGGTTCATCCTGAAAGAGCTTCGCTTCAGGGCCAAGTTCGGTATAAAGAAGAATGACGAGAACCGGCAGACAAGGCTTTCACCGGAGCATACACAGTTTGATGATGCAGGTGAAACTGAAAAAGGCCTCTATACGCACGCGCTTACAAAGGATTTCACATACGAAGGCGATGCAGCCATAACATACGGAAAACTGTTTGCCGGCAAGCACATGGTCAATGTAGTCGGTGGCTTCAATTTCAGCAACCGGAAATACCTTGACTACAGCTATTCCGCAACTGGATTCACAGAAGACCAGTTCGATGCCCCTTCATTTGCCAACGGCTATCCTGCAGGCAGTGCTCCGGATTACGGAGAGACACACAAGAGGGCAGTAAGCTTCTACCTGAACGGAGGTTACTCATACGATGAAAGATATCTGATTGACGTAAACTACCGTCTTGACGGCGCGTCAATGTTCGGTGCAGAGAACCGCTTCAGGAACACATGGTCAGTCGGAGCAGGATGGAACATCCATAAGGAAAAGTTCCTTACTGACAAGACAGACTTCTTCCAGATACTCAAGCTTAGGGCATCAGCAGGAAATCCGGGAAACCAGAATTTCTCGGCATACCGCGCATTCTCCACATACAAGTTCAATGGATGGATGACAAACATATTCGGTGCCGGTGTCATTGTGAAGAACCTTGGAAACAAAGGTCTTGCATGGCAGGAAACGATTAACTATGACCTTGGTACCGATATCACGTTCTGGGGAAGCCGGATCAACATAACATTCGACTATTTCTGGAAAAACACGGACCCTCTGCTTGCAATCATCTCCACAAAAGGCTCGATGGGAGTCAGCACAATTGCGATGAATGCCGGAGGACAGAACACAAACGGCTGGGAGGCGACATTCAAGATCTCCCCGATATACCGTCCATCAGAAGGCATCAACTGGAACATAAGCCTGAACGCCACCAGCTCGAAGTCAAGGTACGTAAACATCGGCAATGCATTCAGTTCATTGAATGACAGCGGAAAGACATCCCTTGCCGGAACGACACGATACTACGATGGAGGAAGCCCTACAGCAATCTGGGCTGTCCGTTCTGCAGGCATTGACCCGGCTACAGGAAAGGAGCTTTTCATAAAGAAGGACGGCACATATTCATTCACATACGATACAAATGACGAGGTTGTTGTCGGAGATACCCAGCCAAAGATAGAGGGAGTGCTCGGCACGACCCTGTATTACAAGGGGTTCTCTGTCGGATGCTATTTCAGGTACAGGCTTGGAGGGCAGACATTCAACTCCTCTCTGTTCCAGAAAGTGGAGAACATCGGCACAGAGGAGGTCTACAACAACCAGGACAGGAGGGCACTGTATGACAGGTGGTCTGCAGACAACAGGGAAGCCTATTTCAAAGGCATCTCGATGGTGCAGAAAACAGACAAGTCATCACGGTTTGTCATGGACGAGAACACCCTGACAGGAGAGTCATTCAATGTCGGATATGAGTTCCCGGACCGTATGATAAGGAAGCTGCATATCTCCGCACTGTCACTGCAGATGAGCCTGAATGACATATTCCGCGTATCATCTGTACGTATAGAAAGAGGTATCGACTATCCTTTCGCAAGGACCGTCTCATTCTCACTTGGAATAACATTCTAAATTTCAGCTGATATGAGAAAGAACACCATATATATTATTATAATGTCCTTTTTGCTGTGCGGTGTCTGCGGATGCGGCAGATGGCTTGACATCAAGCCATACGATGAAATGGCGGAGGACGATCTGCTGTCTACGGAAAACGGCTTCATCAGGCTTCTCAACGGCATCTATATAGAGCTGAACACAGATGCCCTGTATGGAAGTTCGCTGACTGTGGAGATGATAGAAATCATGGGAGGTGCCTATGCAATAGGCACGGACAATGCCGTATGGGGGAACTATTACGACCTTTCCGTATACAGATACGGGACAGACTACTGGAGGCAGCGTTTCAGCAGCACATGGGACAAGGCATACGCGATGATCCTCAACTGCAATCTCCTGCTGGAGAACATCGACAAGGAAGAGAAGAAAGGCCTTTTCAGCGGGGATAACCGCAATATAATAAAGGGAGAGGCACTTGCATTGAGGGCAATGCTGCACTTTGACATGCTGAGACTGTTCGGGCCTGTATATGCAAACAGCCCTGATGCCATTGCTATCCCATACTACACGGCGTACACCACGGTTCCGGAAGCAATGCTTCCGGCTTCGGAAGCTGCCGGCAAGATAATGGCCGACCTGAAAAATGCACGTATCCTCCTTTCATCAGACCCTGTAAGGACAGAGGGGACAAGGATGGACGGCCCTTCAGATGGGACATCCAATTTCCTTTATTACAGAAATCTACGTCTCAACTACTATGCAGTGACTGCACTCCTTGCACGTGCAAGCCTGTATTTCGGCAACAAGGCAGATGCATTAACATACGCTACAGAGGTCATCGGGGCATCTGGCGCAGGCATATTCCCGTTTGTGGACCGTACGCTTGTAACTGGTTCACCTGCCGACCCGGACCGCATATTCTCGTCAGAAGTCATTTTTGCACTTTCACATGCAAGGAGGAATGAACTTTTCAAGAACTGGTACGACCCGAGCAGGATGCCGAACTATGTATTCCGCATGGACAATGACGTCTTCTCAAGGATTGTCTACGGAGGTTCACTGACTGGAGGAAGCCTTGACGACTACAGGTGCAGGGCAAACTGGATTGCAAGCGGTTCAAACAGGTATTTCTACAAATACTCCGACATGGTGGAGACTGGGAATATCCGCAACACCATGGTTCCCCTGATAAGGCTCGGGGAGATGTACCTCATTGCAGCGGAGAGCCAGTCAGAGAATCTCGGCAACGGCCTGCAATATGTAAACACTCTGCGGAGCAAACGCGGAACAGGCAACCTGCCGTCACTTACACAGGAACTTCTGCAGTATGAATATATACGCGAGCTATACGGCGAAGGACAGCTGTTCTTCATGTACAAGAGGATGTTCTCCCCTGTCATAAAGTCTGCAAACGGCAACAATCCGCAGCCAAGCGACGAAATATTTGTAGTACCAACCCCAGATACAGAAACACAGAACTGATGAAGAAGACAAGAAAAATATTGTATCTACTGCTTCTGCTGGCCTGCATTTCATGTACAGAGGAGCATCCACGCCTGTTCGAGGAAATCAACGGCGTATATTTCAATTTCCGTAGCGGAGGGCTGCAGACAGACAGCACGTCAGTGACTTTTGTCTACGAGAACGGTACTGAAATGGAGATTCCTGTCACGGTACAGCTTCTCGGAAGACCGGCATCATACAGCCGCAGCGTCAGCATAGGAGTATTCTCAGACAATGCAACGGAAGGCATCGACTACATATTGCCGGAAAGCTCAATAATGGAAGAAGGTGCCATAAGCCTTGAATACCGCATCAGATTGCTCAGGACAGATGCACTGAAAAACTCAGAAAAGAGCATACGTCTGGAACTGCATGAAAACAATGATTTCACGCTTCCTGTACAGGAGCTTGAGCAGACCTCCGGGAAAATTTCCATAACTGCATTCCTGATTAAATTCTCCGACAGGTTCACAGCTCCTCCCGCGACATGGAGCACAAGCATCCTCGGCGAATTTTCCCAGCAGAAGTTCGAGCTTATATGCAAGGCGCTGTCCATTGAACCGGCATCATTCAACAATGCCGATGAGATGACACTTGCCAAGCAGGCATATATTTTCAACGAGATTACTGCCTACATCAAGGAAGAGCTTGCAAAGATGGAGGCAGGACAGGACTATGACCACGACATCATAGACAAGACAACAGGACTGCCTGTCGCATTCCCTACAGAATAAAGATGATGAACAGATATATTTCAATAATGCTTGCCATGTTCCTTGCCGCCTCATGCGCCAGGGATCTCGGCAACTACAAATACCACGGGCTGGACACCCCGTCAGTGTCAGGCATAGACACTGACATCAGTGTACTTACACAGGAAAGGCTCCTGATATCACCGTCCATAGAAAACGGGCTTTCACCGGAGCAATATGAATATGAGTGGAAGGCTATTGACAAGAATATGGACATGTCAGCTACAGTAATAGGCACAGAACGCGACCTGGACTATATTGTGACACTGGCACCTGCCGAATACTCTCTCTACTATAAGATTACAGAAAAGGAGACAGGCATATACTGGATGACAGAGGCAAACATGACAGTAAGTTCGTCTATGACAACAGGCTGGATGGTACTATGCTCCGACTCCGGTGCATCAAGGCTTGACTTCATATCCGATGTCACTGGCCTGACCTATACCGATGTCCTTAAGGACAACAAGGACATGCCGAAGTTCAACGGGCCGAGGAAAATACATTGGCAGAATACCATGGCCGATGCAAATTCTCCATACTACCTGTTCACGGACGACGGTGCGACAAGGCTCGGGAAGGATTCATTCGAATGGGAGAAGGAATACTCCATGATGTACGAAATGGCGACAATGGAGAATGTTGCCCCATATTCAATGGTATCAGCAGGATTCGGCAGGATGTTCGTAAGCGGGACCGATGCATATTATTGCGAGACAATGGGAATTGCAGGGCTTTTCGGAAGCCCGGTAAACAAAGGCTTCAGGGTTGCTCCGTATATAGGGGCAAATGTCTCCGGAATCCAGTATGCAGCCGTACATCTGCTGTATGACATGGACAACAGGAGATTCATGGCCTACTGCCCTCTTCTGGCGAAGAATGACCTTGGTGCACAGGAACCTCTTGCCGGAATGGATGAAATGGGCAAGATTGCAGAAGGGCTGGCAAAGGAAGGTGAAGCAAGTGTCGTCGGGACAGCCTTCGACAGATATCCGGAAGGGTATGACCTGATATATATGGAAAACACACTCTATGATCCTGGCAACGGAAAGATGGGAATCACCTATTCAATCCTTGCAGACGGGGACAGACGCTATGTATATGGAATCCAGCTCGGGGACATGCTGCGTTTTGCAGACTGTACATACGTACTCGGGAAAGCCTGCTATGGGGACATTTCCGGCTGCCAGGGCATCACAGACGGGAATGCAATCTTTGCATTCAGCTCACTTAAAGGCTATATGTACTATGCCATCGGAGACACAGTCTACTGTGCGGACCTGAATGCCGGCCCGATTCAGTCAACTCCGATGATAAGGCTTGCAGGAGAGAGAATCACGATGCTCAAGTTCAACCTCTACAGGCAGGCATCAAACAGTCTGCGCAGCTATGACCTGGTTGTAGGCTCGGAAAAGGAAGGAGCCGGTACACTCAGGATATATGAAGGATATGAATCAGACGGTGACTTCTCCAATGTCACCCCTAAGGTCTATAGCGGATTTGCAAGCATTGTGGATGCAACCTATAAAGAACGTATTAATTAAACCACACATAATGAAAAGGTATCTTTTTATATTGGCAACGCTCCTCCTTGCGGCCTGCAAGCCGTCCTCACAGGAGATAGAAATAGAGATCGAGGCAAAGAATCCGTCTGAGAAGATGGTGATGCTTGTCTATCACAAGACACTCTGTCCTATTGACCTTGACGATTCAGGATACGGGAAATGCACTCTCCACGGGATGGACGCAGTGTATGCAAAGGTATTCTACGGAATGGCCAGCAAGAATATCTACCTTGAGAAGGGAGACAGGGTAAAGATTTCCTTCGACGCAAAGGACTTTGCCGGGACATTCACGTTCGACGGGGACAAGGCTCCAGCTGTCGGATATCTCAACGCTGTCACTCTGGCTGAGTTCCAGCCAGAAAAATTTGCATTGCCGTTCGATGAGTTCCAGACTATGCTCACGGAAATGGAGAACAATGCAGTCAAGATTCTTGATGCACACGACATGCGGGGTACAGGGAAATTCAGGAAAATGGAAAAAGGCAGGATAAGATATTCATATGCATGCCCTCTATTGGTATATCCTGTCGGCCATGAGCTGATGACACAGGAGCATTTTGAAACTGACGGAACATATTACGGGACAATACGCAGATATGCAGTCGAGGACAATGACCTTGTTGACATTGACCAGTACCGTGAATTCATGTCTGAGGCTGCACACCAGCTCGACATAAACGGACGTGACATCAAGGAAATGTATCCGAAAACCGTAGCCAGCATGCGCTATATTGCGGACAACAGCAAGAGCACCAAAGTGAGGGAAAACCTGCTGCACCATATCGCTGCACCATATGTGGAAATCTATGGTACAGATAACATCCAGGAGCTGTCCAACATCTACACAACATATGTAAAGGACACATCCCTGATTGCTGACTTCAGGCAGAAATGCGACATCTGGGACTACACAAAGCCAGGTAAAAAGGCACCTGAGTTCACTGCCGTTGACATTGAGGGAAATAAGCACCATCTTAGGGAATTCCGCGGCAAATATGTCTATATAGACATCTGGGCGACATGGTGCGCACCATGCAGGGCTGAGCTTCCTTACCTCAAGGAACTTGAAGCCAAGTTCAAGGGCAGGAACATCGTATTCCTCGGGCTTTCAATAGACCAGGACAAGACAAAATGGGAGGAAAAGGTAAAAGGCGGAGAACTCTGCGGAGAGCAGTTCTATCTCGGTCTTGAGAGCGATTTCCAGAAAAGATTCAAGATCAACGGAATCCCGCGTTTCATACTTCTTGACATGGAAGGAAAGACAATAAATTCCGACATGACACGCCCATCTTCTGCAGAGACAGTCTCCACACTTGAAAATCTGGAGAATATATAAAACACTTTAAACAATTTAGTTATGAAAAAAATCTTTTATTTGTTGACAATTGCCTGCATGCTGGTAGCATGTGAGGATTCAAACAAGACCGGAAAAGGCACCGAGCCGACAGGACTCAGCGTTCCGGCAGAGGGTACAGCAGGAGCAAAGATAACTGTTGTCGGCCAGGACATAGCAAAGGATGCGGAATTCTATCTTTCCAATACAGACAGCAAGACAGAGCTGAAAGCTGAAGTCCTTGCAAGCGGTGCAGAGGTTACACTTCCATACACACTTGGAGAATACACTCTTTCAATTGAGCAGGGCGGTTCATCCTACAATGCAGGTACAATCAAGGTTGCCGTAACAGGAATCGTGATGCCTGAGGAGGCTACTGCTGGTGAGGAGATAACAATCACAGCCAACGGATTCGCTGATGATGCTGCCATTTTCTTCGGTTCAGAAGAGGCAGATGCAGCATTCACTGCTGCAGGATGCACAGCTACAGTCCCTGCAACAACAGGAGAGGTCACTGTAACAGTAAAGCAGAAAGGCACCGAGCAGGAGCTGGGAACCATTGTTGTCACTGAAGCAGGTATTGCTAAAGACATCAAAAACTTCACCATATCAATGATGGGAGATCCGGCAGCTGATTTTGCAGTTGAGTATGACAGCAATGGAAAGCCTGTTTCATTTGACGCCTATTCAATTACATCAAAGGACAATAAATACACTTTCACAGGAGATGATATAAGCTGGACTTTCACTATTGAAAAGAACAGGGTTGCAAGCATCAATATCACAGGAAAGGAATATGAATGGAAATATGATGAGGATGGTCATCTGGTAGAATTCTATGTCGATGATGTTGAGCCATACTACCTTGATTACGACAATGACGGGAATTCCATCTATGGCCGATACGAAGACAAGAGCCTTATCTGTGCACCAAACCGCATTGATATTGCCAATGTACTTGCAATGCTCATGACAATTGAAGAAAATTCTGTTGTCTATTTCGCAGCTGCAGTGCTTGGCTGGGCAGGAACACCTTCAACAAATCTTCCTTCACATGTGGAACTTGACGAGGACACAGTATTGGAATATACCTATGACATCAATGCAGACGGTTTCGTAAACAATATCGTAGATGAAATGGGCATCTTTGATATCTCCATAGCTTATTAAGCCAAGAGACATCAACAAGACTGCCCAGCAAGTCTGGCTTTAACGTCTTCACCCCTGTCAGAGTTCACTCTGGCAGGGGTGATTTCCATTTTTCAGGCCTGATCCCTTTAAAGATTTTTAGATACCGCAACAACAGCCGATGTCCTGTCCGTAATCTTCAGGGAATCATCAATCCTCTCGCCAAGGATTGCAAGGACATGCCCGTCTGAATTTCCAGGAGCAGCCAGCATCAGGGCTTCATCTTTCTTGAAAAGGTCATATTTCAGGTCTGTAAACAAGTCGCTTACCTTCTTCTTTCCGCGCATTCCGAATGGCCTTATCCAGTCCCCTTTCTTCCATTTACGGCATATAAACGGAAAGGATAAAGCCTCTGCATCAAAATAGAGCACACCTTTGGGAGCCTTCAGGGAAGCCAGGTCCTCACGCGGCAGAATCCCAATCGAAAATGATGTGTCACCTATCATGTATTCACCAGGCCCATGGATTTCCATATCCTGATTCGCTCCAGAAGCATTCCTTGTCAACAATGATTTTATGACAAGCTCTGATGAAGATGTAACCAGGACATGTGAGCCAGAACAGAACTTCTTCCCGGCCAATGTTGTCCCTCCCTGTCCGGAAGCTGATTCAAGAAGCTTCTCTACAGATTCAATCACAGATGAATTGAAGCCATACTGTTCAAGTATCCTATAGAGGATATATTCCCAATGCGGCTCTTCCATCAATTCCGCTATACAGATGCTCCTATCCTCCTTACCCTTGGCTTCTTTCTGTCCAGGGCAGCAAACGTCATCAGCCCCGGATTCACAGGCATACATTGATTCACCCCAGATCCTGCTCCCGGCAATCTCCTCCTCGACAATCCTGTATGCCTGGGAGAAATACCTCATTTCCCTGTTGACAGTCTTTATAAATGACGGATTAAGCCTCTCAAGCAACGGGAACACCTCATTCCGTATCAGATTCCTCCTATACGTAGTGTCCGCATTTGTCCTGTCCGTATGATATTCAATCCTATGTCTCATGGCATATCCCTCAATCTGTTCCCTGGTAAATTCAAGCAGTGGCCTGAACAGGAACGGCCGTCGTCCTTCCCTGCCATATCCAGGCTCTGGTTCCTGGCAAGGAAGCGAAGAGAACATGGACATTCCGCAGATACCCTTCAGACCGGTCCCACGTACAAGGTTCAGGAACAGCGTCTCTGCATTGTCATCTGCATGGTGAGCCATTGCCACAGCAGAGAAGCCCTCTTCACGGCACAGTTTTCCGAACCATCTGTAGCGCAGCTCCCTTGCTGCCATCTCTATACTCTGGCCTGACAGCTCCGCGTACTGCAATGTTTCAAAGTCCGCCACATGTACCTTGACCCCATTTCTCTTTCCCCATTCACGGACAAGGGCTGCATCCGAATCGCTTTCGTCTCCCCGAAGATGAAAATTGCAGTGTGCAATCTCAAATTCAAGCCCTGCAGATGAATTAAGGAACAGCTCTGCAAGGCACATTGAATCAATGCCTCCGCTAACGGCCAGAAGGACAGAAGGGGATGGTTCACAGACGGCCGAAGATGCACTATAAGCCTTTTCTGGGCCGCTTCCATTGAGCAAAGAGGGAGGCCTGACTCCAGCCTCCCTCTTCATCATTTCCAATATCCTGTCAAATCTTTTCTGCATATCAGTTCTTTGACGCTATTGTATAGACAAATCCAAATGAAAGTGACTCCTTGAACTGTACCCTCTGGTGAGTATCTTCTATCCCGCCATGCTGCTTACATTTTTCCTTATATATCATGACTTTATCATCATATATAAGGTTGGTCGTGAACATCAGGGAGAAATATTTCGCCAGCTTCCACTCAATCCTGTTGTCCCAGTTGACACGGATATTCTCCGGATGGTCAAGATAGTCAGAGAAAAGCAGGATCTGCGAGGTGTACTTGAAGTTGTCATTGACATTCACCTTTATGTCAACCTTCAACTGGGCACCGAACTCAAAGTTTGACGAACGGTAGGCATTGCCTGAGGCAAGCAGTTCCTCTGATGCGGCAGTTCCACCCTTGTTCTCATCATACACCTTCTTAAGCTTCATACTATATGATTTCCTCAATATAGGGTTGTCCACAATAACGAATCCTCCTGTAAGAGGTGCAAAATTGATAGACAGCCATTTCAAAGGCGTATAATTGATACCGAGCGCCAAGTTTGTATAGGCAGGTGAGACAAGTCCTGACTTCAATGTCCTTGCTGCCCTCCATTCCTTCCTTCCTGCCTCCCAGTCTTCAGGGGCATCTGCAGGCTTGGACGGAGTCGGATAGTTCCACGTGTTTGAAAACTGCGACTTGAAGCTGTACTCTGCCGACATGAAAAGGTTCTTTGCCACATTATAGCCGAACTTGCTCTCCAGATATATGCGGTCATCGCTCTTCTGCAGCACAGGCTTGTCCGCAGAATAAAGGAATCCATAGTCAAGCTGAAGCCTGTTGGTCCAGGAAATGTTTTCCTTCTTATAGTTGGCGTTTCCATCGATGAATGCCTTCAATGAATACGTATTGTATCCTCCGGCAGCCCAGTTGTTCAGGAAAGTCTGTCCGAAGTCAAGCTTTGTTGACAGGGAGTTCTTCCAGTATTTGGGTTTTGGAGCGATTGTCTCAGTTGCAGCAGGTGCATCATTGATAGCCTGTGCAACATCAGCGGCTGCCTTCTGAGCATCAGTGAGTTCCTGGGCCGAAACCGCAAGAGCTGCAGAAAGCAATGGGATGACAAGAAATAATCGTTTCATATATTCATTTTTTAAACAACTTCTAATACGACCTGGCGAAAAGCACCCTGCGGTGTGACGGCTTGCCGCTGTATATACAGGTTCCCTCCTCCTCACAGACTGCACTGTCGATAGGGATGCACCTTATTGTAGCCTTGGTCTCCTCCTTTATCCTCTCCTCAGTCTCTGGAGTTCCATCCCAATGGCAGAGCAGGAATCCTCCCTCCTCTATCTTCACCTTGAAATCCTCCCATGTATCAACCTTCACGATATGCCCATCGCGAAATTTCAATGCCTTGGCATATATATTCTCCTGGATTTCATCCAGCAGGTCCTCGATTCTCTTCCCAAGTCCCTCGACAGGTGCAGAAATCTTTTCAAGGGTATCACGGCGCGCAATCTCAACTGTACCGTTCGCAAGGTCGCGTGCACCGACAGCAAGGCGCACAGGAACACCCTTAAGCTCCCATTCTGCAAACTTGAAGCCAGGACGGAGAGTGTCACGGTCATCTATCTTCACACTGTGTCCGTGTGCCTCCAGTTCCTTCTTGAGTTCAGACATCTTTTCGAAGATGGCCCTGTTCCCTTCCTCGTCCTTTCCCACGATAGGCACAATAACAACCTGGATAGGTGCAAGTGCCGGAGGAAGTACAAGCCCGTTGTCATCTCCATGGGCCATGATAAGTGCACCCATAAGCCTTGTGGATACGCCCCATGATGTCGCCCATACATATTCCTGCTTTCCTTCCTTGTTAGTAAACTGTACATCGAAGGCCTTTGCAAAATTCTGTCCCAGGAAATGCGATGTTCCTGCCTGCAGGGCCTTTCCGTCCTGCATCATGGCTTCAATTGTGAGCGTATCAAGCGCACCTGCAAACCTCTCGTTCGGGCTCTTGTGGCCCACGACAACAGGCATGGCCATATACTTGCGCGCAAAGTCAGCATATACATTGACCATCTTTGTAGCCTCATCTATAGCCTCCTGCTGTGTCGCATGTGCTGTATGTCCCTCCTGCCAGAGGAATTCTGCAGTACGGAGAAAAAGCCTTGTACGCATCTCCCAGCGCACAACGTTTGCCCACTGGTTGCACAGGATAGGCAGGTCCCTCCATGAAGTTATCCAGTTCTTGTATGTATTCCAGATGATTGTCTCAGAAGTAGGGCGTACTACAAGCTCCTCCTCAAGCTTTGCAGACGGGTCCACGACAACTCCTGGGCCGTCAGGATTGGCCATAAGCCTATGGTGCGTAACCACAGCGCACTCCTTTGCGAATCCCTCCACATGCTCTGCCTCACGGCTAAGGAAAGACTTCGGGATAAAAAGCGGGAAATACGCATTCACATGACCGGTTTCCTTGAACATCTTGTCAAGGACCTCATGCATCTTCTCCCATATTGCATATCCGTACGGTTTGATTACCATACATCCCCTGACTGCAGAACGCTCAGCAAGGTCAGCCTTTACAACAAGATTATCATACCACTGGGAATAGTTGTCTGCCCTTTTTGTTACTTCTTTTGCCATCTCGTCTTTGTTTTTAGCATATTTATTTTTACATTGTGCCCAAATTTGCATCTATACATAGGGTATAGTAATTGCAGGAAGGGTACATTTTTGCGCTGCGAAGGTACGAAAATATTAATTAACTTCCGCAAATGCGGAAGACTAAGTTAAAATATTGGAGGTAAAGATATGAAAAAGAGAGTTTACATCTTGTTCTCTGCTGTATTTGCACTGGCATCGTGCGGAACATCAGCACAGTTCTCCTCATCTGATTCAAGATTCCAGGACGGCATATACGCCAGGACAGGCAATACATCTGCAAAGGACATAAAGAAAGCTTCCAGCACAGACATGCAGGAAGTTGACGAACTTGTTGCCCAGACCAGGAGTTCAGAGATATATCTCCTTGGCGATGAGCCCAAGACTGTTGTAATCCCGGAAAGCAAGAGTGCCAAAGTCAAGTTCAGCAACAATGCAGGCGCAAGCGTCACCATTGAGGATACACCGGACTTCACAGTATACTTCAACAGCACTCCGTCCATCTACGTATCTACAGCCTGGTCCCCATGGTACTACAATAGCTATTGGGGATACAGTTCATGGTACAGCCCATGGAGATATAGCGCATGGTACTACAACTCATGGAGATATGACCCATGGTACTGGGGCTACGGATATTACGACCCTTGGCGTTGGGACCCTTGGTATCACGATCCATGGTATTGGCACGGTCACTATGGATGCTACGGACATTACGGTTGGCATGACCCATGGCATCATCACCACATACCGTCACATCCAGGACCTGTTGTCGGCGGAGGACGCCCTGGACGGGATATATATTACGGTCACCGTGGCAACAATGCTCCAGGAGTCTCCAGAAGCACTTCAAGGGGAATTTCGGCATCCACATCAAGACAGTCATCAGCCGTGGCATCCAGGTCAGGCAGCACATCAAGGAGTTCATCAACAAGTTCAAGGGCTTCCGTATCAGGCAGCACATCGTCAAGATCTGCCGGCTCAAGGCTGACAGCATCAGTGCCACGCAGCTCCTCTACATCAAGGGGAACTTCCACAGGCACAGGGTCTTCATATTCAAGGACCAGTTCCCGTGGCTCTTCCAGTGCAAGAAACAGCAGTTCAGGCTACATGAGTTCAAGGACAACAGCCTCAGGCAGCAGCTACATCCCGAGAAGCGGGATTGCAGGCTCTGGCAGCAGCGCATCAAGGGGTAGCGCAACAGCAGGCAGTTCCAGGACTTCAACATACAGGCCTGCGACATCGACTTCCGGAACATCAAGGACAGGCAGCAGTTCTTCATACGGGACATCAAGAAGCACATCATCCTCATACGGGACATCTACTTCGTCTGGGTCATCGACAAGCTCTTCAAGCAGAGGCACATTCACCGGAAGCAGTAGCAGCAGGTCAAGCAGCTCCAGCAGTACATCGTCATCCCCTACATATAACAGGAGCACCTCCACAGGCACTTCAAGGAGTACCTCTTCCGGAAGCACATATTCAGGCGGCAGCAGAAGCAGCGGTGGCTCATACTCTGGTGGCGGCAGCAGCCGTAGTGGAGGTTCATCCGGAGGCGGAAGTTCCCGTTCAAGATAGAGATACAGACCCATTTAAAATAAGATACAATGAAAAAGACAGCAATTACACTTCTGTTGGCAGCGGTGGCGGCAAGTGCAGGAGCACAGACGATGTATGATGCGCTGACATTCAGTGAGAATGATTACGCAGGGACGGCAAGGACACTGGCAATGGGCAATGCCTTCACTGCACTTGGAGGAGACCTTGGCTCGCTCAGCATAAATCCGGCAGGCTCTGCAGTTGCCAAATATTCACAGATTACCGTTACCCCGGGAATGGCCATTTCGGTAAATAAAGCCAACGGGACACTGGCAGGCAATGAAGATTTCCCGTCCAGCTTCGGAAGCACAAGACGCAATACCAAAGGCAGTTTCTGGATGCCGAATATAGGCTTTACTGTCAATTTTGACACACACAGGACAAGCGGAATCAAGAATGTAAGCATCGGGGTTGTCGCCAATGTGTCCAATACATACAAGGACGGGCTATATGCCAAAGGGCTGAATACCAGGAGTTCTTTTGCAGGCGGAATGGCAACAATGGCCTACGGATTCCATCCGGACAACCTGTCAGGAAGCGATGCATATGACCTGTACCCTGCTGACTGGCAATATATACTTGCCTATCAGTCATATATGATTTCCCCTGTTGAAGATGGTTCGACAGAATATGCAGGAGTCACGGAAAACATATACAGGGATGCAGACGGCAAGATAACGGGAATAGAGATTCCCGGGAGCCTGAACCAGACATTCGGAAGATCTGTCAAAGGCAACAGATATGACTATCTGATCAACCTTGGGATGAACATTTCAGACTTCATCTATATCGGGGCAAACCTCGGCATAACATCACTGAGGTATTCAAGCGAAGAGTATTTCATAGAGACACCGGAAGAGTACTCCCTGTTCCAGACAGGTTTCCAGAAGCTAAGCCATAACAGTGTGTACAAGGCATCAGGGACAGGTGTATACGGAAAATTCGGAATAATCGCGACCCCGTTTGGAGGACTGCGCATCGGTGCAGCTATCCAGACACCTACGGCAAACATGATAAAGGAGACATGGTACTCAAGTGCAAGTGTCGTGGCAAACAGCCAGAACACAGGAAAGTCAGAGACACCTGAGGGGCAATATGACTACCGTCTCTCATCCCCTATGAGATTCAATGTTGGCGCTGCATACACTTTTGGAGGCTTTGCAGCAGTGAGTGCAGACTATGAGATGTGCAACTATGGCAAGATGCGCCTTACAGAAAGGCAGACGGCCGACAACAGCGGCTTCGATGCTGTAAATGAAGACATCAGGGATTTCATGGGCAAGTCACACATGTTCCGTGCAGGAATTGAGGTAAAGCCGGTAAGCCAGTTCGCGGTACGCGCAGGCTACGGGCTGACGACCGCACCTGACTACTGGTATTTCGATGAAGCCGGAGTCAGGACAAAACTTCCTGGATCAGATATAGCCAAGACCCATAAATATTCTTTCGGTCTCGGCTACAGCAGCCAAGGCTCGTTCTTCATGGACCTTGCTGTCACAGCAAAGAAATATGCCAAGGAATATATAGCACCATACGTCACTGCCATGCTTGACAATAACGGACAGATCATGACAGATGAGAATGGCATTCCTGTTGCGGACTACAACACATCTCCGGAAATCCTGAACAGGAAATGGCTCTGGACAGCGACAGTCACATTCGGATTCAGGTTCTAAAGCCTTCAAGAAACAGTTCATTGACATCGGGTGCTCAAAAGTAGACTTTTGGTCACCCGATGCCGTTTTCTGCGTGGACTGTCTGGCTCCAGATTCTCCTTTGCTATTCCTTGAAACTTTTGCTGAAGTCTCTATCTGAACTTTTTGCCACCGCACAAGTTCTGTTCACGTTATCTAACAACACATGTACATGATTAAAAGGTCAATAACCATATTTCTGCTGACAACAGCTACGGCAGCAGGGGCACAGACAATGAACGATGCATTGAAATTCAGTGAATATGACTATGCCGGAAGTGCCAGGGCACAGGCTATGGGCAATGCAGTCACAGCGGTCGGTGGTGACCTCGGCACAATCGGCATCAACCCGGCAGGACTGGCTGTGGCAAACTGCATGCAGGTAGTTGCCTCAATGGCCATTGCAATACCGGTCCATCGTGCAGAAGGAGTGAGTCCACATAATTTCGGGACTCCGACAAGATACGATGACTGTGAATTCCGGTTTCCGAACGGAGGATTCTCATATAGCATAAATACCAGACGGGCGAAGAAAATCAAGAATATAAGCCTTGGAATCATATGCAATGTAAACAATATGTACAAGGACAACACCAATGCAACAGGAAGCTGCCGTAGAAATTCCTTTGCAAGCGCACTTGCAGGCATGGCAACAGGCCTGAACAGAAATGTCCTTGGCGACCCCAATGCCTATGAAAGCTCCAATGGAGACTACTGGGAATATATCCTTGCCTACCAGGCCGGCATAATAAGTCCGTCTTCACAGGTTTCCAACACCTACACCAGCATCACGGAAGATGTCAGCTATGGTTCTGCTGAAACATGGCAGGACTACCATAGAACTATCTATGGAGAAAGATATGACTGCATAGTCAATGCCGGCATAAACATTTCCGACATGATATATCTTGGTGCAAACATCGGAATCGCGGCACTTACGTATTCTGAAGTAAATACAATCACAGAACAGGCCGTTTTCCAGAGCAGTTTCAGCGAATATAGATTCCAGCAGTATTACGATGTCACAGGAGTAGGAGTATATGGAAAATTCGGAATCATCGCCACTCCATATAAAGGTCTGAGGCTAGGTGCAGCAATCCAGACACCGACATCAAACTCAATGAAGCAGCTCCGTTACATGACAGCAGTTAAGGACAGCAACAGTGAAATGCGGACCTATGACGCAATATGGACATACAGGCTTACGTCACCGATGAGGTTCAACATCGGTGCAGCATACACATTCGGCTCGCTCGCCATGGTCAGCGCAGACTATGAGGTATGTGACTACAGTTCAATGAAGATGACAGGCAGAAAATACTCTAAAAATGCTGATTTCCATAATGTAAACAGTGAGATAGGCGACATGATGGGAGCCTCGCACATGGTAAGGGCAGGGATTGAAATCAATCCGATAGAGTGGTTTTCAATCAGGGCTGGATATGGATTCACCAGCAAGCCGGGATATTATCTTGACGGCAACGACAACAAGAGAAGGCTGTCATCTGTTCCAGAGGCCAATTCGCACAAATATTCATTCGGCATCGGCTACACAAACAAGGAGTTTTTTTACATAGACTTATCATTTACAGCCAGGCACTACGGCAGTGAATACATTACTCCATACACAATGGCAAGACGCAATAGCAATGGGCAGATTGTTACGGACAACAGCGGCAGAGCCGTCCCGGACTACGATGCATCACCATGCATCTACAACAACAAATGGCTATGGGTAGTGACATATACCCTTGGCTACAGATTCTAAGAAGCCACTTGCCTCAGAAACTCATCGAAGCCCTATAAAGCAATGAGATGCTTTCAGGACCTTCATTGAAAAGGAGATCCATTATGGAAAGGTTGCCGATGAAGCCGTGCTTCCCGGAAAAGACCTGGAAATACGGCTTTTTCTTTCCAAGCCTCTCCAGGATGTCATTTCCCTTTTTCGGATGTATCGCACCCCTTAGGTCAACTGCATCAATGCCCTCAACTACAGGCATCCCGGTCCAGGCTCCGGAAGTGCAGATTCCGTCTGCCGGAAGGAAGTCCGTTGTCTCACGGATATCCACTGCAATGCCTATCTTCCTGGTAAAGAATCGTATAAGCAACATATTCAGTTCCCACAGGGTCTCCGGGCGGCTTTCAAGGATTGCAAACAGTTCGTCCTGGTAATATTCAAAGAATGCTGATGTCCTGTAGGCTGAGACGATAGCCCTCTCCTGCTGTCTCACCCATGGAGTGGAATAGTCAACCCTTACCTGGCATATCGGATTGCTGTGCGTGCTGTTGTCGTGTACTATAGGGAACGACAGAGCCTCCTTTCCTGCTGCTGAAAAGATATGGCAACGGTTACGGTACGACTGTTTCTGGTAATTTTCACAGGCTTCAAGATACACAATGGCTGGCTCAACGAATTTACCCTGCCTTGAAACAGACAGGGTAAACTCAGATGCCATTGCCGCAAAATATTCAACAGGCGGCATATATGCTGTATTCAATAATATCGGCATACACAGAAAGGCCGTCTACAGCCATCGGAAATTATTCAATCTCTCCCTTTGCATTGGATGAATTGCCCCTGACAATCCCCCTCTTGGAACTCCTGATGAACTCAAGGATTGTGTCACGCTCCTCGGACTGCGGGAATCCGGACTCAATCTTTGCACATGCATCACTCACATTCATGCCTCCATAATAAATCATGTCATACATGTCCTTGATGTTGCGTATCTGGTCAGAAGAAAATCCACGTCTGCGGAGTCCGACGATATTGACTCCAGCATATGAAAGAGGCTCGCGCCCGCAAAGGATATAAGGTGGTATGTCCTTGTTGATTTTTGAGCCGCCGCCAACCATTGCATGCTTTCCTATCTTTGAGAACTGGTGAGCCATTGTACCTCCGCCAAGAATCGCCCAGTCATCCACATCAGTCTCTCCTGCGATTCCGACATAGCTGACAAGTATACAGTGGCTTCCGACTGTACAGTCATGTGCCACATGGGTATATGACATGAGGAGGGTATTGCTTCCTATTTTAGTGACTCCCTTGCCGCTTGCCTTGGTACCCCTGTTGATTGTAGCGCACTCACGTATGTTCACATTGTCACCGATTTCTACATAAGTAACTTCACCCTCATATTTCAGGTCCTGCGGTATAGCCCCGATAACTGCTCCCGGGAACACGCTGCAGTTTTTGCCCATCTTCACATAGTTGAAGACTGTTGCATGGGGAAGAATCTTGCATCCGTCTCCGATTTCTACGAATTCATCAATAAAGGCATACGGGCCTATTTCAATATTGTCTCCGAGCTTTGCATTCGGATGAACTGTTGCAAGTGGGTGGATTTTATTCATAACTATTTCTGTTTCAGAAGGGCACCAAGTTCCCTTGCTGCTCTCGTATTAATTGAATGTCCTGATTTGTATGCTGTTATCCTGGCCTTGAGAAAGCCTCCGGACAGCCTCAGGTCACCTATAAGGTCAAGGAGCTTGTGCCTGGCACATTCATTCGGGAACCTGAGCTGCAGATTGTTGAGATAGCCTTCGTCCGAAATGCCAAGGAAAGGTACATTGAACAGCCTGTACATATGCTCAAGCTGCGCATCAGTGACCGGATGCTCTACAATGACAATTGCATTGTCTACATCGCCTCCCTTTATAAGGTTGTTCTTGAACAGGAACTCTATCTCATGGAAAAATACAAATGTGCGGCAGATTCCGATTTCCTCCGCATACACGACCTTTGGATCCCAATGTGCGGTCTGCACGCCAAGTACCCTTGAATTGAAGTCTATCGTAAGGTCGTACGAAGGCTCATCTGCCGGCTCTATCTTAAGGTAGGCTCCAGTCTCTTCATTCCTTATCTCGAACGGTTCCTTGATTTCAAGATACCTGCGCGGAGCATCCTGCTCTGCAATTCCGCTCTTCCAGATTGCATCGATATACGGCTTTGCGCTGCCGTCGAGTATAGGGACCTCCACATTGTCAATCTCGACAAGGGCATTGTCAATGCCCATTCCAGTAAGTGCGGACATTATATGTTCGACAGTGATTACCGATATTCCATCTTTCGTGATTGTCGTGCTCCTTGCTGTATTTGAGACATTGTCAGCGACAGCCTCAACGATTGCATCTTCCGAAACATCTGTCCTTAAGAACCTTATACCAAAATCAACAGGAGCAGGCTTTATCGTCATCCTTGCAACCTTTCCGGTATGAAGCCCCTTTCCCTCAAAGCAGAACTCTTTCCTGACTGTATGCTGTTGTACCATTACTCTATTTCAATCAATCATAAACGGTCGGCAAAAATAAGTAAAATATTTTAATATACATTATTTTTTGCCGTTCTGCCTGAAAATGGTATAGCTTCGCAGATACTCCCTGTAAGGGATTGCCGGGGTTCCCATATATGCCTGCCCTGCTTCCTTAATGTTCGTCAGGAGGCCTGACTGGGCTGAGAACGAAGTGTTGTCAGGAACTGTAAGGTGACCGGCAATGCCGACCTGGCCGCCAAGCACGCAGTGTTTCCCGATCTTCGTGGAGCCTGCAATTCCTGTCTGGGCCGCCATGACAGTGTTCTCTCCAATCTCGACATTGTGGGCAATCTGGCATAGATTGTCAATCTTCACGCCTTTACGTATGATCGTCGAGCCCATCTGCGACTTGTCTATTGTTGTATTGGCACCGATCTCCACATCATCCTCTATAATGACATTGCCGGTATGCTCTATCTTCTTATATGAGCCGTCCTCAAGCGGTGCGAACCCGAATCCGTCTGCACCTATCACTGCATTGGAATGGATAATCACATTGTCACCTATCTCCATGCCTGGATAGATCCTTACCCCAGGATAGATGATGCAATGCGAGCCTATCCTGACATTTTCACCTATATATACATGCTCATATATCTTTGTGTAGTCCCCTACCCTTGTGTTGCGCCCGACGTAGGCAAAGTCACCGACATATACCTTTTTCCCGAACTTTGTCGAGAAATATGTCTTCGAACGGAAGCCACGGTGGCGTCTGAAAGACCTTTTCCTTTCAGTGACATAATCAAGCAGCTCAGCGACTGCTGAATAGGCATCCTCTACCCTTATCATTGTCGCTGTGACAGGCTTCTGAGGCTTGAATGTATTGTTCACAATGATTATGTCGGCCTTGCAGTCATATACATAGTGTTCATATTTCGGGTTCGCAAAAAAGCAGATGGCCCCCGGCTTGCCGCTCTCGATTCTCGCAAATGTTGTGACCTTAGCTTCCGGATTGCCGTCCACCGTGCCTTTAAGTATCTCTGCAATTTCTTTTGCCTTGAATTCCATAGGATGTAGCAGTTATTTGTTCAAATTTTGTGTTTTAGCAAAAAAGTTATACCTTTGTCACGTGAGTTAGAGTTCAGGGGTCGGCAAGACCCCTTATTTTATATACATAAGCCACGTTTATGGTCATTTCAGAGATAAGAGATGCAATGGAGGATGCAATCGTTGCACGGAATTGCTTTATTGTTGAAATAAAAATTTCAAAGGACAATGAAATCGGGCTTACAGTCGAGTCCGTGGACGGTCAGGTGGACCTTGATGACTGCGTTGCGCTTAGCCGCATATTCGAGGAGAAGTTCGACCGGGAGAAGGAAGACTATGAGCTTACAGTGTCATCGGCAGGGCTGGACCAGCCTTTCAAGGTGTCCAGGCAATATACCAAAGCCATAGGTACTATGGTGGAGGTCATGCTGAAAGGCGGGAAGAGGCTCATTGCAGAGCTTACAGGGGCAGATGAGGATGGCATACAGTTGAAATACACATCACTCGAAGCCGCCCAGGGGAAGAAAAAGAAGGAGAAGGTCGAGCACAATGACCGCTTTTCATTTGACCAGGTAAATTCAGTAAGGCCGCACATTGTATTCTGATGCAGCCTGCAGGAATTAAAGTGACAACAGGACAAAAATAAAATACGAAATAAAGAAATGGAAAAGACAGAACTTAAAGATGCGTTTTCAGAATTCAAGAACCTGAAAAACATTGACAGGCCTACCATGATGGGAGTATTGGAGGATGTGTTCCGTACACAGCTTGCCAAGACATACGGCTCTGCCGACAATTTCGACATCATCATCAACATTGACAAGGGTGACTGCGAGATATACTGGAACCGTGAGGTAGTCGAGGAGGTTGAAGACCCGAACACACAGATTTCAATATCTGAGGTCAACCAGGACGAGGATGACTACGAGATCGGTGAGACCTTTGCTACAAAGGTGGACATGAAAAGTTTTGGGCGCAGGGGTATCCTTAACCTCCGCCAGAATCTCCAGGGAAGGATCATGGACATAGAGAAAGCCAACCTGTACAACAAGTACAGCGGAATGATCGGTGAGATATTCACAGGAGAGGTCTACCAGACATGGTCAAAGGAAGCGCTTATCCTTGACGAGGACGGCAACGAGCTCAGGCTTCCCAAGTCGGAGCAGATACCTGGCGAGCATTTCAAGAAGAACGACACAGTCAAGGCTATCATCAAGAGTGTCGAGATGAAGAACAACACGACTCCATATATCGTGCTTTCAAGGACATCCAACGAATTCCTTGAGAAACTGTTCGAGCAGGAAGTCCCTGAGATATATGACGGCCTGATCACAATAAAGAAGGTGGTGCGTGTACCTGGCGAACGTGCAAAGGTCGCTGTAGAGTCATATGATGAAAGGATTGACCCTATCGGGGCATGTATCGGAGTCAAGGGTTCCAGGATAATCGGCATTGTACGTGAGCTCCGCAACGAAAACATAGACGTCCTCCAGTGGACCGGCAACACACAGCTCCTCATCCAGAGGGCGCTCAATCCTGCCAAGATATCTTCCATCATAATTGGAGGTGAAGATGAGAAGATAAAGGTGTACATGCACCCGGACGAGGTAAAGAAAGGTATCGGAAAAGGCGGATGCAACATAAAGCTTGCAGGAATGCTCGTCGGAAAGGAAATCGAGGTATGGAGAGAGCAGGAGGAGGAAGACGATGTACTCCTTAGCGAATTCAGCAACGAAATCGACCAGTGGATCATAGACAAGCTCCAGTCAATAGGCTGCGACACAGCAAAGAGCGTACTCGCTTGTTCACAGGCTGACATTGCAAAGAGGGCTGACCTTGAAGACGAGACAGTTGCCGAGATATTCAGTGTCCTCAGCGCAGAATTCGAGGAAGACTAACAGAAAAACACACAGTGACTACAGGTCACATATTTATAAACTAAAGGGGTAAATATGGCAGATATCAGATTAAGTAAACTTACAAAACAATTCAACATAGGGCTTTCAACCCTTGTAGACTTCCTTGCCGGGAAAGGTGTAGAGGTCGAGATGAATCCGAATGCAAAGATTTCGGAGGAATATCTTCCGGCTATCATGGACAAGTTCGGCGAGGAGCAGAAGCTGAAACAGGATTCGGAAAAGGTAACCATCAAGCTCAAGGAGATAATAAAGATGGGTGCACACAAGAAAAGCCCCGAAACTGTTGAGGAGGAATACGAACCGGAAATCATCATCAAGGGCAACAGCATTGCTCCTGAACCCCCTGCTGCAAAACCGGAAGCTGTTCCCGTACAGGAGACTGTGGATGTACCCGTTCAGCAGCCGGAACCGTCTGAAGAACCGGAGACAACAGACGCACAGGTTCTGGAACCTGTGCCTGTACCTGTCGCGGAACCAAAGGAGAAGAAGCAGGAACAGCCCGCAGAAATTCAAGGGCTGAAGGTCATAGACAAGATTGACCTTACAAGATTTGAGAAAAAGCCAGCAAAGAAGGAGGAGAAGCTGTCCGCTCCAACCCCGGCGGAGAAAGCCACTGCTCCTGAACCTGCCAATAAACCTAAAGTTGAACCAGCAGAAAAACCTAAGGACATGAACGCAGGAAAACCTGCACAGAGCCAGGCCAAGAAGCCAGAGAACAGACAGGAACAGAAAACTGAGCAAAGGCATGAGCCGAGGCAGATGAAAGTTGAAGTGCAGAAACTGGCAGGCCCGGTCGTAGTAGACAAGATTGACCTGTCGAAATTCGATACAAAGAAAAGCAGCAGCAAAAAGCGCGAAAGAATCGGAAAGGGAGGCAGCAAGATTGATGTCACCAAGGTCCAGGCCGACAGCAACGGAGGCAAAAAGGACAAAAAGTCCGAGGACAATGCAGCCAGGAAGAACAATTTCCGCGATGACAAGAAAAGCAGGAGGAACCGAGGCAATGACAACAGGTTCAAGCCAGCGATGACCGAGGCGGAAACGGAGGAGATGCAGAAGCAGATCCAGAAGCAGATCAAGGAGACGTACGCCAGGATGAATGAGAACAAGGGCAAGAACAACTTCGGAGCAAAGCACCGTAAGGAAAAGAGGGAGCTTGCCTCGCAGAAGATGCAGGAGGAAATCGAACTTCAGGAAATGGAAAAGAAAGTTCTGAAAGTTACAGAGTTCGTTACAGTAAACGACCTCGCTACCCTCATGCACAACACCCCTGTGACCAAAGTCATCGGAGCATGCATGAATCTCGGGCTCATGGTATCCATCAACCAGAGGCTTGATGCCGAGGCGCTTGTACTTGTAGCCGAGGAATTCGGGTATGAAGTTGAGTTCGTGACTGCTGAACTGACAGAAGCTATCGAGCAGGAAACTGAGGATGATGGTGACATCGCTCCAAGGCCGCCAGTAATCACTGTCATGGGACATGTTGACCACGGCAAGACTTCATTGCTTGACTATATCCGTAAGTCGAATGTCATTGCCGGAGAGGCAGGAGGCATCACCCAGCACATCGGTGCATACAATGTAATACTCCCGGACGGGAAACGTATCACATTCCTTGACACTCCAGGACATGAGGCCTTCACAGCAATGCGTGCACGCGGTGCAAAGATGACTGACCTTGCCATCATCATCATTGCAGCTGACGATGCGATAATGCCGCAGACAACAGAGGCAATTAACCACGCACAGGCGGCAGGAGTACCTATGATTTTCGCTATCAACAAGATAGACAAACCTGGTGCAAATCCTGACAAGATCAAGGAACAGCTTGCAAACATGAATATCCTTGTAGAGGACTGGGGCGGTAAATACCAGTGCCAGGAGATTTCCGCAAAGAAGGGAGTCAATGTGGACAAGCTTCTTGACAAGGTACTCCTTGAGGCTGAATTGCTTGAGCTCAAAGCCAACCCTGGCAGGAGAGCAGCAGGTGCTGTCATCGAATCATCCCTTGACAAGGGACGTGGATACCTCGCCACAGTGCTCGTGCAGAACGGTACAATGAGGGTCGGTGACATCATGCTCAGCGGATGCTACACCGGAAGGGTAAAGGCAATGTTCAACGAGCGTGGACAGAAAGTCGACGAGGCAGGCCCTTCAACACCGGTATCTGTCCTTGGACTCAACGGAGCACCGACAGCAGGTGAGACATTCAATGTAATGGCCGATGAGAAAGAGGCAAAGGATATTGCAAACAAGAGGGAGCAGCTGATAAGGATACAGGGCATCAAGACCCAGAAGCACATGACACTGGAGGAAATAGGACGCCGCATAGCCATCGGAAACTTCAAGGAACTGAACATTATTGTCAAGGGAGACGTGGACGGTTCTATCGAGGCCCTTTCCGATTCATTGCTCAAGCTCTCTACAGAAGAGGTACGCGTCAATGTAATCCACAAGGCAGTAGGTGCAATCTCCGAGTCAGATGTACTTCTTGCTGCGGCTTCTGATGCAATCATCATCGGTTTCCAGGTACGTCCGTCTGCAAATGCAAGAAGGCTTGCTGAGAAAGAGGCAATCGAGATAAGGCTCTATTCTGTCATCTACGATGCAATCAACGAGGTCAAGAGCGGTATCGAAGGCATGCTTGAGCCTGAGGAGAAGGAAGAGATTACAGCAACGGCAGAGGTTCAGGAGACATTCAAGATTTCCAAGGTAGGTACTATCGCAGGATGTATCGTCAGGGAAGGAAAGCTCAGCAAAACGGCCAAAGTACGCGTAATACGTGATGGAATCGTAGTCTATACCGGAGAACTCGGATCATTGAAGAGGTTCAAGGACGATGTCAAGGAAGTCAATACAGGCTTGGATTGCGGACTTAACATCAATGGCTACAATGATATCAAGGTCGGAGACATAATTGAGGCATACACTATCATTGAAATCAAGAGGACACTCCAATAGCCTTCAGCCAAAGCGATAGGATTAAAGTCACCTTTGCCAGGACAGAGGTGACTTTTTTTGATAGATGCCAACTTTTATATAGCCGCAGGATACCGGTACCGACTTGTATGTATTTAATGAGGAATAATACCTACAAAATGGTACAGCAATCGTACTAATTACATATTTTTGACTATATTTGCCCAGGTTAGCAGTGTTGTAATCAGCAGAAACCGGTTTGGTTATTCTATTTATTGGATGAAAAGCAGATATTTAGTGATGATATTGGCAGTACTTTTACTGCCGTTCAGCTTAATGGCCCAGACAAATTCTCCGGCACAGTCACCGGGGGGGGGCATCAAGAATTCTTGTAGGAGTCGTCAAGGACGAGCAGGGCAAAGGACTGCCTGGAGCTGTCGTCTACATGAAGGACAATCCGTCAAAAGGTACAGAGACTGACAGGTTCGGTAATTTTGAACTCAAAGGCATTCCAGAGGGCAGGCATACACTTGTCTTCAGCATGCTGGGAATGACAGAGGTGGAAATACTGTACAATGGACAGGAGAGCACAATTGTCACCCTTAAGGAAGAGGCCACCAGCATCGAGGATGTCGTTGTCACAGGTATAATCACTAGAAACAGGAACAGCTTTACCGGTTCGGCATCTACATTCTCAGGCCAGGAACTGAAGAATATCGGTACAACTAACATTCTACAGAGCCTGAAGACCCTGGAGCCATCAATGACTATCGTTGAAAACAGTCTCAGGGGAGCAGACCCCAACACTATGCCTGACCTGGAAATCAGGGGAAAGACGAGCATTGTGGGAGACCTGGAATCCGACTATGACAATGTCCCTAACCAGCCCCTGTTCATCCTCGACGGAATGGAGGTAAGCATTGAGTCGATTGTAAACCTCAACATAGACAGGGTAAAGAGCGTCACGGTCCTGAAAGATGCAGCCTCTACGGCAATATACGGCTCCAAGGCGGCAAACGGTGTAATCGTCGTGGAGACCATTCCGCCTGAGCCTGGACAGCTGAGAGTCAGCTATTCCGGAAATTTCGGAGTCCAGTTCCCTGATCTGAGCGACTACAACCTGATGAACGCCGCGGAAAAGCTCCAGTTCGAAAAGCTTGCCGGACGGTACACATCCAAGACAGAGACAGAATCACCTGAGCAGGATGCCCTTGATGCGCTCTACTATTCAAGGCTTAAGGCAGTACGGGAAGGCGTGGACTCATATTGGCTGTCAGATCCGCTGCGTGTAGTGTTCAACCATTCGCACAACCTGTACGTGGACGGAGGAGACCAGAACATGCAGTACGGAATCGGCGTCAACTATGGCAATGACAAAGGTATCATGAAAGGCTCGGACAGGGATATTCTCGGAGGTGACATACAGGTACGCTACCGCAAGAACAACTTTACATTTGCCAACAACTTCAACCTGACCCTGGTCAATTCCGATACGGAACCTGTGTCATTCGACCAGTTCGCAAACGCGAACCCGTATTACAGGAAAAGGAATGACGACGGCTCTGTGCCTCTCCTGCTTGAATCGACTGCAGTTGCAGGGACTACCATATACAACCCCCTTGCTTTGTTCGGGATTACAAATACGAACCACACCAAGGACCTGTCCATTTCAGACCAGCTTGACCTTACATGGAGATTCCTCGGGGCATTCTCGCTGCGCGGGACATTCGGATTCACCAAGAGCATATCCGAGACGGAGGCATTCAAGTCCCCTGACCATCCGGACTTCACAGGAAGCGTTGCGGACAAGAAAGGCCTGTATTCAGCAGACAAGAACGACAATTTCAACTATAACGGCAGGATTGTGTTCAGCTACGGCAAGCTCTTCAAGGGTCAGCACAATGTAAGCGCAAATGCAAGCTGGGATTTCAGCAACAAGGACCTGAAACGCACAGGATACAGCATAACCGGATTTGTCGGCGACCAGCACATGAACCCGGCATTCTCTGCAGGCTTCGACCAGGGCACGAAACCGACATATTCCAGCTCCCGTTCGCGTGCGACCGGATTCCTCGTAAGCGCAAACTACGCATACAAGGGCAGGTACATGATAGACCTCAACTACAGGCTTGACGGCTCGTCCGTGTTCGGTGCACAGAAAATGTTCACAGGGACATGGTCACTCGGTGCGGCATGGGACATAACAAACGAAAAATGGTTCAAGGTAAACTGGATAAGCTACCTGAAGATAAGGTACTCAGTCGGAAACCCTGGCAACCAGAACTTCGATGCATACATGTCTTCCGGAATATACGAATACAATCCGGACTACACCAACATATTCGGAGAGAGCGCAATCCTGCAGAAGGCTGCCAACAGCAACCTTGCATGGCAAAAGACCCTTGACCAGAACTGGGGTCTGGACTTCACAGCATGGGAAGACAGGATAAGGCTGACATTTGACTACTACCACAAGAATACCAATCCGCTTTTAGTGTCAATCACCCTGCCTCCCTCTGCAGGACAGACAAGGGCATACACGAATCTCGGAGGGCAGATTTCACAGGGATTCTCCGGAATAGTCAATGTCGTGGCACTGAAGACAGAGACCATGAGGCTCGGAGTGAATGTCTCATACAGCCATAACACATCAAGATATGTCAATATAGGCAACAGCCTGGAGTTCATGAACCAGCACGGAAGTTCCGAGGTATTCAGGAGATATTACGACGGGGCAAGCCCTGACGACATATGGGCAGTGAGGTCACTCGGCATCGATCCTGCTACAGGGCGTGAACTGTTTCTCACAAAGGACGGTGAATATACATTCCAGTACAATGCCGATGACGAGGTTAAGGTAGGCTCAACAGCACCTGACCTTGAAGGTGTTGTCGGGCTGTCATTCTACTATAGACAGTTTTCCGCAAGCATAAACTGCCGTTATCAGCTTGGAGGACAGACATTCGCATCTGCCCTATACAACAAGGTGGAGAATCTCAGCGAGCAGCAGCTGTACTACAATGTGGACAGGAGGGCACTGTATGACAGATGGCAGAAGCCTGGCGACAATGCCAGGTTCAAGGCGATAGACAACCTTGACACGACTCCCATGTCATCCCGATTTGTCCTTGACAACAATGTATTTACATTCGAGTCCATTTCAGTAGGATATGACACTAATGCAAGATGGCTGCAGAAAATCAGGGTGCAGGGAGCATCCATACGGCTTTATGCCAACAATATATGGAGGATTGCCTCAATAAAGGAGGAGCGCGGGACCGAGTATCCGTTCTCCAACAGTGTCTCATTGTCAATCAGCTTAAGGTTTTAGGAAAATGAAAAGATATATTGCATATATTGCAGCAGCTTCGGCAATGCTGGTTCTCCATTCATGCAAGGCTTGGCTGAATGTAGATTCAGAGGACAGGATCCTGGAGGAGAGGCTATACAGCAGTACAGACGGATTCTACACTGCCCTAAACGGTGTCTATATCGACCTCGTGAACGAGAACCTGTACTCAGGTACACTTGCCCCTGCAGCATCAGACATCATGGCACAGTACTATGATACAAATGCTGACACCCATACATACGGTTCACTGGCAGGATTCCAGAACGAGGCCAAGAGGAATGCGGTAAGCGGACTATGGACAAGGGCATATTTCCTGATCCTGAATATCAACAAGATTATCGCCCGCTGCGATGAACGCAAGGGCAGCGTACTGAATGAGACAGACTACAACCTCATAAAAGGCGAATGCCTGGCACTGCGTGCCCTGCTGCATTTCGAGCTTCTGAGATATTTCGGGCCTGTATTCTCCGTCTCTCCGGGAGCAGACGCAATACCATATATGACAGACCCGGACCCTAAGGTAGGCCCTGTCCTTCCTGCAACAGCAGTAATGTCAAGGCTCAATGCAGACCTGGAAGAATCCATGGGACTTCTGGCCATCAGCGACCCTGTAATAAGTTCAGGAAAGAATGACGTAGACAACGGAGGAAGGAACCTCTATGGCTTCAGGAACCTCCGGATGAACTATTTTGCCACAAAGGCCCTTGCTGCGAGGGTGAACATGTATCTCGGCTATCTTGAGAACTATCGCGCAAAAGCCCTGCAATATGCGGAGGAGGTAATCAGGGATGCAGCAGTATTCTTCCCGTTCTCGACAAGGGAAGAGGCAAACGGCCAGGCTGCCACAGGAAATGTAAACACCTCATCAGAAGACAGGGTCCTCTCATCGGACATACTTTTTTCAGTCTACAATGTAAGGCGCGGAGAGGACATATATGAGAAATATTTCTATAACACCCTGGAAATAAACAGGCTTCTCGCCATATCGGAGAGAGGCTACAACAGCATGTTCCCGGAAGAGGGAGACCTCAGGACATTCCAGTGGGCAAGGAAAAAGGATGCACTCGGCAACGATGTAATATGCCTTGTAAAATATGAGGCAATGGAGGTTGACGGGAAGAGCTATCCATATATGATTCCGGTGCTGAGGATGGCAGAGATGTACCTGATAGCTGCAGAATGCCATAACGCAGACGGCAATACAGGCCTGGCATACCAGAGGCTGAACACACTGAGGAACGCCCGCCAGACATCATCCGTCAACACTGCAATAGAAGCCAACATCGAATATGAATATATCCGTGAATTTGCAGGGGAAGGACAGCTTTTCTGGTATTACAAAAGGAAGAATGCCCAGACAATCACAGCCATTTACGACAGGAGCAGACCCGACATATCAATCGGCACGGAAGGCTACCTGTTTGAACTTCCGCAGGCTGAGGACGGATTCAGGGACAAGAAGTAAAAGAAATGAAAATGAAGGCATACATATATATCATAATGTTTGCAGCAGGCATGGCAATAGCCGGATGCACTGACGCTCTTGAGACATACAGCGGCACTTCCGGAGTGTATTTTGCGATGGGTGCCGGCAAGACATACGCCAATGCAGACACAACATACGTGGAATCTTCGAACCTGCCCTTCATTGTGACCGGGAGCAGGGACTCCGTATTCAATGTAAAGATAAAGATTGTCGGAGCAGTCTCACAGCATGACAGGAATGTCGAGGCAAGGATAGTCGAGGACATGTCTACAGTGACTGCAGAAGACTATGAACCGCTGCAGGGAAGCTATGTGCTGAAAGCCGGTGAGGTATTCGGCAACATTCCCATCAGGTTTCTTCGCCCATCCTCACTGGAGGGGAAGCAGAGGACAATGACTATCGAGCTTGTCGAAAACAGCGACTTCTCGCTCCCGATAAGGTTCTGGCGCAACTCCTCCACCGAATATGTCAATGTGACAAGGCATTCAATCATTGTGAGCGACAAATACGTACAGCTGCCCGGATATTCCGAGAGCCATTTCGGTGCATTTTCCGAAAAGAAGATGAAGATTCTGCTTGATCTTTTCGGGATGAAGCTGACTGACTTCAATGCAAGCCTGCCTCTCACCATGACAAAGGCAATGGGACAGAAATTCGACCGATGGCTCCAGGAACAGAAATCAAAGGGAGAGACAGTATATGAAGAAGACGGCTCTGAAATGAAGTCCGGAGAATATATATATTAAGCAGAAGATATCATGATTGGTCAAAATAGAAAATATGGACGGCAGGAATATCCTAAGCTGCCAGGAAGAATGGCATATCTGGCCTGCACAATGCTCCTTTTAGGAGTCTGCGGATGCTTCAGGGACCTGGGCAACTACGACTACACAGAAATCAACCAGGCTGTGATAGGTGATGCCGGATTTGACCGGGAATACAACGTAAGGCTCAACGAGGACATACTCAGGATTACTCCGGAAATATCATTTACCCTTGACCCTGAAGAAAAAGGCAGGTACAGGTATGAATGGGTCGCAGTCGGACAGAATTTCCTGCGCGGGCAGAGATTCACGATAAGTACGGAACGGAATCTTGAATATCCTGTAAGGCTGGCTGCAGAAACATATATCCTGTACCTTAAGGTAACGGACCTGTCTACAGACATGGTCTTCAGCAAGGACGTGGCACTCAATGTAATGTCACTCTACACAAAAGGCTGGCTCCTGGCCGGGGAAGACAGCAGCGGCAACGGCCAAATGGACATGGTATCATTCAGCGGCAACACCCTTTTCCTCAAGAACACCCTCGGGATGCAGGACGACCTGGTACTCTCCCCTGTCAGGCTCGTGTGGATTGACAACAACGAATACACGTCAGAGGACAGGGTGTATGCAGGCACGGAATCAGGCACATACAAATTCGACAGGGAAAGCTTTACCGGCTCGCCATATACAGACCTTAAATATTCCTTTGCACTTGCCCCGGAAGGGAGATGTGTCATGACCGACTGCCAGAAGATCAGCGACAAAAGGCATGTTGTCATCGTAGACGGGCGTGCCCATGAAGTCAGTTCTGACGGCGGAATGATCGGCAATACATTCAGCTACACTGAAAACGGTGCTGAATTCGAGGTTGCACCGCAGATGATATGCAACCACAGGCAGGTGGATGTCAGGACATTCGGATTCTATAGCCTGACACACAGAAGATTCGGCTATATTTCCGGGCTTTCAGTCAAGAACACCATACTCCCCGGAGACGGTGAAAATGACCAGTGGAGCTGGGACACGTCCACTGAATTTGAAGGAGGGCTTGACTTTATTGCAGCAATCGAATCGTTTTTCAGCAATGGACAGTCAACCGTACTTATGCAGGACCCATCAAACGGTGACAGATGGATATACGGGATAACTGCAGAACGTTCCGGGACGCTCAGCAAAGGTGCAAGGATAAAGGCAGACCTGTCCGTGGCAACCGATTTTGACAAGGCAGAGAACTTTATAGTCACAACGAACCATGGATACATGATATACAGTGCAGGCAACAGGCTATACGGATACAATTTCAGGAAATCGCCACAGGAATGTACTCTGCTCAAGACATTTGATGCACCTGTGACATGTATAAAGGCTGACCTTGTGACAGATGAGCAGTACCAGGACAATTTCTATGTCGCAACATACGATGATGCGGTGCCGCAGAGCGGAGTCCTGTACAAGTTCCATGTAGAGGATTCTCCTGACAGGACAGGAATCAGGCAGATTGAATGCTGGGACAAGGGATTCCTCAAGATACACAGCATCTGCTACAAGCAATTTTAGGAAACAATAAACACAATAACAATTTAATAATGAGAATCAGAAGAATTGCATTAGTACTGTGTTCAATGCTCTGTATCGGGGTATTGAGCACCGGAGCTGCCCCGAAGCATTCCCCTAAAGGAAAAAAGAAGAAAAAGGGGGAAGTCGAGCAGGCAGACACGACCAAAAAGGAAAAAAAGGACAAATATGCTGAAGCCATCAAGGACGCAAAAGTATACGACGGCCTTATCAAGCTGTACATGACACCGAAAGATGAGCTTCTGTTCGAAATCAGGGAAGAGAATCTCGGTCATCTGTACCTGCTTACCAACAGGATTACAGAAACCAGCGACGATGCTGCATTTGCTGCCGGTGAAATGATAGGTGACCAGATAATGTTCAGAATGACTGCAGACACTTCATATGTACATTTCTATAATGTGTCAACTTACAACAAGCTGCGTCCTGGCGATGAAATCGGTGAGGCATTCTACAAGAACCATAGGGATCCTGTCATCAAGTCATTCAAGGTCAAGGCATTCAAGAAAGATTCATGCTATCTTATAGACATGACGTCATTCTTCCAGTCCAACGAAAAGCTTGTCACGCCTCTGCAGTACAGTTCAAATATCATGGGCAAGAGAAGCGGAAGCTATGATTCTGAGGTAGGCAAAATCCTGGAAGTCAAGTCTTTCCCTAAGAATGTGGAGATTTCTTCACAGATGAATTTCCAGTGTGAACCTGAGCCATATTTCGTAAAGGTAAGACGCTCCATACTTCTCCTTCCTGACAAGCCGATGAAAATCCGCTACCAGGACAACCGCGTAGGATATTTCTACTCAATGTACAACTGGTACAGTTCTGACCAGGACAATGTCGAGATGAGACAGATTGCACACAGGTGGAGGCTTGAGCCAAAAGACGGTGAAGAGGAGGCATATTTCAGGGGTGAGCTTGTTGAGCCGAAGGAACCCATCGTATTCTATGTAGACTCATCATTCCCGGAGAAATGGAAAGATGCCGTGAAAAGCGGTATAGAAGACTGGCAGACAGCATTCGAAGCCGCCGGATTCAAGAATGCAATCATTGCAAGGGACTACCCTTCCCCTGCAGACAGCACTGGCTTTGATCCGGATGACATCCGCTTCAACTGTATCAGGTATATAGCCACAGACATAGCAAATGCCTCTGGCCCAAGCTATGTAGACCCGCGCTCAGGAGAAATCCTTGTCGGTGATGTAAACTGGTACCACAATGTGATTTCACTTGTGAACAACTGGCGTTTCACACAGACCGGAGCCGTGGACCCGCGTGTACGCAAGATGGTCTTTGACGATGATGTGATGAGCGAGTCGCTCAGGTATGTAGCCTCACATGAGGTAGGGCATACACTCGGGCTTATGCACAACATGGGTGCAAGCTACTCTTTCCCTGTCGATTCTCTGCGCAGCCCTTCATTCACTCAGAAATACGGAACTACACCATCAATAATGGACTATGCGAGAAACAACTATGTAGCACAGCCCGGAGACCTTGAAAAAGGTGTCAGGATGGTACCGCCACTTGTCGGAGTATATGACATACATGCAATCAACTGGGGTTACAGGCTGTTCCCTGGCGACCTTACGCCGGAACAGGAGAAGCCTCTGCTGAACAGGATGATAATGGAAAAGGCATCCGATCCTATGTATAAGTTCGGTGCGCAGCAGATTTTCAACATCGTAAGCCCGGCAGACCTCACTGAGGACCTTGGAGATGACCATATCAAGGCAAGCGACTACTGCATATCAAACCTCAAGATACTTGTTCCGCAGCTGGAGAAATGGTTCTATGAGGAAGGAAGTGACTATATGGACATAAAGATAAAGTTCTTCAATGTGGCCAACCAGTACAAGAGGGTATTCAACCATGTGATGCCATATCTCGGAGGCGTATATTTCAATGACCTTGTACAGGACGGAAATTTCGAGGGACGCGCAAGGGTATATGTGACAAAGGACAAGCAGAAGGAAGCCATGAAATGGCTCGTGAACCAGGCCCTTACATTCCGCGAATGGCTGCTTCCTGAAAGGATTCTCGACATTACCGGCTACGGATCTGGAGACCTTGACGGATACCAGAGGAGCGTTGTCGGCAAAATGTTCGCTGCTTCCACCCTGACATTCATAGCGGAGGGAGAGCGTTCCGGGCAGAAGAACCTCTATACACTTGACGGATATATGAAGGACGCTGTCGATGCAGTCTTGGTCAACACCCTGAAAAACAGGAAGCTCGCTGTTGAAGACATGAATATGCAGAACGCAATGATAGCTTCACTTGCAGAACTTTCAGGACTGGTCAAGCCTCAGGGCCTTTCCATCGGAGGCGGCAGTACCCAGTCACTGACTTCAATAGAAGAGGAGCTTGTCAGCATCCGCAAGGCAATGGAGGAAATGGAGCATTCTACAGCCTGTGACTCATTCTGCAGCCACAGCCATGATGTACATGGTGCAACCGGTCCCGAGAATTCATATTTCAGGCAGAACAATGATCTTCCTGACCTCTCAGGCGCACTTGCGAGGCCGATTGCCCTCAAGGAGCTCAAAAGGATAATCAGCACATACAGGAATGCAAAAGGTGCTGCAGACAGCAGGTCAAGGGCTTTCTATGACTACCAGATTGACAAAGTCGAGAGACTTATGAAAAATGCACAATAAATTAAAAGGACGAACTGTTAACAATTAATTTTTAAAAAGATGAAAAAGATTTTCAGAATGTTCGGAGCTGCGGCCATGGCTGCTGCAGTCTTCGGAACCGCATCATGCGAAAAGAATCCCCAGGATGAGACAAAGGAGTACACCCTTGAACTGGCAAACCCTGCTGATGCAGAGATTTTCGTGAATGAGGGCCACACCACAGCCACAACAGTGGAGCTTGTCCTCGGAAACATCACAAGGGACCAGCTTGTTGTGACTGCAACAGAGAACGAAGGCAACTGGTGTTCAGCAACAGTAAGCGAAGATGCAGATGCAATCATCGTCACTCCTGGAGCAAACAACACAGCAGAAGACAAGACTGCAGCTTTTAAGGTCAGCGCAAATGTAGAAGGCGTGACACCTGTTGTCATCAAGGTTACAAGCACAGGCAGCGAGACCGAAATCTTTGTTGAGATTGAGTGTGCACAGGCAAGTGTAGACCAGTATGGTGGATTTACATTCAATCCTTCCGCTGCCGGAGAAGCATTGAATGTCACTGTAAAGACAAATGCGGAAAAATGGTATCTGAATGACATGAACATGGTTACCGATGACGAGTTCAATCCGGTTGAATGGTACACTGTAGACAGGACAAGCGGACGTAACGGAGAGACCTGCATTGTAACATTCTCAGCAAATACAGGCACAGAAGACAGGAAAGTAAGCCTGATGTTCACCGATGAGCCTGATGGATATATGGGCGCATCTGTAATGGTGACACAGTCAGGAAAGCCTGCCACTGAAGTTGCAGTTACGTATTATGATGAAAACTATAATGAGACTACTGTAGAAGGCAAGACATTGGATGTCAATTTCGGAAAAGACGTGGCTGCCTGGGAGTCATTTGATTTTGACATGGAAAAGGACGGCTCTGTAGACTTCCTGTTCGTAAAGCCTGGTACAATGGAGGCAGACCAGTCAATCGAGGGAGCTGACATGCCTTGGGTGAGCCTCAGTGCAACGTACGGCTACAGCATTGTTCCGACAGCCAACACGACCGGTGCAGACCGTTCTGCCGATCTTGTGATACTTCCTGCCGGAGACAAGACAAAAGAGCTGTTCCGCTTCAAGATTACCCAGGCCGGGAAATAATTTTTCATGAATTTGTCAACGCATCAACCAAAATTCATCTGAAATGGAGGATCGATACATTGAGGGCGTTTCACATGCATGCTTTACTGATAGTGATCTTGCTCTGGGGCAGCATTTGGTTGCTTTGTCCCCTGGCTGCTTAAATTAGTGCAAAATGCAAATGTCACATATTCAGCTACTTGCGCAAAGACGGGTGTTCCATTTTGGGCACCCGTCTTTGTATAACATATTGTTATTCAATAAATTGCGTTTTGCGCTACATGCCTCATCCGTTGTCCGTGAAAGGTTTCTCACTATGCGAGCTACCAAATGAGTGGCTGATTTCGTTGTAAGGAATATCTCTTCAAACAGGTCCAGCCGGACTTTATCTGTCTTCCTTTAGAAGCCTGTCTATGGCAGGAAGGGCATCATCAAATGAATAGCCGCGTGAAATGGCATGCCTCAGAAGCTTCTGCCTGATTTCCCATATCTTCTTGCCGGAATCCTGGCCATCATCATGTTTTCCGCTGCCAGGGACTCCTCCAAGGGAACGGAGCTTCGCTGCAACCAGCCTTTCAAGACGGTCTGCTGCCTTACCGGAATCTATCTCCCCGAGGGCAGCTGAAATAATGTCCTTGTCAATCTTCTTGGCTGCAAGGGAATATCGTATCTTTGTCTCCCCCCAGCCTGCAAGCGAAGACTTGTCACGGGCGAATGCTGTAGCATAGCGAAGGTCATCTATATACCTGTCTGACATAAGTGAAGCCATTATCTCATCTGCAATCCTCCTCACCTCCTGCTCTGGAATTTCCATGGGCCTGGATTGCCCTCCTCCATAACCATGGGCATTGACACCTGCCTTAATGCGGCCTGATGTCCTGCCTGAAAGTGCATCCTCAACCTTGGAACGGATATCTGAACTGCAATATTCCCTCCTGGAACAAAGACGGCGCATCCTGTCCAGAATCTTCGTCATGGACGGCGTAGCGGCCGAAGCCCCCTGTCTATCCTCATTCTTCATCAGAAATTATATCCTATACCTATATAGAAGCCAACCTTATGCGTGATGTTTGACCAATGTATGTCTGCCTTTACAGGCCCGAAGAATGCATTGTAGGCATACTCGACACCACCTCCGAACCAACCGGTCTCCCGACCTGCATACTCCTTGAATGTGTCACAGTCACGTGCATAGTTCAGTATTCCTGTGAGATAGTGGTTCTTCGCCACCTCAAAACGGAAGTCTGTACGGAACAATGTAAGTATATTCCGCATTGCAGCCACATTGTTCTTGCCGACAAAGGCCATCTGCTGCTCAAAATACCTTCCGGCCATGGAACCTCCAGCGACATTCATATATGCAAACGGGATACTGTCCCTGCCAAGCAGGAAACGGAATCCCACAGACGGGATAAAGGCAAATACCTTCCCCCCAGGAACAACGGCCTTTACATCACCGCTGACAACGTGAAAATTGTGTATCCTGTTCGGATAGCCGTTGAAGACCCACTCATACGAGACATTTGCACTGAAGCCGCGCTTAGGGAAATATCCGTTGTCAAATGTATCTGCCCCTGCATGGAGAAACAGTGAAAGGAAATCATTGTTCATGTCACTGAAATCATAGTTCCCTACGGCAAAATCCTGGGACATTATCGAACGTACCATGAAATATCTGTTCCTCAGGCCTCCGTTGATGTCGAACAGAGACCATCTGATGTTCGAGAGCGACAATTCCTGGACCGTATCAAAATATTTCATATGGAAGCTTGACGGTGATATCCCGAACCCTTCCAAAAGATCGAGGTTCACCCACCTTGCCGATGCAGACAGATTGAAAGTCGGCAGTCCTGTCCCGTCATAGGAATACTGGAAACGGATATACGGATTCGCACTTATCTTGCCGGTGAAATCGTATGTAGAGCCATACAGTTTACGCGAATTGAAGCCGAAATTCAGAAGCACGGACACTATCTCCTCAGTGTCAGCCCTGAGACCGAGGCCAAAACGGTGTATAGGTCCCCTCTTGCAGTTGACTACAAGATGATATGGCTCCCCAGTACCTTCAAGTTCGTATGTAACATACTCGTATGCCTTTGTGCCATAAATCTGCCCGACCACATCCTCAACATCCTTCCTGCAGACGACATCTCCTTCCTTGACCTTGATCCGGCTCATGAGTATCGCCTTCTCCCTGTCAGGGACTCCCCTGATTTCCACTCCGTCAATCTCGACAGGAGTGACATTTATGTCTACTGCCCTTGGTGCATTGAGCCTATGGGCACAGGCCCCCACCCTTTCCTTGAGCTCCAGGAGCCTGTCTGCATTGGCAAGTGCAGCCTCATATCCCCTCGACAGTATGACATCGATGCTCACATCATCGAAACTCATCATATTATATCCTGTCAGGACTGGCCTTATATTTATGTCGGCAAGCGGGACATTATGCATATATGACTGCATTCCGAGCATGTCTACACTCTGCCAGAGGATATCAACAAGATTATTGACCTGGTCATACCTGCGTTTCTCGTCCCCGAGGTCAACACCTATGACAATGTCAGCCCCAAGCTCACGCGCTACAGAAACAGGATAGTTGTCCCTCATGCCGCCGTCAACAAGTACCATATTGTCCAGCTTGACCGGTGCGAATACACCCGGTATCGACATTGTGGAACGCATTGCCGTGGCCAGTTTTCCGGAATACATGAATACACCGTTCCCGTCCACAAGGTCTGTAGCGACACACATGAAAGGAACCGGCAGCCGGCTGAACTCCAATGAATCCTGGTATCCTACCGACAGGCTCGTTATTATATTGAAGACAGACTGTCCCCTGGTAAATCCGGACGGCAGGCTGCCAAGAAGATTTTCACGGATAATTTCAGTTCCGCCGCTGTCTGCAGAGAGTCTAAGCCTCTGCTTCCTGCGTCCCTCCTCTGCAAATTCAAATTCAGTCTCATTACCCCTGGAGACCTTGTCCTTGCTATAGTAGAACGGGAAGCTCAGCAAATATTTCTCCTTGTATTTCATCTCCGAATATGAGATATATTCCCTTTCAAGCCGGTCTGTCATAACACTGCCCCAGTCCACACGCCTTATGATGGAATCCATCTGCTGCCCCGTATAGCCGAGTGAATACAGTCCTCCAAGAAGTCCTCCCATGCTTGTCCCAAGCACAAGGTCTACAGGCATGTCTATGGCTTCCAGATATTTGATCACACCGATATGGGCTGCCCCCTTTGCTCCCCCGCCGCTCAGGACAAGGGCAACGGAAGGACGTTCCCTCCTTATCATGTCCATACGGGCCTTTATCTCTGCGACAGAAACTGAATCAGATGCAGTAGAAGCCCGTCTCGGAACTGGAAAATCCTGGGCTGGACAGACTACTGCGATAAATGCGGCAATTGCCAAAGACACAAACCTTTCCATATACTTTTAATCTTTTTTCCTGTGCTGCCCTGCAAGCAAACCGCAGGCCGCAAATATATCCTCTCCCCTTGAAGCGCGTATTGTTGTCACTATTCCATATCCGGAAAGCCTGTCACGGAAAGCGTTCATCCTAAAGTCAGGAGATGTACCATATTGGAAATCAGGTATCTTATGGAAACGGATAAGGTTCACACGGCATTCAAGACCTTTCAGAAGCCTCGCAAGGGCATCTGCATGCCGTTTGTCATCATTGAAGCCATCGAACATCGTGTATTCGAAGCTGACACGCCTCTGGCCTGTGAAGTCATACTCCTTTATAAGGTTTATCACATCCTTTGCCGGCCATGCCTTCTGGACTGGCATCATCGACAGCCTTTCATCAGGGAAAGGATTGTGGAGGCTGACCGCAAGATGGCATCTGCTCTCCTCCAGGAACCGCTTCAGGGACGGCAACACTCCTATTGTAGAAACCGTAATGCGTTTAGGGCTCCATCCGAATCCCCAGTCCGAAGTCAGTATCTCTATGGCTTTCATCACATTGTCATAATTGTCGAAAGGCTCTCCCATTCCCATGAAGACAGCATTGGTCAGGACATTGCACTCATCCACGGCAAGGAACTGCGAGATTATGTCAGCCGTACTCAGATGACCATGGAAGCCCTGGCGTCCAGTCATGCAGAAACGGCATCCCATCCTGCATCCGGACTGTGACGACACACATAGGGTAGCCCTGTCTTCATCCGGAATCATCACCGCCTCGACTGCACCTTGCTCAAGCTCTTCCACGGACGGATTCTGCGGCGTGGGAAGCCTGTGCGAACAGCTTACAGGAAAAAGATATTTCTTGGTACCGTCAGCGGACTTCTGGACAGCTGAATATTCTGTCACCCCGACTTCGTATTTCTCAGAAAGCACGGTCCTTCCGGCCTTCGATATATTGGTCATGTCATCTATGCTCCTGACCTTCGCGACATAGAGCCATCGTGCAATCTGCGATGCAGTAAATCCAGGCAGACCGGCCTCTGCCACAACCTGCCTGAGGTCCTGCAGGTTCATTCCCAATAGTTTAGTCTTCATATAAGTCAATTAATCTGTTTTGCCGGGAAAAGAGGTCTACAGCATGCCCATATTTTGCCGTTGCCAAATATGGAGACAGGTCCCAGGCCGTACCTGCGTGTACAGCCGCGCCGGCAAGTACTTGCAAAGATAACCAAAAACATGCTTTGCAAAGAATATAAGAAGTATATTTGCAGAAAATGTTAACAGCAAAGACATGCACAACAGGTATCTAAAATCATCATTGCTGGCCATTGGGCTGTCACTCAGTCTGATGACCGGTGCCCAGGTATGCCCTGTACACAAAGGCAAGGCACAGGGAAAGATAGTACTCACAACAAGGGAAAGCACAGATTCAACTGCCGCAGCTGTCCTGCAGGATTTCTTCCGGCGCATCAGCGGGGCAAGCCTGCAGGTAATTGACGGGAGCACAATGAAAAAGGCCCCAGCAAAGGGAGACATCCTGATTGGATGCGGAATGTCCAACAGTGCATTCATCAGCAGCGAAGTGCACGAAGACGGATTCAGGATATGCACCGAAGACGGTTTCCTGAGAATCATCGGAGGCAGCGGGAACGGCCCGGTATATGGTGCCATAACCCTGCTTGAACGCTATCTCGGGGTAGACTACTGGGGAGAGAATGAATACTCCGTCACAAAGTCAGGCGATATCTGCCTTCCGGCAATGGACATCATCGAGAATCCGGCGTTCAGATATCGCCAGAGCCAGTTCTACGGAATGAAAAACGACCCTACGTACAAGCTGTGGATGCGTCTCGAAGAGCCTTCTGAGGTATTTGCAGGAGGATATTGGGTGCATACCTTCGACAAGCTCCTTCCCTCATCTGTCTATGGCAAGGAGCATCCTGAATACTACTCTTTCTTCAACGGGAAGCGTCATCCAGGCAAGGCAAGCCAGTGGTGCCTGTCCAATCCGGAGGTACTGGAGATTGTGACAGCAAAACTCGACTCTATATTCAAGGCGAATCCAGGAAAGGACATCATCTCCATAAGCCAGAATGACGGCAATTTCACAAATTGCCAGTGCGATGCCTGCAAGGCCATAGACGAATACGAAGGTGCACTTTCAGGCTCGGTCATACATTTCCTCAACAAGGTGGCGGAGCGTTTCCCGGACAAGGAGTTCTCTACCCTCGCCTATCTCTACACCATGAAGCCGCCAAGACATGTGAAGCCGCTCCCGAATGTGAACATAATGCTCTGCGACATTGACTGCGACAGGGAGGTATCACTTACCGAGAATGCCTCAGGACGCGAATTTGTCGAAGCCATGGAGGGCTGGAGCAGGATTACGGACAATATCTTTGTCTGGGACTACGGAATCAATTTCGACAATTACCTTGCACCGTTCCCGAACTTCCATATCCTGCAGGAAAACATCAGGCTATTCAGGAAAAACCATGCGAACATGCATTTCTCCCAGATTGCAGGAAGCCGTGGAGGAGACTTCGCGGAGATGCGTACATATCTCGTCTCCAAGCTGATGTGGAATCCGGATGCAGATGTCGATTCACTGATGCAGCATTTCATGAAAGGTTACTATGGTCCTGCTGCACCCTATATCTACAGATACACACAGATAATGGAAGGCGCACTCATCGGAAGCGGGAAACGCCTATGGATCTACGACTCCCCTATCTCCCACAAGGAGGGAATGCTGAAACCAGAGCTTATGCGCCGCTACAAGGAACTTTTTGACCAGGCCGAACTGGCTGTTGCCAATGACAGCACATTCCTGGCAAGGGTACAGAGGACAAGGCTGCCGCTGCTCTACTCAGAGCTTGAGATTGCAAGGAGCAACAGGGAGAAGGACCATGACGACATGCTCTGCAAGCTGGACTATTTCGAGCAGCAGGTGAAGAAGTTCAATGTCCCGACCCTGAACGAAAGGAGCAATTCCCCTGTTGACTATTGCAACCTGTTCAGGAGCAGATATATGCCACGGCAGGAAAAAAGCCTGGCGGCTGATGCACAGGTGAAGTTCCTGGTACAGCCTTCTGGAGGCTATGCGGAACTCGGACAGACTGCACTGACAGACGGGCTGTTCGGAGGCTCGACATTCGTCGAGAGCTGGGTCGGCTGGGAAGGATGCGATGCTTCATTCATCATTGACCTCGGGGAGGTCAGGGAAATATCCTCTGTCGCTACGGATTTCCTTCACCAGCTCGGGGCATGGATTCTGTTGCCGAAAGGTGTAAAATATTCCGTTTCGGCAGACGGAGAGGAATTTGCCGAAGCAGGTTCATATACCTTGCCGGAAGACAGCACGCCCAAGGTAAAGTTTGTGGAGGTTACACACCATTTCAGTGAAGCCACTCCGGCAAGATATATAAAGGTTGAAGTCGAGGGGACAAAGACCTGTCCACATTGGCATTACGGTGTCGGTCATCCATGCTGGTTCTTCATTGACGAGGTAACCGTGCTATAGGTTCCGTAGATGGCATCTCCAAAAATAAACTCGGTTCACCCGATATTTGATGGTTCTCCATTTTTATTGTTCTCCCGTCAGTCCACATGCTGTTTTTGCCAAACGGCGGGTAACATTGTCCGCCTGGAAAAGCCAGGCATCTGCCTGCTGCGACCGGCACCGCTCCCTGTGTGGCAAGTGCATGCTTTTACTCACGGATACCATCAGGAGTGCTGGCTTAGAAGTTGATGTTTTCAGGCGTACTGGAGGTCTGTTGCCCCAGATGATCCAGGTGTGGCGGCAGGATTGGATGGCAGCCGGCATCCCCGTGGATTCCGGCATATATGCATGGCATGGAGACATTACGGGAATTACGTACAGGTTGCTGAAATTGGGCATTGCAGATTTGCAGTTTTTTCATAACTTTGTAAGGATTGTGCCGGGTGGCATCATCATTAACTTATTAAATTTTAACATTATGGCTAAAGAAGTTGTAGAGAAGGCCGGTGAGGACATGAATGCAGCGAAGCTCAAGGCGCTGCAGGCTACGATTGACAAGATTGAGAAGGATTACGGCAAAGGGACAATCATGAAGCTGGGAGATCAGCCAAAATGGGAAGTTTCTGTAATTCCAAGCGGCTCAATTGCGCTTGACCATGCCCTTGGAATCGGAGGATATCCAAGAGGAAGGGTAATCGAGATATATGGACCGGAATCCAGCGGTAAGACAACCCTGGCTATCCATGCAATCGCCCAGGCACAGAAAGCGGGCGGCATCGCTGCAATAATCGATGCAGAGCATGCGTTCGACAGGACATACGCAAAGAATCTCGGTGTAAACCTCGACACACTGCTGATTTCGCAGCCGGACAACGGTGAGCAGGCACTTGAGATTGCCGACAACCTTATACGCTCCGGAGCGATTGACATCATCGTAATAGACTCTGTTGCAGCACTTACACCTAAGGCTGAGATTGAGGGCGAAATGGGCGATTCGAAAATGGGTCTCCAGGCAAGGCTGATGAGCCAGGCACTAAGGAAACTGACCGCAAATATCAGCAAGACCAACACATGCTGCATATTCATCAACCAGCTGCGCGACAAAATCGGTGTCATGTTCGGCAACCCGGAGACGACAACCGGAGGAAATGCCCTGAAATTCTATGCGTCTGTACGCGTGGATGTGCGCAGGACGACACAGATCAAGGATGGTGAGGAAGCTCTCGGAAACAGGACCAGGGTCAAGATTGTGAAGAACAAGATGGCTCCGCCTTTCAAGAAAGCTGAATTTGACATTGTATTCGGCGAGGGCATTTCCAGGGTAGGTGAAATTATCGACCTCGGAGTTGAGTTTGATGTAATCAAGAAGAGCGGTTCATGGTTCAGCTACGGTGATGCGAAGCTTGCGCAGGGACGTGAGGCTGTCAAGCAGCTCCTTACCGACAATGTAGAACTTTGCGAGGAGATTGAAGCAAAGATCCGCGAGGAGATTGCCAAGGTCCAGGACTAAGAAACAGATATTTTTCTAAAAAAGAAAGCGAACCGTTTTGAGGGTACTTGATCTGAAGTATCCAGCAGACAGTCCATACTTCGATATATTGAAAGGAGAGCGGCTCTGGCTTTTGAGCCGCCCTCTTTTTTGTCCGCACTCCTGAAGGAGGCTTTTTTCAAATATTCAATTCTCAGAAAGGAAAAATTCTTTTTTGGTCAACTACTTTCCTTTTTGCCCGTGGCAGAGATGCCGGGAAGTGGAGTATTTTGTATTTCACTGATAAACAACGCATTACCATAGCGCAAAGTTCCGACAGAAGAAAGATGCGGCTGTTGGACACGATATCAATTCATAACATATTGAATGTCAGTGTTTTCAAGAACAGGCTTGTGCCAAACAGAAGGTGAATTTTGCTGTTGGGCACAGAAGTATTCTGCATTTCACTGAGAAACAGCACATTGCAGAAACACAAAGTTCCCAATGTCACTTTTTTTTTTCGTACATTGGGAACCACCTCAATCAATAAAATACTGAATATCTGCAACTTCTGGAGCAAAGATGTGCCAAACAGAAGGTGAATTTTGCCGTTGGACACAAGAATATTTTATACTTCATTGAGAAACAACACATTGCAGAAACACAAAGTTCCCAATGGCACTTTTTTCGTACGTTAGGAACCAGAGCTATTGATACTACATTGATTTTCAATATGTTGCAATACAGAAAGGTTCCCAATGTACATTTTGACAGCACGTTGGGAACCGGAGTATTTTGTACTTCATTGAGAAACAACATATTACAAAAAAGCGAAGTTCCCAATGTCACTTTTTTCGTACGTTGGGAACCAGAGCTATTGATACTGCATTGATTTTCAATGCATTGCAAAACAGGAGGGTTCCAAATGTACATTTTGACAGCACGTTGGGAACAGTAATATTCTGCATTTCACTGAGAAACAACACTTTGCAGAAACACAAAGTTCCCAATGTCACTTTTTTTCGTACATTGGGAACCGGGACTATTGATACCACATTGATTTTCAATATGTTGCAAAACAGGAAGGTTACAAATGTACATTTTGACAGCACGTTGGGAACCGGAGTATTTTGTACTTCATTGAGAAACAGCGCATTCGCAAAATAGGGCCAAACAGAAGAAAAATACTGCCGTTTGGCACAGCATTAATTCATAACATATTGAATATCAGCATTTTCAAGAACAGGCTTGTGCCAAACAGAAGATAAATTTTGCCGTTGGGCACAGAAGTATTTTGTATTTCACTGAGAAACAACATATTACAGAAAGACAAAGTTCCCAATGTCACTTTTTTTCGTACATTGGGAACCAGAGCAATTGATACTACATTGATTTTCAATGCATTGCAAAACAGGAGGGTTCCAAATGTACATTTTAGCAACACGTTGGAAACAGTAATATTCTGTATTTCGCTGAGAAACAACACTTTGCAGAAATACAAAGTTCCCAATGTCACTTTTTTTCGTACATTGGGAACCAGAGCAATTGATACTACATTGATTTTCAATGCATTGCAAAACAGGAGGGTTCCAAATGTACATTTTAGCAACACGTTGGAAACAGTAATATTCTGTATTTCGCTGAGAAACAACACTTTGCAGAAATACAAAGTTCCCAATGTCACTTTTTTTCGTACATTGGGAACCATCGTGTTTCATAATAAGCTGTCAATCAAGTAATTGAAATTCGACACAGTTCCAAATGTCACATTTTGCGGTACATTGGGAACCTTACCGTTTTATAACAAACTGACAATCATCAGGTTTTAATTTCATTGGGTTCCCAATGTCATGTTTTTGAGGACATTGGGAACCATTGTCTTCCATAACAGATTATCAATCAAGTAATTGAAATTCAGCACAGTTCCAAATGTCATATCTTTCAGTATATTTGGAAGGATCGTATTTCATAATAAGATAATAATCGCAAATATGCGATTGGCAAAATAAAATCATCTATGGAAGAAACGATAACGGAAGCCGATGTAGGGCTGGGCCATGGTCATGCTTACTGCACTCGCAGCACCATGGCGATATCTGTTGATAAAGCTGTTGTCCGCACCAAGTACAAGTTCAAAGCGATCCCGGAACCGGAATCCTACGCCAAAGTCGACCAGCATGTCGAAACGTCTGTGCCGAATGTTTGCAGCATCCAGCTGTGCCTGAATTTCTTTGTCAAGGAGTTGGTCATACTGATGTTCCAAATAATCTGTCCATCCATAGTTACATTCTGCATTACCTGAATAGTAGTCGTATCTGCATTCGATATAATGGGGTTCTCTGTACCACGAAGATGCATTTATCATGGATTGTGCAGCCAGTCCAACCGAAAGAACCGGACCGGCATAGAGATAGACTGCAAATCTTCCGGGCCTTATCTCAAAATTCCATTTGAAATGTACAGGGATATTAATATTATGCATAAGCATCAAGTCTGCAGTATCATACGTATCCTCTATAAATTTATCAAGGACAGCACGGAAAGAATAGTTGACACCTGGAGCAATATAGAACTTGCCTTTTATATGGAAGTCGTAGTCAAGGCCTATCTAGGCACCAAGGCCATAGGCTTCACTCATATTGAGAGCCCCATAGGACGCGGACTGTGCGACAGGCATCCCGACATCAAAACGGATTCCCAGCTGGGCCGCCGCCGGAAAGCATGAAACAAGCATGGCCGCAGCAACAGGGAGCAATGATTCAAACAAGTTTTTCATAAACAGCTAAATTATTAGGCACAAATATATTAATATTCATGAATAAAACACCATATAATTTCTATCATATATTGAGTCACATACAATTTGATTTGAATAATTAATAATATGGATATATCTTTGCTGAGTTTTAGAAGAGTAGTGTAATAATAAGACCATTATTGGCCATGAGTGAAAAATTCAAGAACGGGAAATGGTCCCGCGAAATCAACGTATCAGACTTTGTCTATCAGAACATTACACCATACACAGGTGACGCATCCTTCCTCCAGGAAGCTACTGAAAGGACAAAAAGGCTATGGAAAATCTGTACTGACGCCCTCGAGGAGGAAAGGAACAACAATGGTGTCAGGTCAATCGATGCAAAAACGATTTCAACAATCACCTCCCATGCAGCAGGCTACATTGACAAGGAGCACGAGCTTATAGTCGGTCTCCAGACAGACGAGCTGCTCAGAAGGGCAATCAAGCCATTCGGCGGTTGGCATGTGGTTGAAAGGGCATGCAACGAAAACGGTGTACAGCTCGACCCCGAGGTTAAAAAGATATTCACACATTACAGGAAAACCCATAACGACGGCGTATTCGACGTCTATCCGGAAGAAATCCGCAGGTTCAGGTCGCTCGGCTTCCTCACAGGACTTCCTGACAACTATTCAAGGGGACGTATCATCGGAGACTACAGGAGGCTTGCACTTTATGGAGCAGACAGGCTTATAGAGGCAAAGAAAGCTGATCTTGAAGCAATTAAAAGCCCAATGACTGAGCACAACATCAGGCTTCGTGAAGAAGTTGCTGAACAGATCAAGGCCCTCGGCGAAATCAAGACAATGGGAGAATACTACGGTCTTGATCTTGGAAGGCCTGCACTCAATGCACATGAAGCTGTACAGTGGGTATATATGGCATATCTTGCCGCTGTAAAGGAACAGGATGGAGCCGCAATGTCGCTCGGAAACGTCTCATCATTCCTTGACATCTATATCCAGTACGACCTTGACCACGGCACTATAGACGAGACATACGCACAGGAGCTCATCGACCAGTTTGTAATGAAGCTCAGGATGGTACGCCATCTCAGGATGCAGTCCTACAACGACATATTTGCAGGAGACCCTACATGGGTGACAGAGTCTCTCGGAGGACGTTTCAATGACGGCAAGGTGAAAGTCACAAAGACTTCGTTCCGTTTCCTCCAGACCCTCTATAACCTCGGACCTGCACCGGAGCCGAACATGACAGTGCTCTGGAGCCCTGAGCTTCCGGAAGGATTCAAGGAATACTGCGCAAAAGTATCAATCGACACAAGTTCAGTACAGTACGAGAACGATGACCTTATGAGGGATGTGCGCGGATGCGATGACTACGGTATAGCATGCTGCGTGTCATACCAGGCTGTAGGAAAGGCAATCCAGTTCTTCGGAGCAAGGACAAACCTTGCCAAGGGGCTTCTCCTTGCAATCAACGGAGGACGTTGTGAGAACACAGGCACACTGATGGTTGAAGGCATTGAGCCGCTCAAGAGCGATATCCTTGACTATGAGGAGATATTGGCAAACTACAAGAAAGTTCTGCATGAAGTGGCAAGGGTCTATAACGATGCAATGAACATAATCCACTACATGCATGACAAATATGATTATGAGAGGTCGCAGATGGCTTTCATCGACACTGATCCTTCAATCAACCTTGCGTATGGTGTAGCAGGACTTTCAATTGCTGCCGACTCACTCTCTGCAATCAAATATGCCAAAGTAACTGCACACCGCAATGAGGCAGGCCTTACAGACGGATTCCAGATTGACGGGGAATACCCTTGCTTCGGAAACGATGATGACAGGGTTGACGACATAGCAAAGGACATAGTGAAGTTCTTCAGCAAGGAACTTTGCAGCCTCCCTATCTACAAGAACGCAATGCCGACGCTGTCTCTCCTGACAATCACCTCAAATGTGATGTACGGAAGCAAGACCGGGGCGACTCCGGACGGAAGGGAAAAAGGCGTGGCTTTTGCCCCTGGAGCGAACCCGATGCACGGAAGGGACTGCCATGGTGCAATCGCATCACTCAGTTCAGTTGCCAAACTTGACTACCATGATGCGATGGACGGTATCAGCAACACATTCTCCATCGTTCCGAAATCTCTCGGTCCGACAGACGAAGACCGCATCGAGAACCTTATGACCATGATGGACGGATATTTCACAAAGGGCGCACATCACCTCAACGTGAATGTGCTCAACCGTGAGATGCTTGAAGATGCGATGGAGCATCCGGAGAATTATCCGCAGCTTACAATCAGGGTCTCGGGATATGCGGTTAACTTCGTTAAGCTTAGCAGGAAGCATCAGCTGGAGGTTATTGCCCGTACATTCCACCAGAGCATGTAAATTGACAGGTCAACAAAATAGTCCGGAAAATCATTATTACCCTAATGTCAATTCCGGTTTTCTGGACTTGCAAGACCTGCCAAGAAATATTATAAATTATGGAAGTTCAAATTGATTGAAATTCCAGTCAATTTGATGGAGATTTGCAAAATAAACATTTAAAAATATTGATTTTCAATCATTCAGAAAATCAATTATGGTCTAAATTTGAAAGACTGATATGATAAACGTACATAGCTACGAAAGCATGGGAACTTACGACGGGCCTGGACTGCGGCTCGTCGTATTTCTTCAAGGATGCCCGTTCAGATGCCTATATTGTGCAAATCCGGACACGATACCGTTTGAAGGCGGCAAGCCGACAGAGGCTGAAGAGATTCTGAAAAAAGCCGTCAGCCAAAAGCCATTCTTCGGCAGGCGCGGAGGAATAACATTCTCAGGAGGTGAACCGACAGTACAGGCGGAAGCCCTCATCCCTCTCTGCAAAGAGCTAAAAGAAAATGGCATCCACATCTGTATAGACACAAACGGAGGAGTATGGAACCCTGCCGTAGAGGAACTTTTAGGACTCGTTGACCTTACACTTCTGGATGTCAAACAGTTCAATCAGGAAAGGCATAAGGCTCTGACAGGCAGGGGAAACAGCCGGACATTGTCAACTGCAGCATGGATGGAGGGACACGGCAAGCCATTCTGGCTGAGATATGTCCTCGTCCCTGGCTACAGCGACTTCGAGGCTGACATACGCGCCCTCGGAGAGCATTTCAAGGACTACAGGATGCTGCAACGTGTAGAAATATTGCCATATCACACCCTCGGTGTCAACAAATATGAGACCCTCGGCAAGGAATATATGCTGAAAGACGTCCCGCTCAACACTCCACAGCAACTCATGAATGCCAAGGCGATATTCGCGGAATATTTCGGTGACAAGGCGGTGGTGAACTGAGTATCCAAGCATGAGTGCGCATGTACTGACGCATCAGATGGAGCAGCTTAGCAAGCGCAATTTGCCAAGATTTTTGAGAAGCTGTTTGCCAAACTATTTGAGAGAAGTAAAGCTATTTGAGCGAAGTAGTTTGCCAATGAGCGAGCACGCAAATCTGCATTATACGCTTTCTATGGCACTTTTGCGTGCTTTTGGACACTAAAATTGGCATAACAAAGCACAACCTCAAAAGAGAAGTAACTGTCTGTCACATAGTTATCTCAACAGAGTGTGCTTACTGAATGGCAACTGCACCACTTATGAAATTTCAACACAGATACATGATATGCCCATCAGACATCATAAATGTCAGGTACCATGAAAGACACATGTATCTGACATAATTTATACTTCCCCTGATTCAAGAATGAATAGCCTGCCGTCAATCTGTCCAGCAGTCGGTAAAACTTATACCTGTTATGCCGGCCTTCTTCAATTTTTTGCGGATTTCATTGTTGACATGCAGCACCTCTGTCAATTGCCAATAACTGTATGGATCATGAAACATGGCATACTCCTGAATGGCATCTTTCCTATAGCAGGGCTGAATTATCCACTCTTTTTCCTCATCTGTGTACCTTGTCTTCTCCCTATTCAATGTATCAATTTCTTAACTGTCTTCCCGTTTATGCAGGCACGGAGCCCACGGACATGCTCCGTGCCTTTTAGCTCTGATTCGATAATCTCTTTCATACGGCTGGACATCAGTGGCATGACATCGGCCATCCTGCTTTCCTTGAAATTTGCGGGTTTGACATTACTCTTTGCTTGATTTGCTGGTCGAACAAAAATAAGAATATTTCTTGATTCCAGTTGGCTATTTGCAAGCCTGGACGGTAGTGAGAAAGGGGAAAACATGTGCCAGGCAAGACAGTCTTCATTGACTTTATTCTTACCTGGAATACTAAATGAATGGATTTTCAATCATCATCCAATCTAGTCTTGAAAATATTGGAAATAGTGGTCAAAGCTCCTGATACTTCTGCCAACGAAAGTGTTCTATTAGTCTCTATCATTTGCATAATCAACCGGCTTTCATCTGCTGATTGTAATTCAACCGTCAAAATATTATGATAATAGCACAACTGTTCACCGGTTATAAGGTCAGCGATGTCATAGGCCATCCTGTATGCTCCGGCTTTGGCAAAATTGAATCTGCCAAAGGCCTGTTCAATAATTTCGTTATGCTCAACAATTTTGGACACGCAGCAATTATTGAACAGACGCAGCCAACAGTTCACATAGCCATCCCCAGCTTGAACATAGGCATGTACATGGCGATGAGGACAAAGGCAACGATGATGCCTATACCGACTATAAGAAAAGGCTCGGCAAGGCTGTTCAGCTGCCTTATCTCATGGTCAAGTTCCCTGTCGGTTTCATCTGCCTGTGCAAGAAGCACCTTATCCACAGTATTTGTTTCTTCAGCAACCCTCAGCAGGACAATGAAACGTTTTCCATAAAGATGGGAGCATGAAGATATGCCGTCCGCCATCGAGCCGCCTCTTTCTATTGTCCTGCAGACGGATTTCATTGACTCATTATACGGATAGAAAGTGACCAGGCCCATCATCAGGTCCAAGGCTTCAAGAATCCGGACATCCGAACTTAGCAGAAGATGCAGTATCCTGCAAAACCTTGCAACCTGGTATTTCATGACAATCCTTCCGACAAGAGGAATCCTCATTACAACCCCTGAACAGAATTTCCTATAACGCTCCGTTCCGCCCCATAAATGCCTGACGACACTCCAGGCGCACAGCACGGTGAGCAACAGGCCCGCAGCAGCAGGCAACTTTCCGGAAAATGCAATAATCTGCCTGGTAATTCCTGGCAGTTCACCTCCCATCCTTGCATAGACCTGCTCAAACATCGGGACAACGGCAATCAGCATGAACACAAGTACCGCAACCGCAATGCACAATGTTATGCACGGATAGCTCAACGCACCTGTAATCATCTTTTTCTGTTCCTCCTTTTTCCTATAATAGTCTATAAGGAAAGATAGGGCATCAGGCAATTTTCCGGTCTCCTCCCCTATCCTTACAACACTGCAGTCCAGCTCAGAAAAACATGCCTCATTAGACATCGACTGCCATAGGCATGAGCCTGAAACGACACGGTCAAAGACCCTCGAATATACCTGACGCTCCTTTTTGCCTGCTCCGTCAAGAATCAGCCCGAATGAACGGCTGAGGCTAAGCCCTGAGGATATCAGGGAATGCAATTCTGAAAAGAAGACCTTCCTGTCCTTATCCGGAAGGCTATTCCGTCCAAACCAAAATCCCATAATCATAACCAACAAAGATTGAATCACAGCATCCGCATGAATTCCATATCAATGTACCATTGGCAAGACGTACCGAATCATGCAACTGCCCTGCTGAATAAAACAGATATATCCCGTCAACAAGACGGACACTGTCTGCATTGTATTTCAAGTTTTCAATCAGTCCATGCCCTATCAGCCTGTCATAAAATTCGGCATTACTGTCAACTGGCAGACTTCTGCTGACAAAGCCAAGCCCTTCATACATTGAAATCAACAGGATTCCGGACAGCACCATCGACACAAGAACCTCAGCCAAAGTACTTGCTTTCAAAATATTATTCATATATATCCTCCATTAGATACCGGTACACCATATCTGTCCCGTTCTTCGTCTCTGACATTACAGTCACCTCCAGCAACCCATCCAGATAGACTTCAGCAGACACAGTTATAGTCCCCCAGTCAAACATATATACCTTTTCTGTTCCCGTACATGAACTTTCACGGACATAGTCTTCGGCACATGTCTCCATTGCCTCCTCCACTTCCTGTAGACGTATTGACTTCATGCCAAGCATATCCACACTGGAAATTGCATCAACGGCAAGCAGGAATGACAACATGAATATCACTGATGCCACAATCGGCTCTACGATTGAATATGCCCCAAGATACACTTTCATCGCACTTTCAGTTCAATCATACGTCCATTGCTTTTGACAGTCATCTTTTCCGGGGAAAAGCGTACAACCAGAAAGCCGTCCACACTGTCACCTGGACAGACCATGCGCACTGTACCCCTGTCGCTGACCAGTGCATGGACTGCATCCCCATTGCCGATAACTCCCTTGAAGACAAATCCCGGCTGACGCACCGGTTCATCCTCCCCGGGCGCAGCAGGGCTGGACATCACAACCTTGGAAAATGCCGGCTTGACCTCTACAAGTCCTGAAAGGAAAGGGTCCCTATAGTCCAGTATGAGAGAATCCCTCACTTCTGCAGGTACCGAGGCCTCCGGCAAAGGCAATTCCTTGAACTGAGGTATTTCATCTGATGGGTGGAATACTTTCACCAACACCATTCCCCATACTGCAACTACAGCTGAGGCCAATATAGCGGTCATTGACTTTCTTGTGTCCATTTCAATGAAGTTTCTTGATTATCTTTCTCCTGTATAGGCCGTCCATGAAAACAGGAAATGCTAGTGAATCGTCCCTTGAAATAGAGACATCACACAATGTTCCTGCATATATGTTTCCATCAGAATAATGATAGCAGTCCCTTATGTACACTGCACCGGAAATGCTTCCCTCAATATTGCACGAGCCATCGACATAGACCAGGCCATCCACGTGTGAACCAGGCTCCATAATGAATCCAGGAAAGCGCAACTGGGAATCCGGCTCCTGCCCAAGTACAATGGCATATCCGGAAAGCGACGCACGTTCATGTATAACGGCATACGGCCTTGCCTCACCGCCGCCTACATATATCCCGGAAGGATATTCAAGCATTGCCCCCGCCTCCACAATGACCGTATCCGAGACAAACAGCTGCATCCTGCCCTTGAACCCTGAGGAAACGACAACTTTTCTTGCAGAAACAATAACATCGCTGACTTCTGCATTTTCCTTAAATTCTATGACATCGCCACAGAGATGTATATTGCCGGGCAGACGCCCAGATATATGCTTTCCGGGCATCACGACAGCTGTTCCATCCTGAAAGGAGCGATATTCAGCAGGAAAGGCAGATACCGGACAGCCTATTGCCCTGAACAGGCAAAGTTCTTCAGCCCTCTGCAGGACAGAAGAATCCGCAGGCGGAAGTCCGGCAGAGGCAATCCTGAGGTCTGACTCAGGGATATGCCTTCCGGCATAGTCTCCAGAATGAATCCACGTATAGTTTATGCCGCTAAGGGGAATATATACAAGTCCACTTATTTCAGTATTTCCTGCAAGGGACAAGGCCCTGTTCCTGTCACACAGCCATAATGCTGCCTTTGCGCTGCACTCCGTATGCTTCCCCACAAGCATAATCAAGGCATCATCCTGGCGGTTGCCGGCAACCACAGTCTCATACAGTCCCCAGGAATTTACAGACAACGTGACAGAAGATGTGTCATCATCAAAGAGCTGTAATGCTGCTGTCTCTCCTGCATTGCATGCAGTGCTGTCCGAGCACCTCACCAGAACAGCAGAGCGCAAGTCCAGACGGTCCTGCCTTTTGCTGTTGTACTCAGAGCATGCCCTGCGTTGCAGAAGTACAGAAGAATAGGCAAGCAGCACCATCAGCATTATAAGCAATGAAATCACCAAGGCCATTGGGAGAGCAAATGCACCAATATCAGTCAAATATCTTTTTCTCATAGCTATTTCATGACATTTCAACCTGAATGATGGAAACATCAAGATGCAGAACAGGAGTTTTCCCGGACGGCTTCTCCAGAATGAACTTCACGGACGTCATCCTGACCTCAGGTACGGAATTTTCGATAAACGACAAAATTTTCAACAACGGTACAAATCCTCCATATAGCTGCATATCTGCAGAATATAATGCCATTTTGCCTTCCCGTCCAATTTCATGCGGTACATAATTGCCGACAGTGACTCCATTCAATGCACACCATGAACCGATGATACTGACAATTTCACCGCAGCTGACAACAGGCCTCCCGAAATCACGGAAGACATAACATTGGGAATCAGCAGGAGAGGCATGGCTAAACGATCTTTCCAAGTCCTTTACATCCATGTATTCGGAATAAAGCCCTACCGTTCCCGACACAGCCAGGACATAGATTGCTGCAGGTGCCGCCACAAGCAGGCACACAAGCTTTATCAAGGCACTGTTCCTTTTCATTGCATAAGATGTATTTCAAAATTCAGCCTACCTGTAGCCCTGTCCCTGTCCACACCTGTAACCACAATTGACCTGCAGTCAATCGAATCCTTCATATTCTGGGCAAATGACATTACTGTCCCGGCCTCCAGTGACTCACCCTTGATTATTACAAGCGACATATCATCCGGCACACCATATTTTTTACGTTCCCTGGGACTATCGGCAGAAAGAAGGCTCAGACGCATCCCGTCAGGCAGCAACGAGGCAATCCTGTCAAAGAGCGAGCTCCTTAAAGGATGGGATACGGCATCAAATCCGGCAACGAGCCTGGCCTGTGCCGCTGTCATTTCCGACTTTTTACGCGCTGCCCTGATTTCCTCCGCATAGGCCTCCCTCTTTTCAGCAATCTTTTCCGACAAGACAGAACCGGCAAAACAGCTGGCTGCCAAGACTGCCAGATACAGGACAAGCACAGGCAGCAGAATACGCCTGAACAATTTTTCAAGGACAAACTCCCTAAGGAGATGATCATGTCCAAATCCAGATATGCGCAGCCTTCTTCCACACAAGGCAGCAACCTTAGAATCAAGTTTTTCCACATCCATATCATGAAATACTGCAATGCCTATATCCATCATTCCCTTTGCAGACAAGTCACGTAGATGAGGCTCAACAGAAGAACGCCTGACGAAATCAATCATACCCCCATCATGTAAAGAAACAAGAAGGCTGCTGTTGTCCATGATACGTCCGATGACAGGGTCATCGCTGAGATATGGCCTGCTGTATACGTCACTCCCTGTCACAGCAAGGACATATAGCCCTCCACCATATGACGAGAGCCATTCCATGGAAACATTGTCACCATCAAGATGAAGGACGGCGACAGACACTTTCAGGGGCAAGACATAATCGTACTTCATAATTCTACATTATTATGGTAGGACGTATAAATATATTAAGCTTGGAATCCGTCCTCGTCTTGCGCGTCTTTCCGAAAACAGACCTGAGCACAGGTACACGTGAGACGTATGGAAGCCCTTTTGAGTTATTGTCCTTCAGGTTCTTTTCGATTCCTCCGAGAAGTACCATCTCCCCGTCCTTGACCTTTACTGTCGAATTGAAACTGCGCTTTATTATACCGGGAGGAGCGTATCTGTCATCACCGTCAGTCTCCTTGAACTCATCCTGGCTGAGACTGATACTCAGCGTTATGGTACTGTCCGCACTGACCTGTGGAGTCATGTCCAGCACAAAATTGGCCTCTACATTTTTCCAGAGCCAGGACTCCGACTGGAGTGGATTCTGGGTACCGATGATATTGACCTGGCTTTCCTTATAATATTTCACTTCACCGCTTTTCAGGACTGCCTTATGGCCATTCAGTGTTGCGAGTCTCGGAGTTGACCTAAGAACAATCCTGCCTGTCTCCTCAAGAAGCTGCAAGTCGGCATAGAAAAACTGCGAGACCTTTCCGAGGACAATTGAGCCAAAGCCATTGAATGACCTGAGAATCCTGTTTATGGAGTCTGCATTCAGCTTAAAGTCTATCCCGGGTCCAAAAGTTCCGCCAGTCTGCCACTTCTCTGCCCCGACACCGAGGCCAAGCCCCATGGACTGGGTGCTTGTCCCCGTTGCATCCACAATTATCACATCTATGGAAATCATCGGCACACTCCTGTCTATCTCATCCAGGAAACATTCTATCCTGCCGATATTCCTTCTGTCCCCACTGATTACAATACTGTTCAGATCGGGAAAAGTCTTGATTTCCATGTCCTGCCTCAGTTCCGACGGTATAATCTCCGGAACCATCTCAACGGTCCGGTATTTCATCGGATAGACAGAAACGCTTGACATTGCCCCCTGCCCTTTGGCATCCCCTATTATATAGACCCCATCCGCTTCCCTCCATGTAACAGGAGTACCGGTAAACAGGATTCCAAGAAAATCAGGCAAGCGCATAGGACCGACATCCACATTTACCCTATGCTCAATCCTGCCGGCGAGGAAATAATTCTGCCCTGTCTTTGCAAAGAGTTCCGGTACAATATCCTTAAGGCTTGCATTATGCAGATGTGCACTTATATATCCGGAAGAATCAACCTGCACAAGGTCAGTCCGGAACAGTCCACGGGATATTTCCGTCCTATCCTTTCCTGCCTCAAACAGGCTCCATGCCATCTCCCCTTCCCTTCTTGCCGTCAGGTCATTTGATGCCGCGATAGCCTGGACTGCCTCAACGACAGACATCGATGTGCCGAATGAAGATACAGGACGTGCAGACATTGAGTTTGGAAAAATCATATTGTGACCGGTGGCCTTTGTGAAACGTCTCGCCATGGTGTCAAGCCGGCATTCCGAAAAGTCAAATGAGACAGTGCCGTCTTCACCGTCATAGTCAACAGACACATGAGGAGGCTCAGTTGGAGGGACATAATCGGTTATTGTGACAATATCACCTATTATCTGGGCCTGCAGAGACTTCTCTGTACATATAAAATACAGGAAATCCTTGACTGGAACTTTCTGCATATTGCATGTTATGGTCTTCTTCCTGTCAATCACGATGTCAATGCTGAGTCCATTTGATATTGCCATGCTTTTCACAAGTTCAGCTATTGAGAAGTCCGTAACAGACACATCCACTGTCTGCAGATACGCCTTGCTGCGGAGCGCAAGGTCATCAAGGCCCTTTTTCAGCTGCCCGTCAAGGGACAATGTATCTGCCTGGGCCCAGGCCATGCAATGACACAAAAGGAGCGAGGCAGTCAAGACAAACATTTTTACACTCTTACGCATATATTCCGATAATTTAAGCATTACTGTCCAGCAACGGGAGGATTTCCTCAAGAGATGTCTCACCATCTGCAAACAGAGACAAGGCGGAATCCCTCAATGTGCTGATCCCCTTTGCAGAAAGCAAGTCACTGGCATCCGCAAGATTATCCCTCACAGCCAATGACAAGTCCTTGTCCATCCTCAGGACCTCATATATGGCCTTACGTCCGTGGTAACCGGTAAAATGGCATGCCGGGCATCCTGTCCTGCCATAGAACTTTCCTGAATTGGCCACGGTATCAAATCCAGGGACTTGGCCATCATATTCTACCGGACTCTTGCAATGCGGACACAGGAGACGTACAAGCCTCTGGGCCACGCATGCGACCAGCGTCTCGGACAAGAGATAGGGATGTATCCCCATATCCACCAGACGCGAGATGCAGCCCCATGCACTGTTTGTGTGAAGTGTAGACAGGAGAAGGTGACCGGTCAGGGAACTGCGTATAGCCATTTCCGCAGTGTCCTCGTCACGTATCTCGCCAAGCATGATTATGTCAGGATCCTGACGGAGGAATGTCCTGAGCGCAACCGGGAACGTCAACCCGACATCTTCCCTAAGGTGCACCTGGTTGACTCCATCAAGTGTATATTCGACAGGGTCCTCGATTGTCAGGATATTATTGTCCCCTCTGTTGAGACGTTCCAATGTTGCATAAAGGGTAGTACTTTTGCCGGCTCCTGTAGGACCGCTTATCAGTATCAGTCCATGCGGTCTTGAAATGGATGCGATATAGTCATCATATTGCCTCCTGGACAGTCCAAGCTGTTCAAGCGAAAGATGGCTGCCTCCGCGTGCGAGCAGGCGGAGCACTATCTTTTCACCATATATAGTTGGCATTACGGAAGTACGGATATCAAGTTTCATGTCATCCCTGGAATACATTATACGTCCATCCTGCGGAAGACGCTTTTCCGATATGTCAAGATTCGACAGTATCTTTATCCTGTTCACAAGACCGGGATATTCTGCTGCATTCATCACATGCCGTTCTATAAGCCTCCCGTCTATACGGAATCTCACACGGCATTTCGTTTCTGAAGGCTCTATGTGTATATCACTCGCATTCAATGACCAGGCCTCCGCTATAAGATTTGCGGCAATATCCTGTCCATGCAACAGTGCATTTTCCTGGCCCACGGCACCTGACTGTCTATAGTGAATGGACAGGAGCCTTGTCAGTTCATCAGGCACGACACATGAGACACTGACCTTATATCCATAGATAATGTCAATCTCTTCAATTGCAGCACCATAGTCATACCCGGCATCACCGAGACATGACAGCCTGCCATCTGAATCAATAGTACATGGCAGCAGACGATAATGGAAAGCCTCATCTCCGGTAAAGACCTGCAAGGCTTCTGTAGAAATTTCAGGAATGTCCATATTATAGAATTAGAAATCCGACAAGGCATATACCATAGGTGGAGACCAAGGGGATATCCTTCCATTTTCTGCGGAAGCATATCCATAATGCAAGCGAAAGACACGAAGCTGAGACAAGGAAGACAGCGTAGCCATAAAAATCGAAGTACGGAGTCAGCATAAGGACAAAGATCATGTCTCCCAGGCCAACCATACTGCCGTAACTGACATGTCTCAGTTTTGAATACATATACAATGAGATGCCAAACATGAGGCAGACAGCAGAATTTCCAAGACAATTGCATATTGCCATCCGCATTCCATGCCCAATGACGGAAGCCACTGCAATACAGGCCCCGAACAGCAGAAGAATCCAGACATTGACATGTCTCCATCTCAAATCAGACACTATCATAATGGAAAGCGGAATGATGCAGACAATATTCCACATATCTTACACCATGCCCTAATCCTTCTGCGTCTCGGCCAGCTTTTTGTCCTGGTCAATCTCCCAGATGTTGAACTGCCCGTCCCTGTCAAAATCGACTACTGCCACAGCCTGCGCCTTGAAGCCATTTTCATCCGCTTCAACAATCTCAATCCGGTAGTTTGCATTGCCGTCTTCTGTCACAAGCGGCATCTGCTCGAAACCTATTTCATCAAGATTGTCCGAATATCTGGAATAGGTGTAGAAATAGCTTTTCTGCAAAGTATAGACAAATGACAGCTGCTGCTGTGCCTCCATCGCCTTGGCCCGTGATATCAGAGGCATCAGGTTTGGAAGTGCGATAAGGACGAGGATACCTATTATAACAAGGACTACCAGCATTTCTGGCAAAGAGAATGCATCAAGCCTTTCATTGAAATATCTTTTCATATTTTTCATCCCAGAATGTCAAGCTCTTTCATCTTTTCATGCAGGAACGTATCAATATTGACATGCCTGCTTACCTTAAGTTTCTTCCTTATCATTGTATTTACATTGTAGATTGACCGTTTATCCAGATAATCCATGACTTCCCTCACTTTCATCCCGATGCAATACAGGCAGCAATAATTGATTTCCTGTTCTGTCAATCCGCTGCTTTTGAGATATTTTATAAAATCCGGATGTGTAAAACCCAATATTTTACGGTTTGATTCGAGAAATGAGTCCCTATCATCCACAAAGATGTCAAGTTCGTTCCTTGCCACGCCTATGGAAAAATTAAGCGATGCAATGACAAACAGATTGAACAGTTTCATTCTATCCCTGATGATACCGATAATTTCATCATCCACATGGATTCGTCTGACAGGAGTCATTCAATATGCCTCCCCATTATGTCTCTTCGCTGTTCCATGCCGACCGCATCATATGGAAGAACAGCGATATCAGACAAATCGCATAAGAATCCACCTACTATAGCCATAGATTGAGCCAATGGCTCCAAAAAGAAATCTCTGGCAAACAGAGGCTCAACCTCTGCCGATACTGCCGGTGCAGTATCTTTATCCAGATATTCTACCCCCCCCCGAACTTTTTCCGGAGAGACATGAAAATTCGGTTTCTGCGTCAGACTCAAGTGATACAGAAGTCATACAATTCCTGGAAACCCTGTTTCCCGCACTGTCATAATCATAGAGTACCGTAACACCCTGTGCGTAGATTGCCATCGGCAATACCATGACAATAAATGTGACAACTAATCGTTTCATAGACTATCAATTATATTATTCCGTCACAAATATAGGCATACAATTGTTCGCAGCAAAAACTGTTCTTTAATGCCATTCAAGCATATAAACATCTGCAAAACAGACAATTGCGCACACACAGCGACAAATCACGGCATTTGGCCCGGCACACGACAATACACTGTAATCACTTGAACATCATTGCATTGCTCCTTGCTCCACGTATATGAAAATGTCAGCTGGAAAAACGATTCTGACGTTCTTATTTCCAGCCCCATGAACCGATAAATGTAAAGGTCTATACGTCGTAGACTAACTCAATGAGCCAGAACATTATAGATCTGAGATATAATGCCTGGAAGGAAAGTCTGGTCTATCATATAGATATACTCCAATTTTCCATTATACATTTTTTCAAGCCCAAGCTTCAAATAGCTAAAATCAGCCAGTTCTGCATTCAAAGAAGCATATCCGTCAAATTGTCCACAATTAATACTGACTTCATAAGACACTTGTTCTATTACATCTGCATCCACTACAAAATTATGTAATATACAATATTTGTCCGAGTCAATATCCTTTATTACAATTCTATCCTCCATGGAACTATAATTTATCAGAAACAAAACTTATGAAAGACAACACCTTGTCATTACTATTATTACAAATCTTCAAAATGAAATCCTGCAGCAGCTATACGCAATAAACTGGCTGAGTGCATCAATTCGATTTCAAAATAATAAAGAGACAACAAATATATAACTTTTATAATTTCCATGGCCATCTATTCCAATCTTTTAGTTGAAGTTCTGAGTGAAGTCCGGCATCTGGACGTATGGGGCCGGGCTAAGGAAACGGCCGACCAGCGGGTCTGGACATTGGAGACACCGTCGGCCATATTGCACAAAAACGGGAAGGCGGTTGCCTTCCCGTTGATGGAGCAAAAACACGTCTAACAATTTTAATGCTGCAGCCTAACAAGCACTTCACTATTTAGAAACATTCATATTTGCATGTTCTACACTATAATGTAAAAGTTCACTTAAATAAATTCCAACTGGACCTTTTTTCAAGATATTCTCCATAATCACATGGTCATTAATGATTTCTGCCTCATACCTACGCCTTTCATCTTTATCTTCTGAGGCAGCCCAGGCATACAATTTATTCTTCGGCTCCATCATATAGGCCTTACGAAGCATCCGTTCTGATTCCGAATCATCAGGATTGCAAAGCCAATTAGTCCGAATCATCATAAAACCATGCCAGAACAGATATTCTGCATTTTCTGAATATCTGTTCATTGATTCTTTGTGCAATGGTAATACAAACCTTTCTGCCTTGTCAATTAAAATAGTCTTAAAATCTACAGATGGGAACGTCACCATCTCTTCAAATATGAAAAAATAATTCAAATAGGCATCAATGGAGTAATTCTCACTGACCAGTACATCTTGCATCATTGCCATAGCCCTGTCCCAGTCTTTATTGTCAATGCAATTCTGAAGTTCTTCTTTCCAGTTCATAGATCACTTATTAAAATCAAATGGCATATTTGGCTTGACTGACAGGTGAAAATCAATGCCTGTTCTTTCATCTGAAAATATCAGGAACACTGTAATCACAGTTTCTGATACAGAAGTGCAATACATGTCAAAAGAAATCATGTTAATATTTTTTCCAGCTGACATATATCCGTATATATCAGACATCACATCTTCAATACCACATAAAATCCGCTGCTCAAAGCGTTCTGTTTCAATCCTGTGAAAATCATCGCATACACCTATTTCATAGCCTTTGATGAACAACAGATTATCCGAAACTGGGGCACCATTTATATCCAGAGCCATTTTCAGGAGACTGGCTATTGCTTCATGGCATTTATTTTTTATAGTATCTTTATCCATAATACGGCAAATATACTATAATTATCTGTTTTACAGAGTGCATGAACTAATATTAGAGTACTGTATACTATAGACATTTCAACTTCCGGAATATGTCATAAACACAATATTGTTGTCAGCGGAAAGGCATTCGCCCTCCCGCTGACAACTAATGACCAACAAATTATTTCTTTTCTGATAATGTCACTTGAAAAAAGCCATATATATGTTTGCCAACAGGTCCTTTAGACAAAATTATATTTACAAGTTCTTTATCTTTAAGAATTTCCTGCGAGAAGGAATCATTAGATAAATAATCATGCGAATTTTCCGGCAATGAAAAAACAGCCCATCCATACAGTTTATTGTCAGGCTCCATCATGTGTGCCTTCATCATCATATCCACTACATCTGGAGTGTCCATCTTGAAATGCCATTCTGTCCAGTCGGCCATCAGACCCTGCCAGAACAGATACTCAGCATTGTCAGAATATCTTTCCATTGCCTCTACGAATATCGGATAGATCATGTCTCCTATACGGTCTCTCTCATCAATATCCTTATCGGAATAGCCTACAACCATCTGCAACAGATAGGTATAGTTCAGATAGGCATCAATGGAATAATTCTCACGGACAAGCACATCTGGCATCATTGCCATAGCACTGTCCCAGTCTTTATTGTCAATGTAATTCTGAAGTTCTTCTTTCCAGTTCATAATTGATATTTTAAGGTATATACATTGTTCCTATCCTCGGGATACCATTCACCATACAACCATCAAGAAAGACGTCATAGCCATACATATTTACACCTATATGGAAGGTTCCTTCCAGCGGATACTGGCCTTTTGCCATTGTCATGGCTGTTTTCACTGCATTTTCATGTGCTTTACGCTATTAATTAAAATACCTTCAAGGTAAACGCCTACAGGACCTTTGGATATTATGCAGTTCATGATATCTTCATTATTAACAATTTCCATTTCGCACTTCTGACGTTCTATACCATCTAAGACAGCCCAAGCATATAACTTATTCTCCGGTTCCATCTCATGAGCCTTACGGAGCATCTGCTCTGATTCCAAATCATCCGGATAGCAAATCCAATTACACCGAATCATCATAAACCCATGCCAGAACAGATATTCTGCATTGTCTGAATACCTGTCCAATGAATCTTCATGCAATGGCAACATCAACCTTTTTACCCAATCAATTAAAGAATCACTAAAATCTATAGAAGGACATGTCACTATCTCTTCAAATATGAAAAAATAGTTCAGATAGGCATCAATGGAGTAATTATCACGGACAAGTACATCTGGCATCATTGATAAAGCTTTCTCCCATTCTTCATTGCCAATGTAATTCTGAAGTTCTTCTTTCCAGTTCATAAATCACTTTTTAAAATCAAATGGCACATTTGGCTTGACTGACAGGTGAAAATCATCGTATACACCAATTTCATAGCCTTTGATGAACAACAGATTATCCGAAACAGGAGCACCATTTATATCAAGAGCCATTTTCAAGAGACTGGCTATCGCTTCATGGCATTTATTGTTTAAAGTATCTTTGTCCATAATACGGCAAATATACTATAATTATCTGTTTTACAGAATGTATGGACATTTCAACTTCCGGAATATGTCATAAACACAATATTGTTATCAGCGGAAAGGCATTCGCTCTCCCGCTGGCAACTAATAACCAACAAATTATTTCTTTTCTGATAATGCTGATTGAAAAAAGCCATATACATGTTCCCCGACAGGTCCTTTAGACAAAATTATGTTTACAAGTTCCTTATCTTCAAGAATTTCATGTGAAAGCAAATTCATTGATACATAATCATGCGAATTTTCCGGCAACACAAAAATCGCCCATCTATATAGTTTATTGTCAGGCTCCATCCTGTGTGCTTTCATCATCATATCAACTACATCTGGAGTGTCCATCTTGAAATGCCATTCTGTCCAATATGCCATCAGTCCCTGCCAGAACAGATACTCAGCATTCTCAGAATACCTTTCCATTGCCTCTACGAATATCGGATAGATCATATCTCCTATACGCTCTCTCTCATTAATGTCTTTATCGGAATAGCCTACAACCATCTGCAGCAGATAGGTATAGTTCAGATAGGCATCAATGGAATAATTCTCACGGACAAGCACATCTGGCATCATCGCCATAGCACTGTCCCAATCTTCTGTGTCAAATAAAAAATTAAGTTCCTCCTTCCAATTCATAATCTATAACTTTAAAGGCCTATACATTGTTCCTACCCGTGGTATACCATCAACAATACGGCCATCAAGAAAGACATCATATCCATACATATTAATACCTATATGGAACTCTCCTTCTAATGGATATTGGCCGTTCGCCATCGTGATTGCCGTTTTAACCACATTTTCTCGACTTCCCAGCAAGGCTTCCAACGGCTCTAGATGATGAGCGTGTCTATTATTTTCAAAGATATGATTAATCTTAGATACGTCCAACTTACTAATACTTTTTTGTATCGCTTCATCCGGATAGAAAAACGCGCGCTTAGGCTGCTCCACTGACGGCAATTTCAATGAAGGCAGTTCCGGTGGCAAGACTGAGTTATTTCTCGATGCCGGAAGATCCATCAAGTCTGCCGGCTTTGACAGCTCTGCAGGCCTTATCTGAGGAGTTGATCCATCCTTGAGAGCAGGGACAGGATTGCTTGGACGGATAAGGACTTTCACGCTGCCATTCCAGAAATTCCTTCCGTGAGCAGCATCTATCGAGCCTTGCATCAATCCTCCCATGGCACCACCTATTACTGCCCCTGTGAAACCTTGGAGAACAGACATCTTGAATGCCTCCACAGAATCGCCTCCGCCAAGCAAGGTCATGAAAAAGCCATTAATTGTACCACCGACAAGGCCACTGGATGCTCCTACGGCTGCTCCACCAATAAAACCTCCGACTCCTACCGCTGCACCGACATAGAGGCCAACAGCACCGGCGGCAGCACCGGCAACACCGCCTATAAGACCGCCGCCTATTATATAGCCTGCCATGCCCCAACCGGTAGCACCGTTGCTTTTGGCTATGCGATAGCCCTCATAGGCTCCTGCGGCTGCACCAATCAAAGCTGCGACACCTATGGTTATGGCCAATACAGTACCAGTAATGGCAAACTCCCCACTCTCATCAGTGTATCTCAACGGATTGTTCAAAGCATACGAATAGCGGTTGAAGTTCTGGGTGAAGTCCGGCATCTGGACGTAGGGGTCGGGGCTCAGGAAGCGGCCGACCAGCGGGTCTGGACATTGCAGACGCTATCGGGGTAATATTGCAAAAACGGGAAGGCGAATACCTTCCCGTTGATAGCATCATTGAGTTTTATTCCTGGACGACCTCCTCGTAGGGAGGCCACATCTTGATATCTTTCATGCTTTCGTCTGGAGGATAGGAAAGAGTCAAGAAACGTCCTTCCCTTAATCTTTCAATATCGTCTGCAGTCAAGTCATATCTCACAAGAAACCTGTTTTCCTCCACCACCTGCTGCCATTCCGAGGACTCATAGTCAACAACTACAAATATCCTTATAGTGTCCGGATTGGGAGAAAATTCAAACCATTCATCAAATGAGCGTGCTACAACAACACTCCTTTTATCATTTGAACGAACGGCAAGTTTACCTATATCACCCCGAAATTGATTTAGGGATGTATCACGTTCTTCTGATGGAATCCAATCATCATACATATCAAAATACAACAATGTAATTTGCTCATCTGTATAATTATAAAAATTAAGACGTGCGTATCTTGACAATGGAAAAATATCATGGCAGCCACATACCGTCATCACCAATAGAAACAGGGACAGTGGAAGCAGAGGTCTGCTTTTTAGGTTTTGAGATTGGATTCTTTGTTTCATCCCAAGTTACATTATAATGTTTATTAAAATATTTTGAAGCCAATTTATTGGCACGTATTTCTGTATAACAATATTTATGCTCATATTTATTCCTTTGAGTATCTATTGATGCGCTGAAAAGACTTGGCAGCCCTATAGCTAAAGGATATATCAGTCCCCATCTCCTGCTATCAATATAATGACCAAATTCGTGCATATATATCTGTTTTGACAACAAGTGTGATTTAAAGTCTGTCGTAATTATTTCATTGTCATCTATATTAATAAAATTACCCAATGTTACACCTTGCGTGACATCTGCGTCTTCATTTATCACATACGTAGCTCCACAAAAGTACTCAACTCTATCGACTTTTCCTAATATTGCATTTTTAAAATGGGCAACTGTCCTTCCCAAGCCGACCTGCAACGACTCCCATGTCCAACGTGAAAAAACATTCCAGGCCCTTTCCCAGCCATTTTTATGCGTATCTGTCTGAAACGTACCCATATCTATTTTAAAAGCCTTATAGGTTTTCGACCAAGGTGCACTTGGATCAAATCTTTTCCACGCATTTTTTCTTATATTATCATCAAAATTAACCCCACCATCAAATAGAGTCACAAAAAAATCACATATAAAAGTTAATATTGTGCCGATAATGACTTCCCCACTCTCATCCCGATACCTCAACGGATTGTTAAGCGCGTAAGAGTAGCGGTTGAAGTTCTGGATGAAGTCCGGCATCTGGACGTATGGGTCCGGGCTAAGGAAACGGCCGACCAGCGGGTCGTACAGGCGGGCGTTCATGTTGACCAGGCCGAACCAGGACAGGTGCTCATGGCCGGTGAAGCCACGCCCGAAGAAAACAACGCAAGCGAAGCCTTAGAAAAGGCAGACTGTTGCCATCTGCGAAGTTTCACTCATTTAAAAAGAGGCCGCCACTTTTGGGGCGACCTCACATATATTCTTAAAACAATTCTGACTTCAAATAATATCCTGTCTCGATCTTCCGTATAAGATCAGATGGTTGGACCAGAACACCTACATCAGCATTTGCAAATTTTTTTGGAAGCCTTATGGATTTCATGAAAGGGCCGTTGACGACCCAATAATTCCACCAATTGTAGAAATCATTCCAATTCTTAAAGATAGCCTTGCTCAAGTCTCCAAGTTCATCTGAATGGCCATATTTTATCCAAAGATTCTGCTTAAGGCCTTTGCGCATGAACACATGCGTATAGAATGAGACCTCATCATCCAGTATCGTTTCAATTGAAGGAGACTCATCTTGACTATATCTACGTTTAAAAACCCTCAATGTATCGCCATCAAGCAAGGTAAAATCTATTGCTATGAACTGAAAATAACATTTCGTTCCATCATGCAAAGGGACTTCGAAGATATCACCTATTTTTGTACGTGGTATTCCCATAAACAACTTATTTCAATTGAGAGACTTTGCATTTGTAACTACATCCTCAAGCATTGATATGATATCAGGCAGATATGTCCTGTCAATCATAAATTTATAGTCAAGTTTTCCATTATGGTATTCATCTGTAAAGAATACTGAAACCTTCACAGCACCATATTCCTGCAGTTCAAGCAAAAGACGGAAGCGATTATCTATAAGCGGTTCAAAAAGAGCTGACTCTACAGATGCCACATACATTTTTTCCATTCCAGATTTCAAGTAGGTAAAGTCCGAAAGTTCTGCCATCAAACGTACACAGACATTAAATGGCCCGAGATGAAGTTCCAAAATATATGATACATGCTCTATTTCATCTAAATTGAACACAAAATCACGAAACAGACATAAATTATTCTGTTCACAACCTCTTATCACTATTCCCTTGTCCATAAAATTATTATAATGGTATAAAGCATCTGTGAAACACAACACCTTGTTGGTTTATCCCGACAGTAAAAACCCCTTGCACACCATTGATGCTTCCATCCAAACTAAACATAAAAGCGTGATCCATTATTCTCTGTGCAGCTATTCCATTTTGAATAATATATTCGTCATAAAGATAAGGAAAATTATGATACAAATCAGTTTTTACATCCAAAGAATTATGATAGTCTGTTATTTCTGGTCTGTCGAACGTTGTTGCTGTCCCTGTTACTTCTTTCAAAGTAAAAGAAGGCATAGACTTCCCATTCAAAGGATTAACCCCAGCTACCAGAGATGAAACAGTAGTAGAGACAACTCCCATTCCAGCACCTATCGCCATGCTCTGCCAAAGCCCATCAAGGGAATTGTTGAATGACTCAGCGAAATTCTGCCCCGTGCATAGATTGAAGGTAGTACCGCCTACTACATGTACCGCTCCGGAAACAAGAGGAGACACAACAAGGGAGCGAAGAATGGGACTTGAAATGCCGTTGACCAATGTCGAAGAAGATGCCAATGCAGGAGCGACAGCACCTGTCACAGCACCAGAGGCAACACCGCTTGCAGTTGAAGCACCGACCAGTTTCCAGTCGATGTTTTCCGCACCTGAAAAGTTCTTGCCTGTCTGGCTTACAATACTGTTGGTAAAAGAATTAAGGCCACCAAGACCGGCACCGGCCAACGCCATCCAGCCTATGCCGCCTGAATAGATTCCCACGGCTGCCATGCCGCCACCATATAAGGCACCGGCACCGAAGACAGCAGCTCCCTGCCAAAACCCATCGATGTTGTCCCAATTACTTACAAGGTTTATAGTCCCACCTATTATTGCTGCACTTGCTATGACAATTCCAATTACAGCTGCTGTTGTCAAGGCAAACTCCCCACTCTCATCAGTGTACCTCAACGGATTGTTAAGCGCGTAAGAGTAGCGGTTGAAGTTCTGGGTGAAGTCCGGCATCTGGACGTATGGGTCGGGGCTGAGGAAGCGGCCGACCAGCGGAGCCGGACATTGGATACGCCGTCAGCCACATATTATTGCCAAAACGGGAAGGCAAATACCTTCCCGTTGATAACATCATTGAGTCTTATTCCTGGACGACCTCCTCGTATGGCGGCCACATCTTGATATCTTTCATTCTTTCGTCTGGAGGATAGGAAATTCTCCAATTTAATTTTTCAAGATCAAATTTTGAGAAGTCATAACGTTGGAGGACTAGATAATTGTCATGTATCTCATCCCAGCTGTAAGAATCAATGACAGATTTATCAAAGAAGAATAACCTTATTGTGTCTGCATCATCCAGTTGTTTTGACCAATGCTTTGTGCTGGAAAGAATTTGATTCCCATATTCATATTGAGGATACCGTTCTGCTGGAACAAAAAACTCCAATTCCGGAATATCAAATGGAAGCAATGTATCTTTACTTTCGTATGTTCCATATACTTGAATTTCCATTGAGGTATCATTTCTTGCAAATATGCCATATGTAGCACCGACCATACGCTCCCAAAAATCGCTGCAGCCAGTAAAAGACAGCATAAACAATATGATAAATAGAAGATTCGTATGTTTCATAATACAACAACGAGAATCAGACTAAAGCATTATATTTCTCCACATAATCATCAGAAAAGTAATTTTCAGAATCAATTTTCCGCACTTTTGAAATATACTTAAGCCCCAAATCCTTACGTCCAACAATATAGTAAAGGATTGGCAGCCGGATTATACTGACAGCATATCCTGAGCCGATTCCCATGTCTTCAATGACTGAAATCAGATTTTCGATTTTAGAATACTGTTCAAAATAGAGCGTTCCATATTCTTCTATTGCCTTGCAAATATCATCTGCACACGCATCATACTGTCCAAAATTACGGTCAGGCAGACCTACTCTATTAACATGGTTATATGTTACTCTTCTATCATATAACCACTCAATCCATGTATTCTCGGGCATCAAATAACCTATTGGACAGGATAGTGTAGGTAAAAAATATTTTTTTTCATTTTGACCTAACTTATTTAGTATCTGCTCCACAGCATCATACCTAACACCAACATAAGGATGGATACAGACATAATCATGATAACTAAATGACGAATATGTAATAAACACATACGAACTTACACCATCAGACAAATATTTAAAATAAGAACCATTTCGTTTTTTATACCCTTGGTATTCCAATTTTACCTTTAATGCGATATCTATTTCTTGTTTCAATGTGACCATATCAAAAATAAAATCTAATTGTCACAAAATTATAATTATTTACAGAATTACCAAGCATAAACTGCGCACTTTTTCCAACAGGATATACAGTTGGTTTATTAATCATCATTTGCGGATATACAATATTCTGATTCTGAGTAAAACGTGTACTCAATCCATTCTTAGCTTCAATAAAAGTTATTTTACCATCAATTTTCGCTACCAAATCCAAACGAACTTGCGTATCATTGACTTTTATTGAGACTTCTTTTCCTAAAACTTGACCTCCGTTATCAACAATATCCTGTCTTGCCCATTCTACCCCCAATTGTCCTTTCTTGTATGGAGTCTGGTCGTTTTTCACATCGCGAAGTTCATTGAATGTTGCAAGATCATCTTCATAAGTGTTTAAAGTTACAGCTGGTTCTGGAGTTGATATAGTCTTTCCATTCAAGAAATTCCTTCCGTGAGCAGCATCTATCGAGCCTTGTATCAATCCGCCCATGGCTGCACCTATTGCGGCACCTGTGAGAGCTTGGAAAGCAGACATCTTGAAAGCCTGCACCGAATCACCGCCGCCAAGCAAGGTCATACCAAAGCCATTTATTGCGCCACCGACAAAACCACTTGCGGCACCGGCAGCAGCACCTCCTATAAAGCCACCTATGCCAACAGCGGCACCGACATAGAGACCAACAGCACCGGCGGCAGCTCCGGCCACGCCACCGATAAGACCGCCGCCTATTATATAGCCTGCCATGCCCCAACCGGTAGCACCGTTGCTTTTGGCTATGCGATAGCCCTCATAGGCTCCTGCGGCTGCACCAATCAAAGCTGCGACACCTATGGTTATGGCCAATACAGTACCAGTAATGGCAAACTCCCCACTCTCATCAGTGTACCTCAACGGATTGTTAAGCGCGTAAGAGTAGCGATTGAAGTTCTGAGTGAAGTCAGGCATCTGGACATATGGATCCGGGCTGAGGAAACGGCCGACCAGCGGGTCGTACAGGCGGGCGTTCATGTTGATAAGGCCGAACCAGGACAGGTGCTCGTGGCCGGTGAAGCCACGGCCGAAGAGGAGTTCAGGCTCTGTGCCCGGGAGATAGATCTCGTGGGTCTCAGGGTCACGCAGGCGACCCCATGGGTCATAGCTGTATTCTGCGACAAGGGTGCCGTCGGAGGTGGCGATGTGGGTTATGTTGCCGAGGTAGTCGCGGCCGATGTTGTAGAGTGACCAGTCGCTGCCGGAGGCACGTTCCATCACCATCGGGGCTGAGTAGGCATCTCCGCCGAGGTAGAGACGCTCTTTCGCTCCGGAAGATGACGCGTCATATTCATAGCCGTCTCCGACATACCAGCGGGTCAGGACACTGGAGACGCCGTCGGCCATGTACATCTTCACGCGGTCGCCAGAGCCATTATAGGTAAATGCTGCAATGCGGCCTCCCTCCTCTATCCTTGCTGGACGGCTGTAGCAGGTGTAGGAAACCTTCTGGAGACGGTCCTGAACCACATCTTCAGATGGAAGCAGCGAGGAGATACGGTATGGATGGTCAGGGCTCATGTAGTTCATGCTGCCGACACCGTCGATGGACATTATGTTGCCCTTGGATGAATAGGACACCTTCCTGTCGTCCGCCATTGCTGTCAGACGGTTCAGCTGGTCGTAGCCGAATGACTCCATCTTGTCATGCACCTTGTCCTCGCGAAGCATGAGGTTGTTGGTACGGTAGTCAAAGATGTAGGTAAAATGCTGGAGTTCGCCATCTGCCATCTTGCGGTATGTCGGGACGCCACATGACGAGAAGCCATATTCACGGGTGATGCCGCCAGTTGTAACCATGGTAGGCTGGCCGAGGTCGTTCTCCTGCTCCAGACGCATCACTACAGTACCGTCCGGGAGTGTAATCGCGGTGTTGTAACCGTTGGCATAGCTATAGCTCTCTGTAGTGATATAGCCTGACTGGGAGGTATAGCTGACTGTCAGGAGCTGGGATCCTATGCCGTAGGTATATGACTTCTGCAGCCATTTGCCGTCGGGGACGGTCTCCTTTATGGATGTCACACGGCCTTGGGAATCATATACATATTCCACGGATGTGCCGTTGGTTGACTCCTCCTTCGTCAGAAGCCCGTAGTCATCATAGGTATAGACAGTGTTGTATTCCCCTGGACGCTCAACCATGGTCACACGCCCGTACCTGTCGGTATAGGTGACTATCTTGCCGTTAGGGTTGGTCTGTGTGACGACAGACGAGCCGTCAGGATTGAATACGTATGAGTCCGTATATGTCCCGGCACTCGGGTCAACCATCTTTGTCCGGTGTCCGTAGAAGTCGTATGCGAATGTGGTCTTCACTCCTCCTGGAGCAGTGACAGAAAGCGGCTGGCCGATGTCATCAAGTTCATATTCTATGGTTCCGCCGTCATCTGTCACCTTGACAAGGTCACCGTTGGCGTCCATTTCCTTGGTTGTGAAGATGCCGTCCTTGAAATGGATGACGGAGTTGCCGCTATAGTCCCATCGTTCCGAACCGCCTGTCGGATAATTCATGCCACCTATACGTTTATACCCGTCATAAAAATAGTCCGTCCAGAGGCTCGCACCGGAACCACGGAAAGGAAGGGACACCTTTTCTATAAGTCCCCACGAATTATAGACCTTGTCTGTGAACTGCCACTGCCCGTCAAATCTCTTCACCCCGCTGCGTACTTCGCGTCCCAAGGCATCATAGTGGACAATGGTCTCAGGGGCAACATTTGACTTGACGGTCTTGGTGTACAGTTCCTGGCCGCCCCACGCATACACTGTGCTGACCTCTGTCCCGTCCGGATATGAGACGTCCGTAAGGTTGCCGAAGGCATCGTAGGTGTAGACTGTGACATTTCCCCTGCAGTCTGTCACCTTGCCGGGATTGCCGAACTTGTCGTAGGACTCATAGGTCGTCTTCCGCCCGAGGGCATCTGTCTCCGAATAGAGGTGACGTCCGTCCTGATCATACTCGAATACCGTTCCTGTAAATTCTGTGCTGCCATACTTCGATGTCATCTCCGAGACGACCTTGCCTGCGGAGTTATATGTCCAGCGGGTTTCGGACACTGGCTTAAAGCCTGACGGTCTTTCTGGTTCAAGTGGCAGGTTCGGGATATAAATCAGCGTGTCGATTGGGTCCAGAGGCCTTTGGGTAATCAATGTATCAGGCTTTAATGCCAACCTGTGCAGGACTATTGATGTATCTTTTTCTATCTCTGAGAGACCATGCCTTGGATGGAACGAATTTATCCCGACATTTATTGTCCTTGTCAACGGGCGGAACGCATCATCGTATGTAAATTCAGTGGTCTCTATCCAATTGTCTTCAAGAAGCGCAGTCTTGCTCCGCTGTATGGTCTCACTGATGACAGCACCAAGCACATATTTGTCAGGGGTGGTACTGTGGGTATATTTATAGTCATGCTGCTCCTTCTTTTGCGCACCATCTGCCGTCTTCCTCTCGATGACAGTAGTTACAGGGAAGCTGTATGTGCCGTATGTGGTGGATGTCTCCGTGGAGACACCGGTCAGATGGTCTGTCGAGACACTTTTGGTCAGACGTGGATTCAGTCTCCCGTAAGTTGTGCTGTAGCTGTCGTAGGTGTTTACTGTCTCTGCAAAGGGGGTACCTTCTGAGCTGGACAGGGCCACCGTCTGACGCGTGGGGGCACTGAATTTCTCCGGGTCATATTCCTGGACCGTCACTGTACCGGAGACATAGTCCCTCATGCGAACCTTCCCGAACCCGCAGAACCCGAGACCCTTGCTGCTGCAGACTGCATCATAATATGTGTAATACCTTGAGACAGCCTTTTCCATGCTCCCGTTGCCGGCAGTGTAATATGCCTCTTCGCTGTACAGCAGGTTCATGGGGAATGCACGGCGGGAAAATCCGTTCGTGAGGGAATAGGAACGCTGTGATTCTATCTGGTAGACACCGCTGCTGCCGGACATGTCATGGTAGGTGTTGTACCTTGTCACTCCGAAACCGTCTGTCATGCAGGTCAGGAGCCGGTCCCGGCTGCGGTTGCGGGAGAACTCATAGGCATGGACCTCGAAGCCGTCCACGATGATGAATTCACTTGCGGAATTGTAGCTGGTCACATTGGCAGGAATAAGACCCGAGCCTTTGGGGTATTTCAGTCTGGAGACAACCTCATTGTCATTCCTGATGTCACCGAGGTTGTTGATGTAGTACGTCAGCTGTGTGCCGTTTATCTTCAGTAGGTCGGCAAGGCCGTCATGGTTGATGTCAAGGAACATAAACTCGTCATCTGGGTCATAGGTTATTGCAACGCAGGTACGTTTCACGAAGCTTTCACCATTATAGGAATATATATCCCAGTCATTGCCGCCGGGCTTCAGGACATCCATTTCGTAATCCCTCATGTCTTCTCCACTGGAGGGGTCATATCCGGGATATTCTTTCACATACTCGGATTTTTTAGGAGCCTCGACTATATCTAAAAGCCCGTCACCGTTCATGTCTGTAAAGAATATCTTATTCTGCAGAAGGTATGAATTGACTCCACCTGTGATTATACGGTCCTTTGTAAAGACACCGTTGGAATAGCTGTAATGTTCAAGACCTGATGTTGTCGCGCAGCACATGTCACCCTTGCCGTCATTGTCAAGGTCATACGGGATATAGTTGTATTCCTTGTTTTTAGCAAGGTCAAACAGCACATATTCCTTGCAGGCCTTGGTCTTCAGGTCAATGACGGCCGTATGCGACTGGTGCGCTCCTCCCTTGAAGTCGGTATTGTACGAGACTGTAACAAGCTGTGCACCGCCTTTGTCGCTGAATTTACCGAACCAGTACGCCCTCTGATGGGGACTCTTCAGCAGATATTTGTTTTTGCCGTCTGAGATTACACCTGTTACCTTTGTGTTGATTATTGTCGAATCAAGCTTGGTGACAGTTTCGTTGAATTTATACACTGCCACCCTGAGATTTGTGTAGTCTCCGTCCAGGCCATTGAAATTGACCTTGACGATTTCATCTGTGCCGTCATCATCCACATCGATTGCCTCTATCGTCTGGAAGCCCTCATCAGCCTTTATTGTAAAGCTCCTGCTGAAAAAGCCTACCGAAGGCACTATCAGGATGCTCTGACCTGGAGAATATCCGCTGCCGAATTTATAATATTCAGCAGTCGTTATCCCAAGTACCTTTTTTTGGTAAGTCTCGACTTTACAGTAATTACTGAGCGCAGGCAGTATTATCAGGCCGTCCGAATAGTGCCCGCTATGGAACTTGCCACGGATGTGGTGCACCTTGACACCGCTGAAGCTTTTGTCCAGATAGCGTGTCCCGTACGGACTACGGAAATCATTCTCAAAGGCAGAGTCCTCGCTGCCGTATGTGAATTCAAGAGGATTAAGTGACGAATTTCCGCTGGTGCAGCTGACCGATGTAAGCAGGTATGTGTAATCCTCATTGCTGTATTCAAGGGTATATTCCGAAAGGATGTTTCCTGCATCTTCTGAAATGATTGACTTGAGCAGCCTTGCCGGAGACATCCCTGCGCCTGCATAATAGGTTGTGTAGCCAGATCTGGGGGCATAGGAGAATTGTATACGGCTCCGTGCTGTACCGGTAGCGTCATAATTATAGCTGACTGTCTCCGGATAGTACTGTCCGCCATATTTCCCGTAGGAGACCGTTATCCTGTTGCCGGCGATGTCAGTCACTTCCGTCAGCGGGTATGAGACTTCACCGCCGGAGCCGTCCTTGAATCCATAGACCGCCTTTGAACCGTTGGGATACAGGACCTCGAAATATTTTGCAGCTACATTTGTCGCAGGAAACTTCCGGACCAGTATATTCCCCCTGACTGTCTCGTATGTATATCCGGACACACCTTTCGATGACCGCAAAACCGGGACACCGTCAAGGCTGAATGCAGCATCCGCATCACTCACCAGAGGGGCTGACACTTCCGAATGGTAGTACATTGACTTGCCGGTACGCACGATGGATGACAATCCGGAGAGAGTCCATCCATAGCCGGCCATGCCTTCACCGGACTGGCTGCTGTACTGCAATGAGACAGAAGGGACAAAAGGAACGTCAGAGGCTGTCGCTATCGGGATATCATATATCCTGGCACCGCTCGGTGAGACGCTCTCGGAAAAAGGGATTTTTCCGACCGTATTGAACGGACGGTCCGGCCTTGCAATTACACGGGCCATCCCGGCAGCAGGCTGGAAAGCCGGCATTGCGGCAGATGAAACCAGGGACATCGGATCTGTCAGATATGGGTCAGCCGTGTTTGCTGCCGCAGGCTGCACCATGGCATCCTGCCCCAACGGATGAGGGCAATACCGCGTAAGGATGTCACCCTCTTCAGTGACAATGACAGTGCTGTCCACATATTGAGTGACATTCACCGTCTCCTGCCCTGCAGACAGCAGCCTTGATGCCGCCATAAGCATAGGTACAAGTAATAATCGCTTCATAATCATGCGTAATTTAATTTGTTGACACGCAAAAGTATTGGCGATTACATATAACCTGCAAAAGATACATCTAACCGAAGTTCACCACCTAAGCAATTGAGAGACAGCCATTTGCCACGCATCGGGATTCCTACTATGACAGGAAGGAGAAGACACAGGTTTCCAATACCATGTTTTTCAGGCACTTATATACATTAAAGACATGGGACGCGATGTTAAAGTCCGTGGGGAATAAAATAAGGAAAGGAGGCCTGCCGCGTCTAAAGAAGGAAGAACCGGAATAGCGAGGCAAACGTTTCTTATTGCACGATATCGACTATGCTGCAAGCGTTATGTCTAAAGCTGTACCGACCCTTGGCAACTCCATGACAGGAAAAGCTATTGTGCTTGGCTGGATGCAGGTTTTGTTATGTCTGTGTTTTTTGCTGGTCATTTTATGATGGTCTTATTTTGCCGGTCCTCCTATGGTAATTTCATCATGGGATTTAGTTATGATTTTATACAAGTTTATGTCAGCTATATTGGCTATGACGGGATGGCTTGATGCCATTCATGGTGGGCTGATTGGATATATTGACTGATAGTCAGAGAAGTATATTTGGTCAGGCTGGTCATATTGGCTATAATGGGCTGATGGCTTCATTGCAGAATCAGCAGCGACTTAGCTGCCGTCTGCCAATGAGCAAGCACACAAATCTGCATTATACGCTCTCTATGGCACTTTTGCGTGCTTTCAAGTACTTAAATTGGTATACATGCGGCACAGCACCAAAACATAAACACCTATTTATCAAATAGTTGCATTTTTAAAGCGTGCTCACTGAACAGCAAATCATTAAACTTCAACCAACAGCATACGCACATAAATTCAGTATATTTGAAAAGTCGGCTTCATTGCAGAATCAGCCGCGACTTAGCTGTTGTCTGCCAATGGGCAAGCACACAAATCTGCATTATACACTCTCCATTGCGCTTCTGCGTGCTTTCAGGTACTAAAATTAGTATGCATGTGGCACTGCACCAAAACACAAATACCTATTTATCAAGTAATTGCATTTTCAGAGTGTGCTCACTGAACAGCAAATCATTAAACTTCAACCAGCAGCGGATACACATAAATTCAGTATTATTTGAAAAGTCGGCTTCATTGCAGAATCAGCAGCGACTTAGCTGCCGTCTGCCAATGAGCAAGCACACAAATCTGCATTATACGCTCTCTATGGCACTTTTGCGTGCTTTCAAGTACTTAAATTGGTATACATGCGGCACAGCACCAAAACATAAACACCTATTTATCAAATAGTTGTATTTTCAAAGTGTGCTCACTGAACGGCAAATCATTAAACTTCAACCAACAGCAGATGCACATAAATATAGTGAAACACGAAACAATTAAATCAGAATCAAATAAATACAGAGGACACACAAAGTTCATAAGGCACTATAATATCTAAAGAGTCTGATTTCAAAACATTACGGACTGCCCCTGTTTCAACATTTTATTCGTATATCTTGGAGTTTCTTTGTATCTTTGTTGATTGCGCTTAAATTTAACGGCAGAAGATGGATGATTCAGTAAAGAGCCAGCTTATAGAATGGGCTGAAAAATACAACGATCCGGAATATTTTGAGGAAGACCCGATCATGTTCCCGAAAAGTTTTGCAGAAAAATACAAGGCCGGGGAATGCCGGTTGGCAGATATCGAGATTTCTGCAATCATTGCAGGACATCTGGCCTGGGGAAGAAGGTGCATGATAGTACGCGACTGCACACGGGCACTTGATGAGATGTGCTGGAAGCCATACGACTATGTAATGAACGGTGAATACCGCGATGAAAATGCCAGTCTGCACCGCACAGTCAAATGGAGCGAATTTGCAGAAATATGCAGAAACCTCAGGAAAATATATTCATCCCGCGACAGCATCGAGGGACTGAGCAATTCCGGGATAAGGACCCTTGTCTACGGTCGCAAGGAGGATCTGAAAGCACCGGACAAAAAGATAAACATGATGCGCCGGTGGATGGTCAGGAACGACGGCAAGGTAGATTTCGGAGTCTGGAAAAACAGCAGTCCTGCAGACCTTCTCATCCCGCTTGATGTGCACGTATATGAGCAGGCCACTGCACTCGGCCTTACTTCCAGGAAGCAAAAGGACATAGTGACAGTCAGGGAGATAACGGATTCATTCAAGGAAATATGGCCTGATGACCCTGCCAAGGGAGACTTCGCCCTTTTCGGATATGGAGTAACCCATAAATAGACATTCCCCAAAAACAGACAGAGATGCCAAGACTTTATATCGTATCCGGATGCAACGGTGCCGGAAAGACAACTGCCTCATACACATTGCTTCCAGAGATGCTGGAATGCAGCCAGTTCGTAAATTCAGACGAGTTTGCAAAGGGGCTTTCCCCATTCAATCCGGAAGGGGCCTCCATGCTTGCCAGCAGATATATGCTGCTGAAGATACGCTACCTTTTCAAGAAAAAGGCAGATTTCAGCATTGAGACCACACTCGCCACACGCTCGCTCCTGAAAATGATACGCACTGCCCAGGATGAAGGATATTACGTCACCCTGCTGTATTTCTGGATCAATTCACCGGAGCTTGCAATCGAAAGGGTCAGGGCAAGGGTAGCTGCAGGAGGGCACAACATTCCTGAGGAGACAATCAGAAGAAGATACCAGGTAGGGGTGAACTATTTTTTCAAGGACTACGCGCCTCTATGCGACAGGTGGATTATCGCAGACAACTCGCAGGTGCCTTTCAAGGTGGTAGCAGAGGGAGGAAAGGACAGGCCTCTCAGCATAAAGGACAAGGACGTCTACGGAAGGATTCTTGCCATTGTAGAATAAAACAGGTAAATTTTCATCAGACAGATGTCAAACGAAAGATTTTTAGATATATTCAAAGTCACTCAACCTCAACTTGATGCCATCGTGGCTGCTGCACTTGCAGAAGGCGGTGACTGGTGTGACCTTTATTTCGAATATACAACATACAACGGGCTGCTGCTCCGGGACTCGGAAGTGACTTCCGGCGAATTCCATGTCGACTTCGGTGTCGGGATCCGCGTACTGAGCGGAGAAAAGACAGGATATGCGTACTCGGAGAGCACAGAAATGTCAGCCATGCTGCAGGCAGCAAAGGCAGCTGCAATAATCTCACGCGGAAACGGCCAGCCAAGGGAAAGGGTCCCTGCACGCACTGCTTCAGGCTGTGTACAGGCGTATGGTGCCACCAACGGCTGCCTGTCCATGAACCTATACCCGTCCGTAATTGCATGGAAAGATGTCAGGCACAGTGACTTCGTCCCGTTCCTCAAGAAGATAGAGACCCTGGTCAAGGCCAAGGACAGCAGGGCAATAAAGGTAGTGGCAAAACTATCTGATTCCCAAAGTGAGATAATGATGTACAACTCACTGGGGGAACTGACTTTCGACAGCCGTCCGATGGCAAGCGTAACAGTGTCTGCAGTATTCTCAAAAGATGGTCAGAACGAGAGCAAGACAGCTTCACGGAGCTTCAGGACAGGGGCAGAGTTCATCACTGATTCACTCGCAGAGGAACTTGCCACGGAAGTCACTAAAGGCATAGATGCAAGATTTGACGCAAAGAGGCCAGCCGGAGGGAAGATGCCGGTTGTAATGGGAGCCGGAGCATCAGGAATATTGCTCCACGAGGCCATGGGACACGCATTCGAGGCGGATTTCAACCGCAAGGGACAGTCGATATTCTCCGACAGGATGGGCAAGAGAGTCTGCCCTGACAGCATAAATATAGTCGATGACGGAACCATCGCAGGCAACCGTGGAGCATGCAACTTCGATGATGAAGGAATCCCTGGACAGAAGACATATATGGTCAGGGACGGCATCCTGACATCATATCTCCATGACAGGATAAGCGCATGTTTCTATGGAGTCTCCCCTACCGGAAACGGACGCAGGGAATCATTCAGGTACAACCCCATCCCGAGGATGCGCGCCACATATATGGAAAGCGGGAATGCCAGGCCGGAGGACATCATATCCGATGTCAGGAAAGGAATATATGTCGATGAATTCTCAAACGGCCAGGTCAAGATTGGAGAAGGGGATTTCACATTCTATGTAAAGAGCGGATTCCTTATCGAGGACGGAAAACTGACTGCACCTGTAAAGGACATAAATATAATAGGCAATGGTCCACAGGCACTTGCAGACATTGTCGCTGTAGGCAATGACCTTAGGATAGACAACGGGACATGGACCTGCGGCAAGGAACAGAGCGCACCTGTATCATGCGGCATCCCGACAGTGCTTGTCAAGTCACTGACCGTAGGAGGTGAATAGTCCTGCCACACAGGCGCACAGGCGAAGGCAGAGGAGGAAAAATCATCCTGATAAACACAAAGACAAAATGACAACAGAAACATACGGAATAACAGAGGAGGAAAAGAAAATTGCCGGGCACTGTCTCGGATATGCCCTAAAATGCGGTGCATCACAGGCAAGGATATCACTCAACAAAAGCACCCTGGACTCATTCCAGCTGCTGAACGGAGAACTTGACAAGGTATCCCGCTGTGCAGACCGCTCTGTATTCATATACCTTTATGTAGACGGGAAATACGGGACATATTCAACCAACAGACTGGATACAGGTGACCTCGAGAGCTTCATACGTAAAGCAATAGACAGCACCAGGATGCTTGCACCTGACAGCCTGCGCAGGCTAGCGGACCCGGAAAGGACAGAGAAGGGAGCAGCGACAGGCAAGGAAATGGGTCTGTATGACACTGAATATGAGAATATGACAGCCCGCAAGAGGCTTGAACTCGCAATGGGCGGCACTATATTCAGGACAGCGGAAAAAGACGCGAGGTATAGCCTCATTTCGGAGGAATGCGAATACTCGGACTCTATTGATGACAACTATGTCATTGATTCAAACGGATTTGAGGGAAGACATACGGAGACATCATTCTCATTCTGGACTGAAGTAACTATCGAGGATACAAAAGGGCATAAATACAGCGGCTACTGGTGGACATCATCCCCAAGGTTCTCTGAAATAAAGATAATGGAATGCGGTCCGTCAGCACTGTCAAAGGCAGCCGGACAGATTGGGCCAAAGGGCTGCAAGGGAGGAAAGATGACAATGGTCGTTGACAACCTTACGAGTTCAAGGCTGGTCTCCCCTATCTTCTCCGCACTGAACGGCTCGTCAATCCAGCAGCACAATTCATTCCTTGAGGATACTCTTGGCAAAAAGGTCTTCCCGGAAGAGCTTACAGTCATGGATATGGCAAGGACAGAAGGGATGTCAGGAGCACGCATGTTTGACACAGAGGGAGTTGCGACAATGGACAGGCCTGTCATCGGGAATGGAGTGATAGAAATGTACTTCATCAGCACATATCTGGCAGGAAAGATGGGGATGGAGCCTACTGTAGAGGGAATTTCAAGACCAGTGGTAGCCCCTTTTGTCAAAGGTCAGGAAGCCTGTACTGAAATAGGCCAGAAGGAGATACTCATGAGCTGCGGTGACGGCATACTCGTGACAGGATTCAACGGAGGCAACTGCAACCCGACAACAGGCAATTTCTCGTATGGAGTCGAGGGATTTGTGTTCAGGGACGGCAAGATACTGCACCCTGTCAAGGAGATGGTGATCACCGGAAACATGCTCACCCTGTGGAACTCCGTTGTCGCTGCAGGTTCGGACGCACGTCATGGGGCAAGATGGCAGATTCCGACCCTCGCCTTTGCGGATGTGGACTTTTCGGCATAATTTTTAGAAGCTATCTGAATTTTATTTGTCATAAATTTTATGATAGATTTTTTAGGATAGTTTTTCTATCTTGTTGAAAAGGATAGCAGAGTTATCTGATTGAATAAAAGATAGGAAAATAGACAAAAAAGATACTTAAAAGAATTTTTATAATAATTTTAAATAGCTTCTTAGTATCTTTGCGCCCCAGTTAAGGAATATTAAAATTTGACAATATGAAGATAGAGAACAAAAAAGTAGTAGAGCTCTGCTATGAGCTTGAAGTTGACGGACAGATTGTTGACAGGACAACAAAGGAGAAGCCGCTCGACTACATACATGGCACAAGGTCATTGCTGCCAAAATTCGAGGAGAACATTGAGGGCATGGAGCCTGGAAGCAAGTTCCAGTTCACCCTCACACCTGAAGAGGGATATGGTGAAGTTGACCCTAACAGGGTAATTGACCTTCCAAAGGAGGCATTTGAGGTAAATGGTGAGATACGCGAGGACCTTCTCCAGGCCGGCAACACTGTTCCACTGCTCAACAGTGCAGGACAGGTTGTGCCAGGAGTGATCCTTGAAGTCTGCGAAAGCACAGTAAAGATGGACCTCAACTCACCGATGGCCGGAAAGACATTGAATTTCTCCGGTGAAATCCTTACAGTCCGTGACGCTACCGAAAAGGAGCTTACAGAAGGTCTTCACGGTGAGTACATCCAGAGCAACTGCGGATGCGGCGGACATCATCACCACGGAGAGTGCGGATGCCATGAAGGCGGTGAGGACTGCGGCTGCCATGGGGAAGGACACGGAGACTGCGGATGCGGCGAAGGCCATGGCGACTGTGGATGTCATGGCGAGGGTCATGGTGACTGTGGCTGCCACGGGGAAGGACATGGAGACTGCGGCTGCCACGACAGAGAAGAACATGGAGAGGGACATTGCCACCATGGTGAATAATCCGGTGTACAGCATCTAAACGCCATGTGGCTTCTTCTTGCATTCACATCAGCGGCCCTGCTCGGGCTATATGACACATCAAAGAAAGCAGCACTGAAGGACAACGCAGTCCTTCCAGTGCTGTTTCTCAATACGCTGTTCTCTACCCTCATCTTCCTGCCGGCCATAATCGGCACTGCTGGTGAGTGGAACTGGCACTCCCATCTCCTGGTAATTGTCAAGTCAGCCATAGTCCTGGTCTCATGGATATTCGGGTACTTCGGGCTTAAGCATCTGCCAATCACCATTGTAGGGCCTATAAACGCGACCCGTCCGATTCTGGTCCTTATCGGGGCTATGCTGTTTTTTGGAGAAAGGCTCAATGCCTACCAATGGACAGGAGTTGTATTGGCAGTCTTCTCGCTATTTCTGCTCAGCAGGTCAAGCAAAAAGGAGAATGTTGACTTCACTCACAACAAATGGATATTCTGTGTAGCTGTGGCCGCTGTCGTGGGAGCATGCAGCGGATTGTATGACAAATACATAATGCAACAGCTCAGTCCCACTTTCGTACAGGGCTGGTACAATTTCTACCAGATGCTGATGATGGGTACAACAGTCTCCATACTTTGGCTTCCAAACAGGAAATCCACTACCCCATTCCACTGGAGCTGGGCAATTCCGCTGATTTCAATCTTCATATCAGCAGCTGACTTTGCGTACCTTTCCGCAATGCACCAGCCAGATTCAATGATTTCCATTGTATCGCTTGTACGCAGGAGTTCCGTGATAATCTCATTCATCTGCGGAGCACTCATATTCAAGGAGCGTAATCTCAAGGCCAAGGCAATTGACCTTCTATTCATCCTTGCAGGAATGTTCTTCATCTGGCTCGGTTCGAGGTAACAGGAACTGTTTGCCTGTTCATGGAACTGTAAAAAAGAGTTATAAAAAAGAGAAATTCCAAAGCACAGGATTATAAGAAAAAGAAAAAACTGTAAAAAACAGAAAAATCTTTCAGCATTTCGCCACATTCCTGAAAAATCAGGGCTGTGGCGATTTTTCTTTGCATAACTTCACATCGGTAAATTTATCATCCAACTCGCCATATACAGCATTTCAAGATGGCCATAAACAGAAAAATGAATCCCATGAACAGTTATGAAAAGTAAGATTCCAGCAACATTGACCCTATCCACTGCCCTGCTCTGCTCATGCAGCATTGGCAATGTCAAGATTCCGGACGAGACTCCGGAAGACATTGTAATGAATATAAGGTTAGATACAGGCAGCATCCCGTCCCCAAGGTCTGCCGAGGCATATACAGTCCCGATGGAATACGAGACCATGGTGCATGATGTACAGATATTCATATATGACACGCACGGGAAGCTTGAATCATATTACGCAGCGGAAGGAGATGCAGCAAGGGACATATACGTCAACACCTCATCCGGTGAAAAGACTGTGTGGGCTGTTGTAAACGGCCCGGACATGTCATGCGAATCAGATGCAGCAGATGTAGATGCAATAGGACGGTATCAGGTAGATCTCTGCCGGAACAGCAAAGACACAGGATTCATAATGTCAGGCTCAGCTGCATTCCGCGCCCATGCATCAGGAAGCTCCATATCAATCCCGGTAAGGAGACTTGTCTCCCGTATCGCGCTGAAGAGGATAAAAAGCAGGCTGCCGGAAAGATATGGGCCTCTTGTGGTCAGGAATACATATCTGGCAAATGTGGCTGGAAACCAGAACCTGTCCGGAACGGCAGCGGAAGAAATCTGGTACAACAGGGCAGGCAGGACGGACAACTCTTCCGATGAGCCGCTGCCAATTGACGGCATGGAAGCACCTGCGTCATGCCCGGAACTGACATTCGCAGATGTAGGGAAAGCCTTGTCCACCGGAGAGTCATTCTGCCGGGAAACTCCCCTGCTCCTCTATTGCTACCCTAACAGAAGCATTACTGACGCAACAGGTTGGAGCATTCCCTTTACAGCAAGGAAGACAAGACTCATAGTCTCGGCTGAAATAGCAGGTATCCACTGCTACTATCCAGTCACGATAGACTTTCCTGAGAGGAACAGCACCTATACTGTCGAACTGACCATAACAGGTCCAGGCTCCACAGATCCTGACATCCCTGTAGAAAGAGGAGCAATAGAGACAGCTATATCAATCCAGGACTGGAATTATGGGGCAACATACGATGAAACCATATAGGCAGGCAACAATCAATCAAGAATATAAATTATGAAAAGGATCAGAACCAATGGATACAATGTAATGAGGTCCATATACAGGCAGTCCATAACGGTACTTGCTGTAGCTGCCTTGACTGCTGTCGGCATATTCTCATCATGCGTAGAGGATATATGCCCAAATGAGCAGGAACCGGTATATATAGATAAGGAAGAGCCGACCGGAACACTCTCATTTGGGGCCACTATACTCGGCAGCAAAATTGTGGAGACCAGGAGCATCCTTCCTGAAGACAGCATAGAGGACAAGATAACAGGAATAACGGTCGCAGCCTATAGCGGAGGGATTCTGGCAGACACAAGGCACTATATGTCAGATTTCCATGACATGAAAATAACAGTCAACAAGTCAGAGAGACATAACATCTATGCACTGGTCAATATGGGTGACATGACCGGAGAGATTCCTGTCAATGAATCCTGCATCGTGTCCCTGTCACACACTGTGCAGTCATACGCTGATGTAGAAAATTCAGGAATACCGATGTGCGGCATGCTCAGGGATGTTGAATACAGCACTGAAATGACAGAACTGCCGGTCAACAGGCTTTTTGCAAAGCTCCGGGTAAGGATTCTTCATACAGGACTGAATACATCGGAGAACAATTCCCTCTATGTATATAACCTTTGCAACAAAAGCATATACGTAAGACAGGCAAACAGCAGGATATTCCCTTTTTCAGCAAACGGGAGCAAGGCCATATCGCCATCGGACACCATGGATGAATCGGACTACAATGCCGACCTTAACAGCCGGACTGACTACAAGGGTTCACTAAGCAATTCACAGCTTGGCCCGGGACCAGGCTATTTCCAGGACACCACATTAGTCTTCTATATTCCGGAAAACATGCAGGGCACCCTTCTTCCCGGCAACACAGACCCTTACTGCAAGACATCTGAAAACATATCCGGCATAAACGGCAATGACTATTCCTGCCTATGCACCTACCTTGAATTCACGGCAAAGCGTGAAAATACCGGAATAGGATATGGCGGAAGCATAACCTACAGGTACTACCTTGGCTCTGACAACACCACTGACTTCAACATAGAAAGGAACTGCCGATATGACCTGACCCTGAATTTCTCAGAGGGAGGTTTCTTCGTAGAGAACTGGAAAGTCACAAAAGGAGAGGACTGGTACGACAGCAGGGTTCTCCAATTCCTTGAAAAGCCATACGTCATATACAGGGGCTACACAGGCAAGGTAATGGTACATTACAACACCTCTTCATCATCTGCCGCACATTCGGCAGCAAAGCCTGATGACTGGTCATATCTATTTGATGAAAAAGCCCTTGCTGATGCAGGGCTAAGCTATTCATTCGACAGGAACACCCTGGTCACGGGAGCAAACGGATACAAGGATTTCTGCTTTGTATTCAAGGCATCGGAAACGGCAAAGGCCGGTACTGCGGTCCCGCTAAAGATTGTCTCATGGGACGGAAGCCTGTCGGACTGTACTACCATATATATAGCGGAACCCGGGAACATAGAGGCTGCATGGGACTTCTGCCCGATGTATGTCTCCCAGGAAGGGACTGTGACAATCACAGGGATACCGGAGAGCCAGATGCCTCTCAATGTATCATTCTCAAACCCGTCAATGGTTTCATGTACACCTGTCACCGGCAACAGGTTCAAGGTAGCAGCCACCGGAACAGGAAATACGGTGATGACAGTTTCCGGCAAGGACGGTGTCCACAGAATTGACATTAACCTTAACATCCAGGCTCCAAGGCTCAATGCCGGCACTGGGTACATATCTGCAAATCCGGACGGGGAGCCTGTCTTCATCGGATACAGCTACACCGACAATACAGGCGGAAAGCTGGAACATACAAACGCCTCCATATACAACACACTTCTGCGGCCTGCCGTACAAGGGAATGAATTCTTCGGGGCACAAGCTGCAGACTCAGGCATAGGATTGTATGTCAAGAGGCTGTATGGGGATGACGGGGCACAGATTGTAACTGGGGCAAGCCATGAATTGACCATAGCTGCGGCAGGATGTGTGGAAGTACAGCCAAAGAATCTCTCAGTATATGTAATTGACCCGTTTGCGGACATGACATCACAGGACTACGGAAAGATTGACGACTATTCACTTTTCGAATCCAGTTCAGTCAATGGCAAGGTAAGCGGATTTTTCAAGGAGGAGATCCAGGCAAACAGCACATTCATGTATGAAGCACCTGTGCCGAATGCAGACCTGAGATACGTAAGTGCAGAGATGGTCCCGCGCTGGCTGAATGTCTTCAGCAATGCCAACGGGGCATTTACAATAGGGTATGAGACAAGTACAGGCTATTCTTCTGGCTCAGCATTCCGGATAACACGGAACACTTCAGTTTCAGGGACCTCCCATAGCGCAGGAAGGCATGACATCATGCTGAATGTGACAAACAGGCACTCATCGGAAAGCATCTCGAAGAGTGCAGGGACCGTTGACGTCTATGTGCATACCGCCATCGGAGGCACAGCAGAATTTGCCTGGCGCAGCGGCTCGTACAAGCCTGCAGGGGCATCACAGACCTTCGCGTCTGTGTACAGGGAACTTATGCAGGCCCCTAACCTGTCCGACAATTCCAACTATATATATTACATGGATGTAAAGGTGGAGCATCTGGTAGATGTCAGCGGAGTATATGTGTTCAGCAGGATGAGCTCAGGTGTCAATTCAAGGCAGAATATCTTTGACTGCCTCGACATCGTGAGGCCTTCGGTAAAGGACAAGGCAATAATGCAGAACAGCCTGCTATGCTCTGTCTTCGAGGACACAGGAGGCACAAGGATTACAGTCGGAGGAGAGCCGTATGGATACAGGAGAGGAATCGGGAAGATGCTCTACAGGGCAATCCTTTTCCCCGGCAAGGCCAACAGCCTGACACAGACGGCCCTGAAATCATTGATGCTCGGCTATATCTCCACGGCACAGTCAAACTCCGGATTTGCGCCACAGTACAATGTGCACGACATGAACATCGGCAGCGACATGTCCACCAATATAGTCATCAGGAATGCGCCATACCATTTCTCCCCGTCCCAATGCAGCGGATACCGTGACAAAGATGGAAACGGCTACCACGTAATACATTTCCTCGAAGAGATTGCACCGGAAAGCAACGGATGGACCAATCTTCTATAGCATGTCCCTTTTATTTGCTATATTTGTGCTGAGGCACACATATACATATGCGCTTCGGCAATCTTACAAGTAAACTTGACGATTGCTCTCAGCTTTTTGCTATATTTGCAGCCTGTGTTACCAAGGCTGATACGGTTATTTAACATTTGCAACATCAGAGCGGACAATGAAGACAGCTATAGTCATATTGAACTGGAACGGGAAGGGATTTCTTGAAAAATTTCTTCCGCGGCTCATTGAATCCATTGCAGTTGAGGAGACAGAAGAGGACAAGCATGACAATGCCCACACGGAAATCATTGTGGCAGACAACGCATCATCTGACGGCTCCATAGAGATGCTGAAGGAAAAGTTCCCTGAGATAAGGACAATGGCCTTTGACAGGAACCATGGTTTCACCGGAGGCTACAACAAGGCCCTGAGGCAGATTGAGGCACAGTACTACATACTGCTGAACTCTGATGTGGAGGTGACAGACGGATGGCTTGCTCCACTCACAGAATGGATGGACACGCACCATCTCTGCGGAGCATGCGCTCCGAAGCTTCTCTCATATGCAGAACGCGAAAAGTTTGAATATGCAGGTGCTGCAGGAGGCTACATTGACAGATACGGATACCCTTTCTGCCGTGGCAGGATCATGACGATGACAGAAAAGGACTACGGGCAATATGATGAGCCTGAGGATGTGCTGTGGGCAAGCGGAGCGTGTCTGCTTGTGCGTTCTGAACTGTTCCACAGGCTCGGAGGACTTGATGAAAGATTCTTCGCCCACCAGGAGGAGATTGACCTATGCTGGAGAATACAGCTGGAAGGATATAGGGTGACTGTCATTCCGGAATCAGTCGTCTATCATGTCGGAGGCGGTACCCTTCCCAACAATTCACCGTGGAAGCTGGAGCTGAACTACAGGAACAACCTGATGATGCTTGAGAATAACCTTGCCAGAACATATGCACTTGAATATTTCAATGAAAACTACATTGAGCCGGAAGGGGCCATTGTGGACGGCAAGACACCGGAAGATGAGGCCATGGCCCATACTGCAGCAACCAGGGGCCTTCGCATGGCAAGGAAGACTATCAGGAGAAGGATGTATCTTGACGGATGTTCAGCAGCTGTCTATCTTTTCAGTTTCAAGCCAAAATATTTCATGGCAGTAGTAAAGGCACACAGGCAATTCCGGAAAATGTCCCGGAAGCCATGCCAGGAAGAGATTGAAAGCTATCTCCTTGAAAAGGGAAAGATTGCGGGAGTGGACGGGATATACCCGAAATGGATAGTAGCAAAGGCCATCCGGCACGGTGATGAAATATTCAGGATGGTAAGAAGGGAGATGTAGCATTGACAAAAGAAGAAAACAATGAAAATAGTAATCGCAGGAGCAGGTGAAGTCGGATCGCATCTGGCAAAGATGCTGAGCAACGAAGCAAATGACATCACTGTCATCGACAATGATTCAAACAGGCTGGAGGCATTGTCTTCAAACACCGATGTCATAACAGTCAGTGGCAATCCGTCATCCCTTGAAATCCTGAAACAGGCAGGATGCGAGGACGCGGACCTGTTTATCGCAGTAAACCCCTCTGAATCGCAGGATGTCAACATTGTCAGTGCGCTGCTTGCCAAAAAGCTTGGAAGCAAGAAAGTTACGGCCCGTATAAACAACGAGGAATACCTCTCGTTCGAGAACAAGTTCATGTTCACTGAAATGGGGATAGACCTGATGTTCTATCCGGAGAAGATTGCAGCAGGAGAGATACATGACCTGCTGAAACGCACAGCCTCTACAGACTCCATGGATTTCGCAAGGGGAAAGCTCCAGATGGCAGTATTCAAGCTGGATGAGGAGTCCCCTCTCATAGACAGGAGACTTATAGATTTCAGCGGAATTGCGACAAGCGAGGAACTCCAGTTCAGGGTTGTTGCAATCTCCAGGAACAGCGAGACTATCATCCCCAAACCCGACACAAGGTTCAAATACCACGACCTGGTATTCATCATCTCCAAGCGCGAAGGCATAGATTCACTGATGAAATATATCGGCAAAAGCCAGATTGAGGTCAAGAACCTGATGATTCTCGGAGGTGGCCCTATCGGGGAGATGGTAGCAAAGCTTATGGGCAAGGAGCTTGACTCGATAAAGATTGTCGAGATGAACAAGGAAAAATGCCTTGAACTTTCGGAAAGGCTCGGAAGCAATGTCATAGTTGTCAATGGCGACGGCAGGAATTCAGACCTGCTTATCGAGGAATCCATCAAGGACTATGATGCATTTGTGGCTGTGACAAGCAGTACTGAAACCAATATCCTGGCATGCGTAGCAGCAAAGAGACTCGGAATCAGCAGGACGATAGCGGAAGTCGAGAACATCGAGTATATCCGTCTTGCCGAAAGCATGGGCGTGGATGCAGTCATCAACAAGAAACTGATAACTGCAGGACGTATATTCAAGTTCACATTGAGCAACAAGGTACGCTTCATCAAATACATGAGCGGCACCAATGCAGAGGTAATAGAGTTTATAGTTGCGCCGAACAGCCAGATTACCAGGGGAAAGCTCAAGGATATGGGATTCCCGGCCAACGCGATTATAGGAGGCGTCATCAGGGGCAACGACTCATTCATCGCAGTAGGTGACTCCGAAATCAAGGCATACGACCGTGTGGCAGTCTTTGCACTGCCTGAGGCGGTGAAAGAAGTAGACCGTTTCTTCAGGTAGCATCCTGATAAAGCGGAACAGTCGACAATAGAACAATCAGGTCAGCAATGCCATGCCTATGGCCAGCTTCCAAAACGGAGACAGGCAGGCATGACGGGGACAAAGACAAGAGAAGGACAAAGGGAAAAGACAGGAAAGATGGCAAGTTATCTTCAAATAGAGAACATATCGAAGTCATACGGTCCGAAAGTGCTGTTTGAGCACATCGGATTCAACATAAATGAGGGCGACAAGATTGCACTGATAGCCCCGAACGGCACAGGCAAGACATCACTGATGAGAATCCTGGCAGGAAAGGACAAGTCCGACTCAGGCGGAAAGATACTTTTCCTGAAAGACATCAGGATTGCATTCCTGGAGCAGGAATATGCATTTGACCCTGAGATGGGGATATTCGACCAGATAATGGCGCATAGCACAGCATACACAAGCCATCTTGACGAAGAGCATCTATGGGAGTACGAGAGACGCGTCAGGCAGTTCCTCACTGGATTCAAGCTGACCGACTACGGGCAGAAGATGAAAGAGCTGTCAGGCGGAGAGATCAAGAGGGTAGCCTTGGCGGAAATGCTGTCCTCCGAGGCTGACTTCTTTATAATGGATGAGCCGACAAACCACCTTGACATAGATGCGATTGAATTTCTGGAGGGTTATCTCGGACGTTCACGTTGCACATTGCTGATGGTTACGCATGACAGGTATTTCCTTGACAATGTCTGCAACATAATAATGGAGATGGACCATGGAGCTGTGTACACATACCGTGGAAACTACATGAACTACCTTGAAAAGCGCGAGGAAAGGATTACCAATTATAATGCAGAGACAGACAAGGTACGAAATATACTCCGAAGGGAACTTGAATGGATGCGCAGCACCCCTTGTGCGAGGACAGGGAAGGCACGCTACAGGATAAATGCGTTCTACGAGCTGAAAAACAGGTCGGAGCAGACTTATAGCCAGAAGCAGATTTCACTTTCGGATGTCCAGGGAAGCGCAAGGCTCGGCACAAAGATAATCAACTGCAAGGATGTAAGCTTCCGCTACGGTGACAAATGCTATCTTGACCATTTCACATACAATTTCCAGAGATATGAGAAAGTCGGTATCGTCGGAGGCAACGGAGCAGGAAAATCAACATTCATCAACCTGCTGACAGGGAACTATACGGACGATATGGTATGTACAGATCCGGAGAAATATTCAGCAGAATATGCAGATAATGCAGGAAACATAGGCAAAGGTCTTCTGACAGGAGCAATAGAGCGCGGAGAATCACTGCAGATAGGATACTACCACCAGAAAGGAATGGAATTCAATCCGGAAGACACTGTCCTTGACATCGTGAATGACACCAGGCTGCTCGGACGTTTCCTCTTTCCCCATGAAATGCTCAACAATAAGGTAGAGAAGCTCAGCGGAGGCGAGAAACGCAGGCTATATCTGCTCACCATATTGATGAAGCAGCCAAACCTGCTCATCCTCGATGAACCGACCAATGACCTTGACATAGTCACACTGAACATTTTAGAGGAATATCTTAAGGAGTTCAACGGGACATTGATAATTGTCTCTCACGACAGGCATTTCCTTGACAAGCTCGTTGACCATCTGTTCATTTTCTGCGGAAACGGCGTGGTAAAGGACTTTGTCGGCACCTACAGCGAATACAGGGAATTCATAAAGGAATACGAGGCACAGCAGCGTGCAAAGGAGAGGGCAGGAGAAAAGGCGGCAGCCGGACGCGCGGCAAAAAAGGCCATGGAGCCAGCAGGAAAGCAGTCAGACACAGCCATGACTGCATCAGGAGGCCAGAAGCCGAAAAAGCTGACATACAAGGAGCAGCGCGAACTGGAGCAGATAGAGAAGGAGCTCAAGGCACTGAACAATGAAAAAGCCGCTATCGAGGAATCCCTCAACAGCGGCAGCCTATCATACGGAGAGCTTCAGAAAGCCTCTGAACGTATCGGTGAAATAATCTCCCTTACAGAAGAAAAGGAGATGCGCTGGCTTGAACTTTCAGTCTGACTCTCCCTGGTGACATTCACCTTGAGCCATACAGCCTTTTCAAGTTCAAACGCACCCGTAAATACAGCCGGCTCCCCAACCCCTCTGCGGAAAGCCTCCAGCCTGTACTGGACGAACCTTTTACCATCCATGCCGATATTCCACCAGGATTCGGCATACTGGCTGGATGAATCAACCGTGATTGTACGTCCGTCATCTTCAAGGAGCATTGTATAGCTTTCAACCTCCTCAAGGAAAGGCTCTGAAAAAGAGACGGACAATTTGGCATTGGCAACTGAGCAGTTTATCCGTACAGATCTCACCTCATCGACATCAATGTCAAGGTCCCTTGCATACTCCCCTGCCATACGCATGCACCCATTGCCATGCTCCGCATCCTGCGCTGTGCAGTTCTCTGCATAGACACGGTATGAACCTGGAGCAATTGCTATTGGTGACGACATCACATCTCCATATTTCATGGTCCTGACCATAGTGGAGGTTTCCTTGTCCACAATCTCTATCGTATAGGATGCAAGCTGGTCATCCGGCACTGATTTTCCAATCGGGACAACCACCATGTCATCATCTGTACGCAAGTCAAAACCAATATATCCATATCCGGAATCCGCCTGCGTGTCTGGTACAAATTTACCTGTACATGAAGCGGCAAGGCACAATGACAGCCATGCCACAAAACATTTTCCTATAATAACAGATGCCCTATTCATATACAAACTCAAATTCATCTATATAAAGAAGACTGCCTATGCCTCCGGTAAAATAGTCACCGAGATAGCTTGCACAGCATGTTATCACCACATATTTCGGTATCCTCTGTGTATCACGGTAATCAAGCTTTACCTCGAACTCTTTCCAGCCTCCGGTATATTCATCCGTCTCCAGTTTACCGTATGCAATTATATGCGCGTCCTTTTCGAAATCTACAAGTTTTCCTTCTGCCGTATTGACGTTGAAAGGAGCATCCCAATCAGTCAGGAACACCTGTACCTGGCATCTGTCTGTAGAGCCAAGCATGTCTTCGTATGGAGCCTTGACCTTGTCTATTGTAGCAGGAGTATAGTTATACCATCCTTTAAGTGAATAAGGACGTGATGTGAAAGGGACACCCCAGTCCAGGTCTGCCCCCATTCCATATATCCTGTTGAATTTACCTGTATAGATGTTGCCGGCGGCAAAAGCAATTACAGCATTCTTGCTTTCCATCCTCACTGCCCTGCCCTTTACCTTGATTACATCCTCAGGCATTGTAGACGAGCCTATAAATGAAGACGTTGCCTTGTTGGCCGAGTCCCAGACCTTTTCCGCAGCGTTTTCCGCATAAGGATACCAAAGTGATTTCGACCCTCCTTCATTGGCATTCCACCAGTCGTCAAAACTCATGTTTGAAAGCTGGGCAGGAGTCTCCGTAGTAAACGGATACTCCGCACTTGCCTCGTCTCCTGACACTACCCGTACAACATATTCCGTCTCCGGGTCAAGTCCCGTAATGTCGGCTGAGATACCTACCCCTGATACTGTTGACTCTGCTCTCTCCCAGACATCTGAAGATGCTTTCCTATACTCAATAGCAGGATTTCCATGACCGTTGAAAGTCGCACGGACCAATGCATGGTAGCATCTCGGATTGACGGAAGTAATTTCCTCGTTTACAACCTTCTGTATTACCTTTACAGTCCATCTGACATTTTCCCCGTCAGAAAGCCTGACATCGAATGTCCTGTCAAGGACACAGTCAAGCGTCATAGGGAAACGGCAGTCAAGGGTCTCCTCCACCAGTGTAAAATCAACGCTTGTCTTTCCTGTTGTAGAAAGGATTTCCGAACCTTCCGGCTCCAGTTTCATGGCATTGAAGCGCACCTTTGAAAGTTTCTGTCCTGCTGTCACATAGACTATTGCAATCTTTTCCCTCAGATTGAATTCTGTCTCCCCGGCCTGGTTGTCGACTTCTATATAGCGTGCAATCGGCTGCTCCGCTGAAATTGTCCAGACATACTTCTGATAGGTCTTCAATGTAAACTGTACCGGAGATGTAAGGTCAAGGCTTCCGGGAATTCCCCCATCAACCTCAGCCTCGTCACTTACGGTAAATTTCTCTATCTTCACATCAGCAATGTCCGCAGTTTCTCCCAAGAGCACCTTCACCTCACGCCTGCCGGCATCTATTTCAACAGATTTCTGGCCCTCGACGGCAAATTCTGTAATAAGGCCGGGCACAATCGGATACGAGAGATCATTCTCGAACAGGCACGATGAAATCAATGGCACCACTGCCACAAGAAATGATATATATCTGACAAAACGTCCCATCATACCCTGTTCTTTCTGTGTTTTCCTGTCAGTATATAGAAAGACATGCCAATCTTGATAGACAGCAGATTTATCTTGAAGTTGGCATTGCTGTTCTCCATTACACTTTTTTCAACCTGGTTAGTCGTCTGCACGGTCTTCTGGTAGTCGAAGCCAAGCACACCTACAGACACTTCCAATGCAGCTTCATTTGTCATGAAGCAGACAACTCCAGGCACTATGCCGAGTGAAAGCTTGTAGATGTCGGAATATGTCCCGAACTTGTTCTCGCCTTCATGCCTGTATGACTCTGACTGTGCGTATGTACCTGCAGCACTGACCTCTGCAAATATCGCAAACCTGCGGCTGTTGGCAATAGGCATATAGTTTCTCAGTGCAATTGCGCCTGAATAGCCTTGCTTTATGTAATTGAGGTCGTTCACAGAAAAAGCCAGGTCATCACTCAAGGCAAGGTCTATATTGCCAAGATTGAATCCGGACTTCTCATAGTCGAACCTCAGGCCGACAGAAAGGTTGTTTGCAAAGAAATACGAAACATACGGAGAAATACCGAATGAATTCAGGTTTGCATGTACACCGTCGAGCAGCGAGAACAGCATCTTGTAGCCGGCATCATCCGATGCGTTTCCGATACTGTAGTTGTTGTAGGACACAGAGAGTCCGCATCCTACCGTTCCCTTGGGTATAAAGCAGGCATTGGCCTTTCCTATCCCCCTGTCAAAAGGCTCACCGGCCCCGTCTTCACGGGAGCCGGCGAACGCCATAAAAGTCATTGATGCCAATAAGGCTGTCAAAAAGATTTTCTTCATCAGGTCTATTTATAGTTAACTTGATTTGCCTGTTCCGGAGTCAGGCTGGCAAGGTCATACTCGAACGAGAACTCGTCCAGATAGAGCAAGCTGCCAACTCCTCCTGTAAAGTAATCACCGTATTTGCTGGCTGCCCCGACAACGACGATATACTTAGGTGTCCTTGTCACATCACGGTAGACAATCGGTATGGTAAACTCTACATAACCGTCGGTACGGTTGCAGTCCATAGTACCATAAGCTATGATCGCAGGGTCATTCTGTACATCTACAAAACGCTTGTTTCCTGTATCGACATTGAACGGAGCATCCCAGTCTGTCAGGATAACCTGTATCTGTGCAATGTCATCTTGTCCCTTCATATAGTCATACGGACTGTTTGTGTAGTTGACAGCAGCAGGACTATAGTCATAATATCCTTTCAGGGCAACAGGCCTTGAAGAGAATTCAACTCCCCAATCCAGTGATGCACCCATAGGACTTAAGATTACCTTACCGAATTTTCCTGTATAGATATTGCCGGCAGCAAATTTCATCTTGTATGCACTTTCAAGGCGTGCTGCCCTCTTTCCTTCACCAGCAACTGCAAGATGCTCTGACTCCGGTGTTGTAGGATACAGGCTCAACATCTTTGTACCCCCGTTTGCTGTATCCCATGTCGGATTCTGTGCATCCTGGAGATATGGATACCAGGCACCGCTGTCCTGCCACCAGTCATCAAATCCCATATTGTAAAGGACCTGTGCCGGTTCTGTGGTAAATTCTATATAGCGTGTCTCTGTATCCTTTGCCGATATTGCCCTTACCTGGTATGTGGTCTCAGCATCAAGTGAAGAGATTACAGCAGAATATGTCCTTGAGGCAACATTCATCTCCACATTTGTCTCCGGTATTGAAGTCCAGTCTGCATCGGAAGCCTTCCTGTAGCTGAATGTCAATCCTGCCGGTGCATCCTGGGCAAACCATTTTCCTTCAACAACCACGAACTTGGCCCATGGAGCAGCTGAGACGATATCAGCATCGACATCTGATATTACAGTAAAGTTGAAGTCAACTTTGGCAAGATGCCCCTTGATGTCATAGAGAAGGAACGACATGCTATACTCACCAAGTCCAAGGGAAGCAATAAAGTCAGTAACGTCAACAGAAGCGGACAATGAGCCGTATGCAACTGAAGAAGCCTTGATTCCTTTCGCGGCAAGTGCAGAAATCATGGAATCATCGGCATCAACAAGTTCATTCCATGCAGCAACCTTTGACATGACTGCATCATCGCCTGTAATCACAAGGCTCCTGATTCCTTTGGATGCCTCAAAATTAAATATCCTGCTGTCATTGTTGCCGACAGTGATATAGTTCTGGGCAACAAGTTCAAAGCCCTCGTTTGTAGTAATCTGCGGAAGCGAAGAATTGTCAAAGTCAAGGACAAGGTCATATTCCTTCTCTGTCATGCTGTCGTCAACAATCAGCTTGAAAGCACCGTAGCCAGTGTCATCTGTCTTCTCACCGACAGCAAATTTGAGCGCGTAATGCTGCTGTGCCTTGACATCAGTATATGTATCCTTCATCACGAACTCCTCCCCGTCTGAATTGACAAGGGTCAATGTCCATTTCAATGTACCGTCTGCCCTGAGATATCCTGTCTTGTCAAGTGTACCGTCTTCCTTGCTGAAATTCAGTCCATTGTCAGATGAATTGCTTACAAGGACAGAATACCCGGTAAACTCGTCTGTTATTGAGCTGTCGAATGACACTGTCACCATCACATTTGAAAGTGTGGCCACAATATCAGCATAATTGAGTCTCTGAGGAAGGATATTCACATCTGTCTCACCGCTGTAGAAAGGGGCATCGAATGCAGCCTCTGTCCCCTCATCACCGGAAACGGCCACAACCCTGTAGGCTCCCGCCGCTATCTCTATCGGGTCATCAGAAGTAAGTGTACGGTGATCATCACGTGAAGCGACAAGTTCATCACCCCTGTAGACAGATATGGCAAATGTCATATCATCTGACGGTGCCTCGACTGACTTGAGGATAACCTTGTCATCCTGCAGCATGCCGACAGCGAGGCAGCCTGTCCCTTCACTGTCAATTGACTTCTCATTGCAGGAAGCAACCGACAGCAAGGCAAGCGACGCCGCCAATATGTCAATTATATGTCTTTTCATTACCTGTTTCCTGTTTAAGAGTCACTATTCAATATGGAATGTAAGGGCCTTTTCCATTGACTTGCCGGCCTCGTCTTCCACATACAATGTAAAGACTACATCCTGCCCTGCAAAATCAACTTTTGCTACCTCCCACAGCATGCCGACGATAAGCTGTGTCAGGTCAAAGTCAACTGAGGTCTGCCCTCTAAGTTCATCTTTAGTCTTCATCCCGACTCCTGAGAGCATGTCAAGTGTCTCTTCTGCACCGTAGATAAGGTCAAGCTCTGCATTGCCGTTATTGATCGCTGCAATCAACGGCTTGAAATTGTCACTGACATTGACCTTGAACTGGGCAACCTTATTCGGAGCCTTGACAACGAGGTCTACAGTCAAGTCTGAAGTTATTGTCCTGGTCTCGAATGACGGATTTGCATCCCATACAAGCGACGGAACATTCTCCGGCTCCACCGGGTCAACCGGTTCCACAGGATCAACTGGCTCGACCGGCTGCCCAGGTCCTTCGACAGGTGTCTCTCCGAAACCAGGGATTGTTATGTCCTGGTCTTTGTCATTTGTAGAATAGTCAACTTCAAGCTCTATTGCAGCTGAACCAGTAGTCTTTGCGTCAAGGTTAATGATATGGTGGTCCTTTGCTGCGACATTGACAATATCACCATCGAAAGAAGCCTCTGAAGCATCTGTTTCACGGTATCCGTCAACATGGATGTGCAAAGGTGCGACAGAAAAATATCCTGCCAGCTCCCAGTTATCCTTGTTCCATACAAGTGAGCCTTCACCGTTTGAGATTGTGACTGTGAATGCGGAAAGTTCATTGAGGAAATTCTCTGAAGGGTTAAGTGTGACCTTCATATTCTGGAGCGAGCATGTCAGCTGGACAGCGGTCACCTGTCCGGCCACAATGTCAAATTCTTTTGAGCCGCCATATACTGGATAGTCAAATGCAGCAGCAACATCCTCTGCAGAGACTGCTTCTACCACATATTTCCCGGCACTGAGGTCAAGGATTGCAGGAACATCTGCATAGCGGTCAAATACCTTGCTCCAGCCGTCAGCCGGCCTTGTTATTGAAATCCTGAAATCATCAACAGACACGCTTCCCGCGTCTGACTTGACAATGATATAGTCTCCGCCATAGGAAAGGTCGAAAGAGAGCGAGCCTTCCCCCCGGTTCTCGATAATCTTTTCGTTACAGCCGGTAAATACGGCAAGTACAGCAGCCAATATAGTATAAAGTATCTTTTTCATTGTTGTATCATTTTCATTATTCATAGATAAGTTCGATGTCGTCTATCCTCAATATTGATCCGACCAGTGCAGCTTCATTGCCGCCAGGCATCACGATATTGGCCCTCTGCCATGATGGAGAGGAGGCAGTGGAAGACTTGAAGCACATATAGATTGATGCTGCCTTCCTGTCTGTAGCACTATATGCGAGAGGAATGTCAATAACCTTTCCTGCTGATTCTTCCTGCCCGTCTGTAATTTCTCCGGATGCGATGACATTGCCTTCTGCATCTTTCAGTTCCACATACATATTAAAGCTCTCGCCACTGTAAGGAAGATACTGATACCAGAAAGACAGTTTTGCAGGACGGCTTGCGAAGGCATGTCCATTTGTCTCATGGTCTCCTCCGTCAGTTGCTGTTCCTATCCATATTTCACCTGCTGCAGTCTTGACACTTATACTTCCTGGACTGGTAGATGTTGCTGACTTTCCTGTACATACTGTAGCTAACTGGGCAGCACGGCTGTTCCCGTCATAATATGAGACAGCAGGAAAATTCTTATAGTTGAAATTGCTGCCGATTCCTAAAGCCGTTCCGGAACATTCATCCCTCATTGTCTTCTTGCTGTTCACAGCCCACCATTGGTCCGTACCGCCATTGGTCCACGGAAGATACCAGTCTACACTTCTACCGCTCTGGGCAGTGACCTTATATGCAAAAGATTCGGTCGTCCACTCCTCAAACCCGGCATTTCCGACCTGTGCAGCAGCTTCAGTCCTTGCCTTAGACACATCTGAAGCGACAAACCAGCCATCATACATTGCACGGAACTGATATTCAGTGTCAGGCTCCAGACCAGAAAGGTCAGCCAGTACGATTTCCCGGCCGGAAGATGAGACATGCTCAACAGCAGTCCATGATATACCGTCAGAGCTGTATTCAAGGGCAAACTTGTCCAGATTGCCTTTATGGACAGATATTCCCGGACTGACAATTCTCTTTGCCCATACATTATAGCCGGCAATATCCACAGAAGCCTTTGCATCAGGATACAATTTTATATATGCTGTCTGCTGCGCCTCCTTTCCCCTGCTGTCTGTAACTGTAAGGGTGAATTTGGCTGCCGGAGTGTCCTTTGACTCATATACAGAATTCCTTGCGATTCCGGAAAGTATACCTGAAAGGTCAATGACTCCCACTGTTGTGCTTGAAGCCCAGAAGAATCCTGCCTTTTCGAGCACAGATGCATCCGAGAGGCTTGCAAAATCCACAGATGCAGGAACTCCAAGGCCCGCAAGATATTCAGACTCAATCTCAAGCACGCAAGACTGGATTCCGGCCTTGGCTGAATATGAGAATGACACATTGTCTGCAGAAACGGATTCCGCACCTTCATATATATAATAGCTGTCATTCCCGTCAAACTCAGCAGCCACTATATAAGGAGCCTCAGCCGAAAGCGCATCAGGAGAAATCTCCACATTCTTTTCTATTGTTTCTACAGAGTTGTCAACCTTTATGTTTAGCATAAGGCTTCCCTTTATATCAGGGTCTACATCCACCTTGAAGGTAACGAAGTCATTGGGACTGTATTCCTCTGCAGGCGCAGCGAAATATCTCCATGAACCATCAATCTTTGCATAGACCTCAAGTACAAGCTTACCGGCAGGTATATATCCTGCACGTGTCTCTGTCTGGAGGAATTTAAGCGACTTGCCCTTGATAGTATTATGCCTTATGACTGCATAATATCCCTCCGGGTAGAAATTGGCGATATTCTCACCGTATGTCACGGCAGCCTTGACATTTGCAAGGCGTGCAACAGCCTTTACTGTCTCCTTTGTCTGGCCATGGACAGTAAACGGCTCGTCAGCCATATAGAAAGGCTTGTCGAAGCCGACACCGAGAGAATCACCGAGCTTCGCGAGAAGACGGTACTCACCGGTATTGAGCTTGATTACCGCATCCTTTGCGGAACTGTACTGCTGGCTATAGAGCCTGATCTTCCTTGAGTTGAAGATTTCAATCCAGAAGTTGTCCAAATCCACTTCCTCCTCAACAGATTTGAGGGTAACATCATGGAAATCAGAAGAAAGACTGACAACGACCTCACCTGCCTGTGTGCTTTCATCAACAGGAGAAGGCATAATCAGCTTTTCATTACATGCGGACAACAAGATCACCAGTAATGCTGGAACTAATCTTAGACGTCTCATTTTTGTTTGGTTAAGAAATTAAAAATATTCCGGCAAATGTACGCATTTTTTTGAAACTTTATCCAAATGGGCACATTTATTGCCATTAAAGGCTGTTTTGCCAATACGGCAACCATGTCCGGAAGACAGCAATGACATTACTCGGCACGTCTCACCCGGCGTACGGAAAACCTGTAGCAAAGGTTTATGCCAACCTTGGTTACACCTATATACGACTTGTCCTCAGGTGCACCCTTCGCAAACCATTTCTGATGTTCATCACTCCATTCCGCTATCTGCTGACGGTACTGTCCATAGCCTATTCCAAGCAGGAACTCTATTCCCCAATGGTCTTTCCTGTCAAGGCGCAGGTTGTATCCGTAAGTTGCACCTACCGACCATGCAGGACGCTCGTTGCCGGCCTTCTCCGGATCCATTCCGAAATTCTGGTAAAGCAAACCGCCGCTCCATCTTGTGGTATACCACAGGAGATTCGCATGCACCCCGAAAAAATGTCCTTTGTGCATCGCGTCATTCATCCAGTACCTCACCTCCGGGGAAATGCCATAGACATTTGTATTCCTGTCCGGATAGAAAATGTTTTTTCTTGTATACGTCCCCATCAGCTCAAACGAGAAATGCTCTGCAAGCTGGATCTCAACCGCTATATCAGGAAGGACAACTGCGTCTGCAAGGACATTGGTCTTGATTCCCATCATCCATGGAGTATCCCAATATTTCCTTTCACGCTGCCGCACCGGCATCCGGTCCCGGCCAGCATTTGACATGTCCCCTGCCGTATCTGCCGTGCAGTCAGGCTCAGGCTCCGTAATAACATGCAAGGTATTATTCACATAGACAGTATCATGTATATATACGGTATCCTTTGCAGGCTTCATCCTGACAGCTGGCGCATTTCCCGGTACAGTGCACTCAATGCAGTACTCAGGTTCCGGGGCTGTCAGGTATGGCTTTGACGAGTCCCATTTGCAGAAAATGGCAAACCTGACGCACCTGAGCAGAGGGAAGAAGTCATTGTTGAGGATTTCCCAGGCCCTGCCGTTGTCAAGGCTGCGCAAAGCCTCCTTCCGTGCCCCCCACTCCTCTTCCGATATTATGCGGAGGATTTCATCCCTGTACGGCATATCAGATTCAGCGATGAGCTCAGCAAGGCGGTTCCAGTCCTCATCAAGGCTCTCCGCATGTATCATAGACTCCGGTATATCCATAATCTCACGGATATACGCGGCAGCTTCACCGGTCCTTTCCCTTGCAAGCGATGTGTTTTCGCCAAACAGGCCGTCCGGAGATGAACTTCCGCATATCCAGACCTGTAGCAGTGACTTGTCCGGGTCCTCCAGGACCTTTGCAAGTTCCTGTGCAGCGGCATTGACAGGCGGATAATCAGAAAGTTTTGCCACATTTACCGGCAGCTGGATAGAGGTGAGGACGCTGTCGGAATAGACTATCCTCGAATCCAGATCCTGCGGATTGACATATCTTATATAGGTCTGCGCTCCAAGGCTGAAACAGCACGGAAAAGTGCAGAAAAGACATGCCATCAAATGATTTACAAGTAATTTCATAATGCAATAGTTGGTCATTAAATCTTATTCGCCGGCAAAAATATGTATTTTTTTGTTACCTTTGCAGGATATGCGCTTAAATTATGGCAGAGGGAACTATAAATTACACTGAAGACAATATCCAGACACTGGAATGGAATGAGCACATCCGCAGAAGGGCAGGAATGTATATCGGGAGGCTTGGAAACGGAGACAACCCGAGTGATGGCATATATGTACTGCTGAAAGAGGTTGTGGACAACTCCATAGATGAATTCACTTCAGGATTCGGAAAGGTAATCAACATCACCATACAGGACAAGACTGTAACAGTCAGGGATTTCGGACGAGGGATTCCTTTGGGCAAGGTCGTGGATGTGACAAGCAAGCTGAATACCGGAGGTAAATTCGACGATGAGTCCTTCCAGAAGTCCGTAGGACTGAACGGTGTGGGTACCAAGGCGGTGAATGCACTTTCGCAGGATTTCTATGTGGAATCGTTCCGTGACGGAAAGAGTTCATTTGCGCATTATTCAAAAGGCATCCTGCTTGACTCCGGTCAAAGGGAGACAAAGGAAAGGAACGGCACTTTCGTAAGGTTTACTGCAGATACAGAAATGTTCAGCGACACATTCGCATACAACATGGAATATGTGGAACCGCTGATAAAGAACTATGCATATCTGAAAAGAGGCCTGAGCCTTAATCTAAACGGTACGGTCTACAAGTCAGACAAAGGTCTTCTCGACCTTATCAACGACTCCATGTCAGAGGAGCCTCTGTATCAGCCGATACATCTGGAGGGAAAGGACATAGAGATTGTCCTTACGCATGGAGGAAGCTATGGGGAGAATATCCTGTCATTCGTCAACGGACAGAACACCCGTGACGGTGGAACCCACCTGGCTGCATTCAGGGAGGCCATTGCAAAGACACTTAAGGAGTTCTACAAGAAGGACTATGCCCCTGAAGACATCCGCCAGGGAGTTGTCGGTGCAGTCAGTATACAGATACAGGAGCCCCATTTCGAGTCCCAGACCAAAATCAAGCTCGGTTCAACATACCTTTGGGAGAAGAACATACAGAAGGACGGCCAGACACTCCATGACGTAGGCCCGACAATCAGGAGCTTCATCAATGACTTCATAAAGACAAACCTGGACAACTATCTGCATATCCACAAGGATGTTGCAGCTGCAATCCAGGACAAGATTGTGGCATCCGAGAAGGAACGCAAGGAAATCTCCGGAATCCAGAAGAAGACAAGGGAGAGGAACAAGCGTACCAATGTGTACAACAAGAAGCTGCGCGACTGCAGGGTCCACTATAATGACAAGGTGTCAAAGGACAGGCAGAACGAGCCTGAACTTACAAGCGTGTTCATCACAGAGGGAGACTCTGCGAGCGGAACCATCACCAAGGTACGCAACGCAAATTACCAGGCTGTGTTCAGCCTCAGGGGAAAACCTATCAACTGCTATAAGGAGAGCCGCAAGAAAGTGGCAGAGAACGAGGAACTTAACCTCCTTATCTCAGCCCTTGGAGTGGAGGATGATATGGACAACCTCCGCTACAACAATATCATCGTGGCAACCGATGCCGATAACGACGGCATGCACATCCGTATGCTCGTGCTGACATTCTTCCTGAAATATTATCCTGACCTTGTCCGCAGGGGACATGTACACATCCTGCAGACCCCTCTGTTCAGGGTAAGGAACAAGAAGACAACATACTACTGCTACTCCCCTGAAGAGAAGGAGGAAGCCATAAAGAAAATAAAGAGCGGTGTTGAAGTCACAAGGTTCAAAGGCCTTGGAGAAATTTCGTCAGACGAGTTCGTCCATTTCATCGGAGAGGACATGAGGCTTGATCCAGTCAAGCTCAGCGACGAGGAAAGCATTGCAGAGCTGCTCGAATTCTACATGGGAGACAATACTATAGACAGACAGAACTTTATCCGTCAGAACCTCAGGAGCGAGGAGGAACTGGAGGATGTAAACATCTAATCAATTTCAGAAAGCAATGTGGAGAAAATTCTGTAAGTTCATATTGGTGAACATCTGGGGCTGGACTCCTGTAGGGGGTACCGCACCTGACAAGAAATGCATACTTCTCGGTGTCCCGCATACCTCGGCATGGGATTTCGTCATTGCATACCTGTTCTACCAGGCTGTAGGTGGTGATGCCCTCTGCATGGTAAAGAAGGAATTCTTCAAATGGCCTCTCGGGCCGATTATCCGCAAGATGGGAGGGATACCAGTTGACAGGAAAAGCCCTTCTTCAGTAGTGAGAAGTGTCATCCGGGAAATGGATAAAAGGGAAAATTTCCACCTTGCGATAGCCCCTGAAGGGACACGCAAGCCAGTCAAGAAGTGGAAGACCGGATTTCACCTGATTGCAAAGGAGACCGGAGTTCCTGTATATCTATGCTATTTCGACTGGGGTACAAAGCGCGTCGGCATAGACCGTAAGGTCGAGCTTACAGACGACCCGAAGGCTGACATGGAGCGTATCCAGAAGATGTATGAGGAGATGCACCTTACAGGGAAGCATCCGGAGAACTACATTACACATTAAAAAGTAAACTGATGAATTATTTTTACAGACGCGTGCAGAAACTCAGGGAGAAGAACCTTGATACCCTCGCAAAGCTCTATGAATATTCAACTGTCATATTCGAGAAGAATCCGTTCACAAGATGGGCCGACAGCAAGGATGGAGGATACACTTTCGGTGAATTCCGGAAAAAATGCGACGGGCTTTCGAAGAAACTGACACAATATGGAATCGGAGCCGGTGACAAGGTTGCAATACTGTCCCAGAGCATGCCGAACTGGTCCGTTGCATTTTTCAGCACAGTACCTTTCGGAAGAATTGCAATACCGATTCTGCCTGACAGTTCCGAAAATGAGGTTACAAATATTCTCAGGCATTCAGAGAGCAAGGTAATATTCGTCTCTGAACGCCTTCTGCCCAAACTCAGCCAGGAGTGCATGGACAGGCTTACCTTGGTAATAGACATTGACACGTTCGATGTCATAAAGGCAGACGATGAAAAATTCACATGCGACGGAAAGGTCAGCCTGCCGATGCCGGATGACATCGCGACAATAATCTACACTTCAGGCACAACCGGAAGCGCAAAAGGTGTTGTACTCAGCCACAGGAACCTGATGTCCAATGTCATATCAAGCTACCATACCTGCAAGAGGACGCAGAAGGACAGATGGCTGTCAATACTGCCTATGGCACATACGCTTGAGATGACAATCTGCATGCTCTACCCGATGTATTGCGGAGCCTGCGTATATTACCTGTCCAAGCCTCCTGTAGCATCCATACTGATGAAGGCCCTGAAGACAGTCAAGCCTACAACCATGCTTTCCGTACCTCTCATAATAGAGAAGGTATACAAGTCCAGCATTCTGCCGACTATACAGAAGAGCCGTACACTGACATGGATGAATACACACATGAACGGGCTGATGTGCAAGATTATAGGTCTGAAACTGAAAAGTACGTTCGGTGGACATCTGACATTCTTCGGCATCGGAGGGGCAAAGATGGACAGCGAAGTGGAGGCCTTCCTGTTGAAAGCCGGCTTCCCATACGCAATCGGATACGGATTAACCGAAACATCACCGCTGCTGAGCTATGCCATGAAAAAAGGAAGGACACCAGGTTCTATCGGATATCCGGTAAAGGGTGTCAAGCTTAAGCTGCATGACGTGAATCCAGAGACAGGAGAAGGAGAGATTGTAGCAAAGGGAGACAACGTGATGCTCGGATACTACAAGGACCCGAAAAGGACAAAGAGTGTATTCACGGAAGACGAATGGTTCCGCACAAGTGACCTTGCAATACAGGATGAAAAAGGACGTTTCTTCATCAAGGGACGCAAGAACAACATGATTCTCGGACCGTCTGGAGAAAACATCTACCCTGAGGAGATTGAAAATGTAATAAACAATGTCGAAGGAGTAAACGAGTCAATCGTTGTCGAGCGCAACGGGCATCTTGTCGCCCTCGTGCAGCTTGACGAGAATATCATAGACTGGGACAAGGAGAGCGAGGACAAGATCTATGAGAAGCTTGACAGTTTCAAGGATGCCCTGATGAAAAAGGTCAACAAGAATGTGAACAAGACTTCAAAGATCAATTCTGTAGAGGTGATGAAAGAACCTTTCGAGAAGACAGCCACTTCCAAGATCAGACGTTTCAAATACAAGGATTCAGCCCCTACCGTGGAATCTGAGTCCTCTGGGGAAGAAAAGAAACAAGGATGACATCAAGCAGAGAAAAATAAGGCGAGCAAAAAATAGAGGACTGACCAATGGCCAGTCCTCTATCATATGTAACGTGGGAAATATTACTCAGCGATAACCTCAACTGAAACTGTTCCCTTGATATCCTTGTAGCACTTTACAGTAGCCTCGTAAGTTCCAAGCTCCTTTGCCTCTGCAACGAAAGTGATATCTTTCTTGTCAACCTCTACGCCTGCAGCAACAAGAGCCTCTGCAATCTGTGCAGTAGTAACTGAGCCATAGATCTTACCAGACTCGCTAACCTTTACAGCAACCTTGACTGGTGTAGCTGCTATCTTAGCTGCAAGAGCCTCAGCATCTGAACGAAGCTTAGCCTCCTTGTGAGCCCTCTGGCGGATATTCTCAGCATGAACCTTCTTTGCAGATGGTGTTGCAAGAGTTGCAAATCCCTGAGGGATAAGGTAGTTGACAGCATATCCTGTCTTTACTTCAACGATTTCGTCTGCGTGGCCTACGTTAGCCACATCTTTCTTAAGTATAATCTCCATATTGCTGTCCTCCTTATTTCAAAAGGTCTGTTACGTAAGGGAGAAGCGCGAGATGCCTTGCCCTCTTGACTGCCTGTGCGACTTTCCTCTGGAATTTGAGTGAAGTTCCGGTGAGACGGCGAGGAAGGATCTTGCCCTGCTCGTTCAGGAATTTCTTAAGGAACTCTGCATCCTTGTAGTCAACATATTTGATGCCTGCCTTTTTGAAACGGCAGTATTTCTTCTTTCTAACCTCTACTGTAGGAGGGTTAAGATAACGGATTTCATTGTTCTGTGCCATAGTTCTGTCCTCCTTATTTAGCCTGTTTGTTAGCCCTTCTCTTCTCTGCGTATGCGACAGCATGCTTGTCCATAGCGAAAGTAAGGAACCTCATGATACGCTCGTCACGGCGGTACTGAGTCTCAAGAGTGTCAATAAACTGAGTGTCAGCCTTGAACTCAATCAGATAATAAAATCCTGTAGTCTTCTTCTGGATAGGGTAAGCAAGCTGCTTGAGACCCCAGTCCTCCTCGTACACTACTTCTCCACCATTCTCCTTGATGAAGCTTGTGTACTTTGCTACCGCTTCCTTCATCTGGGCCTCAGACAAAACGGGAGTTGCAATGAAAACGGTTTCGTACTGTTTGATCATTTTGTTTGTAATTAATTGTTACTAAAGCATTAACCCGTCTGCAAGAATCAATTCCGCAAAACGGGCTGCAAATATAGCGATTAAAATTTTAAAATCCAACGATTTTTACCATCTACCAGCAACTATTCCGTACAGCACACAACTGTTCCAATACCGGCAGGCAACCTTTTCAAGTGCACAACGGCAAAGAAACCGGAAGACAGACGAAAAGGACCTGATGAATGGCAGAAAATAAATCAGGAAAAGACAGAAAGAAAAAGCATCAGACAAGCACAGAAACAGGCAGAGAAACACGAAACCTGAAAATGACATGGGGGGGCCGGCAGACACAAAAGGAGCCGGAAGAATATGTAGAACGATACAACTATAAAGGATCAAGCCCCGGTAAAAATGAAAGAGTCCGGTGCAATACCGGACTCTTTCTATAAATGGATAATATTTAACTCATCCAACTTTTGGGAGTAACTTCAACAGTCTTGCCATCCTGTCTTTCCGTACTCCTAATGGATTTTTACGCTTAAGCAGTACTACTTTCAGGAGGTGCTTCGACCCGGACTCTCCCCGAGAATTTCAGTCAGATGATCCTGACTCAATTATTTCACAGGAATATTCTCAAGGACAGCCTGGAGGAAATCCCAGCACTTCCCGACTGAGGCAATGTTTACCCTCTCATCAGGAGAATGCGGACTCATTATTGTCGGGCCGCATGAAACCATGTCCCAGTCAGGATATGCGCTGCTGAAGATACCGCACTCAAGTCCGGCATGTATCGCCATTACAGCAGGCTCATTTCCATACATGTCTGCATATACCCTCTTCATTGCATGGAGAATCGGTGAAGCTGCATTCGGTGCCCATCCGCTGTATGCACCGTCAAAGACGACATTTCCGCCAGCCAGGGCAAACACGGCAGCCATCTTTTCAGCAAGAAGTTCCTTTGCCGTATCCACAGAGCTGCGCAAAAGCGACTTCACCTGGAACTTTCCGTCAGCAATCTTCACTATTGCGAGGTTATTGGAAGTCTCGACAAGCCCGGGCATCTGGTCGCTCATCCTTTCGACCCCGTCAGGGCATGCAAGCACTGCACAGACACCCTTCAATGCATCTGCATCAGCGATATACCCATTTACTGGAGATGTCTCCTCAAGGAAAACAGCAGCATCAGGATCTGTAACCGCATATTCTTTCTTGACTATGGCAGCAATCTCCTCAACCTTGGCCTTCACGTCAGCAACAGCACCTGCAGGTACGAGAATAGTTGCAAAAGCCTCACGTGGAATGGCATTGCGCATATTCCCACCTGCAAAATCCACAAGTTTTACCCCGAAGTCACGGAGAAGCGGAAGAAGCACCCTTGCGGCGACCTTATTTGCATTGGCACGGCAGAGGATAATGTCCATTCCGGAATGTCCTCCCTTAAGTCCCTTGACATTGAGTTGGAAAGCCTCGTATCCATCCTCCGCAGGGGCAACTGAATACGGAATCTCAGCAGTGGCGTCCATTCCACCGGCGCATCCTATATACAGTTCTCCCTCAGTCTCTGAATCAAGGTTGATAAGGATATCGCCTTTGAGTATCCCAGGCTTCAGCGCACGCGCCCCGGTCATTCCTGTTTCCTCGTCTGTAGTGACAAGCACCTCAACAGGACCATGCTTCAAGTCCTTGGACTCCAGCACAGAAAGTGCCATTGCGACACCTATTCCATTGTCTGCACCGAGCGTTGTACCCTTTGCCTTTACCCACTCGCCGTCAATCCACGTCTCAATAGGATCCGTCTCAAAGTCATGCACTGTATCTGCATTCTTCTGTGGAACCATATCCATATGCCCCTGCAGAATCACTCCTTTGCAATTCTCCATGCCTGGAGTTGCAGGCTTCCTTATTATTATATTACCGATTTCATCCTTTATTGTCTCAAGACCGAGCGATTTTCCAAATTCATAGAGATATTCAGAAACTTTCTCCTCATGCTTTGACGGACGCGGAATCCTGGTAAGTGCATAGAAATTCTTCCAGACAAGTTCCGGCTTAAGTTCTTTGATTGTCATGACTATATATTTTATATATGTTATTTCTTAGGCTTCAATCTGGCATTTAATGGCAATGTCGTATCAATCCCAAACTGGTAGACAGGCATACGGCCCTGGAAAAGGAGATTCTTTCCGTCACTCAGCTTCACGACACAGACTGCCGGTACCCTATATACTATATATTTGGAATCCTTTGACTTCTTCCCTGGCTTCAAGGCATCTGCCTGAGGCTCGGCAACGGTCTGCGGGATAATCTCCAGTGCGACAGGCTTTCCGGAAATGTCATCAGCATTCAGGAGACCTGCGGTCTCGGAAATCCTGAACGCAATATACATTTTCCTGTCCTTCTGGGGAACTATGTCAAATGTCATCTTCTGCGTCCTTGTCTCCGAATATCCCGTAAACATTGTCATATATTCCTTCTCAAGCCTGGCTATCTCCTCCACAGCTGCACCCATGGCCTCACCGCTGTATGTTGCATCAGTGTCCCCAGTTATTATCTGCATCCTCTTCTGGCGCAGGCCAAATATAATGGATGCTGTCTCCGCCGCCTTCTGCTCCAGCGTCTTGGCCACCATCACATTCTGCTGTACTGCCACCCTGCCGGCATCGTTTCCCTTGCGGTAGAGAGTTGCAGCCTCGGATGCAAGGTTTGAGACAATTGCGTCATTGAACGAGCCTGTCTTTTCATTGACGGGGAAACGCCACGCAGTCTCTGAACCGAAACGGTTATCAGCGACAGAGACAAGCCCGCACGTTGTCAGCTGGAGGAAAGAGAGATCCATACCCTGCCCAGATGTCTCCAGCAGATAGCGTCCGGTATGGTCTGCCTCCATATAAGGTGTAACTTTCACAGAGGTAATTCGACATGTATTCTCGTCTTTCTGCGGGACATCTATCCCAAGATATTTTGATGCAAATTTCGCATATACTCCAGCATGGAACTCCTCACACTCCGCCTCAACCTCAAGAAGGAGGGAAGTTGACGGAAGGCTGTAGGATATTGTCCCTATCGGGTCCTGCCCTTCATAATTCCTGTCATCGGCCACACCAAGCGCAGGTATTGCAACGGCCGCTATCATAGAAAAGAATCCTATCTTCATAAACATACCCTTTTAAAAACACATATCCGCAAATATACCAATTTTAATGGAGATTTTCTATTATACTGCATTTTTATTAACTTTGTCCGCAACTGAGTTGCAGAAAACTATTAATTAAACACAAAAATAATGTTCAAAAACCAACCTAAGGGGCTATTCGCCCTCGCGCTTGCGAATACGGGGGAGCGTTTCGGCTATTACACGATGCTGGCTATCTTCCTGCTGTTCATCCAGGCTAAATTCGGTTTCAGCGCAGCCGCTGCCACACAGATCTATTCGATTTTCCTTGCAGGAGTATACTTCATGCCACTTTTCGGAGGTATGCTTGCAGACAAGATTGGATTCGGGAAATGCGTAACGGTCGGAATCGGGGTAATGTTCCTCGGATACCTGTGCCTCGCGATTCCTACAGCACCGGATCTTGCAGGAAAGATACTGATGTTCGGTGCGCTTGCGCTCATCGCAATAGGCACGGGCCTGTTCAAGGGCAACCTGCAGGTTATGGTCGGCAACCTGTATGACGACCCGAAATACTCTTCAAAGAGAGATGCTGCATTCAGCCTGTTCTACATGGCCATCAACATCGGGGCAATGTTTGCGCCGTCAATGGCAAAGGCCGTCACCAACTTCTTCCTCGGCAAGAGCGGCCTTGTATATGATGCCAATATCCCGGCCCTTGCACATCAGATGATGGACGGAATCATAACTCCTGAGAATGCAGACAAGCTCGCATCACTTGCTGCACCGATGCAGGGAGCTGCCGGAATGGACATGGCATCATTCAGCTCATTCTACATTGAGAAGCTTTCAACTGCATACAACTACGGATTTGCAGTAGCATGCATATCACTGATAATCTCAGTCCTCATATATTTCTGCTGCCGTCCTTGGTTCAAGCATGCAGATGTCAACTCTAAGCAGGCAAAGGCTGCAAATTCTGCAGAGGTGGAACTTACCCCGCAGCAGACAAAGAGCCGCATCACAGCCCTTATGCTTGTCTTCGCTGTCGTGATATTCTTCTGGATGGCATTCCACCAGAACGGTGCGACAATGACATTGTTCGCAAGGGACTATACAGCAAACGAGGCATTCGGATTCACAAGGATAGGATTCAACATCTGGTGCCTCGCATTGATAGCCATCTCTATCTACACTCTGTTCAGCACATTCCAGTCAGAAACTTCAAAAGGCAAGATGACTTCCGGCATTGCGACCCTGGTACTTTGGGCTGGAGCATATCTGCTCTACAGCCAGATGCCTTCACCTACTGCAATCCTCCCTTCTGACTTCCAGCAGTTCAATCCATTCTTCGTTGTAGCTCTTACACCTGTATCACTTGCCATCTTCGGAGCACTTGCAAAAAAAGGCAAGGAACCTTCTGCACCACGCAAGATTGGACTCGGAATGCTTGTCGCAGCCATCGGATTCCTGATCCTTACATTCGGTTCTATGGGACTTGCCTCTCCTAAGGAGCTTGGTGGAAATGTCAGCGGCACTCTGGTATCTCCGAACTGGCTGATTTCAACATATTTCGTGCTTACATTTGCAGAACTGCTGCTGTCCCCTATGGGAATCTCCTTCGTTTCCAAGGTTGCACCTCCTAAATACAAAGGTGCAATGATGGGATGCTGGTTTGCAGCAACAGCTATAGGAAACTATCTTGTATCCATACCTGGACTTCTCTGGGAAAGGGTACCTCTTTGGACAGTGTGGACAGTCCTGATAGCGCTATGCCTCCTGTCTGCCCTGTTTATCTTCTCTGTAATGAAGAAACTTGAGGCAGCCACAAAATAATACAGATCAAATAATATGGTTAAGGGTGACCTTGAATTTTCAGTCACCCTTAATTGTTTTCTTCAAAAGCTGCGTCTCCCGTTCCAGGAAACTAAAGCCACCCTGCTGCCCGGGCATTCGCTATCCTTGCAAGACTTTTATATGCGCCATGTTAAAAAAATACATATAAAGAGCCCGTCAACACCTATAATGCCCCGATCTCAGCTATCTGAAGACCGGTTATATCAGCTATATCAGTTATCGCCAGCCCTTTTGCCTTCATCGCCTTGGCAAGCTCAAGGTTGCGTTTTGTCTCTCCCTCTTTAACTCCCTCCTGACGTCCCCTCGCTTCACCTCTGGCCTCACCCTCCGCGAACCCCTTGGCATAGTTCTCAGAAATAGCATACTGCTTGTCCAGCT
>JAMPAT010000030.1 GCA_023667095.1 Bacteroidales bacterium
TTTCAAAGCAACAGTCATGCTGCCGACTGTCAATGACGAACTCAAGAACATGGCTCAGATTAAACATTCCGGACATCGCTCTGTCGCAAACCTCACGGCTAATCTGACCGCAGCTACCTCATCATACTGTTTCTTCCCGAAGAAACCTATGATTGCATCAGTCAGGGAAGAAGACTCTAAGCAATTGATACTGTTTTAGTTGTTTTATCGAATTTACGTTATGTTAAGTATGCATGGTTGTCCATTGCTTCCTGTTGCCTTGGCAGAAAGGTTCCTGCCGTACACTTCCGGATTTCCATATGAGTGGAATTGCTTGACAACCCTAAGTGAGACAGGCTTCAGGCCTTTGCCGCTTCTGGATCAGATGTCCTGTCCGCTGTGACGCTGCCTTACGGCTTCATATAGCAATATCGCTGCAGAGACAGAGACATTCAGGGAATCAAGATTTCCAAGCATAGGAATCTTAATGTGTGAGTCAGCGGCATTGCGCCATATGTCTGTAAGACCTGTAGATTCTGTTCCCATAATTATGGCTGTACCCTGCCGCATGTCTGTGTCGTAGTACCATTCTGAGTCTTGGAGCTGGGCTGTCAAAATCTTGATGCAATGTTCCTTAAGCCAATGTATAGTATCCTCGGATGAGGCGAGAGCAACCGGTCTTGAAAAGACGGCCCCGATGCTTGAGCGGATGAGGTTGGGGTTGTATAGGTCGGTGAGCGGGTCGCAGATTATGACTGCATCAGCTCCAGCGGCATCAGCGCTTCGGAGCACGGCTCCGAGGTTGCCGGGCTTCTCGACTGACTCAAGTACAACGATAAGCGGGTTACTGCTGAGCTTGAGTTCTTCGAGACAGCGGTCTTTCCATTCCATTTCTGCAATTACGCCTTCAGTGCCTCCACGGTATGCTACCTTGTCGTACAGGTGTGCCGGGATGTCTATTATATTGCAGGTTCTGCATGTCTTGCGAGGTCTGCCGTCTTTGGAGTATCTGTTGTCCGCTCCATTTTCAATGCAGTGTTCTGTCTTGTCCCGTCTGTTGCTGTCCCTATCTCTTCTGTCCAGACTGTTTGCATTTTTCCCGTCTTGACCATTGATTAAGTCTTCTGAACCGATGCTTTTCATGATGCAGTCAATGTCTTTCTCGTTGATGATTTCACTGCAGATGAACAATGTTCTTGGCCTGTAGCCTGCATCAATGCAGTGGCCAAGTTCACGTCTTCCTTCCACTACGAACAGGCCTTTTTCCCTGCGTGTCCTGGATTTTTCCTGAAGTGCGAGAAGTTCCTTTATCTTCGGATTCTGTGCCGATGTTATTGTCTCTATGCTATACATGTCTTCATTATTCGTGGCTTTTCATGCCGGCTGACAAAGATACAATAAAGAAACGAGACTGTGTGCAATGTCAATTTTGAAGTCGCGACGGTAGAGACATCCGTAATGTCCCTGAAATTTTCTCCTTTAGTATATACTGCCTCATTGGTGTACTCGATTGTGCCTTCTGTCGCAAGGCGTATATAGCTCAGGACACTACAGTTCTTTGTCAGGCAGACATGAAGTCATAGGCGAAGTAGAAGACGGTTGTGTCGCTTTCTATGTTTTGTTCCGTATCAGGCATTTTGTAAAAATGTAATATATTTAATACTATGTGTTTATGTTTTCGAGAGATGGCAGGTGTCCTCAAAAGACAGGGGACCTGCCACCGGAATCTGCATTATACGCTCTGTATGGCACTTTCCGATGCTCGGCAGGGAACAGAATCGAGGCAATGCCGTGTTTTCCTGTCTGTCCCATGTGGCATTCTCGGTTTTCCTGTCTGGAACCGCTGTTTCTTTTTTTGATGGGTTGTAGCATTGCCTATGCAGACAATTCTCCGGCCTGTTGGTGTGGCTTCTGTTCGCGGTTGGTGTTCCCGTCTGGTGTATTAGTTAACCAGTCTGGAACGCCGAATGCCTTTTCTGATGTCTGTGAGCCTGTTCTGCGTTCCACTCTGGTCATGTCTGCTGCCAGTCTGGAACGCAAGTGTTGCATTTGTGGCTTTTGTGCGTTGATATGGCGACAGAGGGCAAAACTGTCTGTCGCAGGAAATAGAGCAGTGTATAATAAAGGGGGTGCCTGATAGATCTCAAAATTGGGAATCACCCCTGACAGAATGTGTGAGTTCTGACAGGGGTGAAGACATTAAAGGCTGATTTGCTATACAGCCTCTTGTTGGCATTATCATATTTCTGTTCCCACATAACTCCCCTCGGGGCGTCCGCTTACCGGACTGGGGGCAATGGGCCGTAGACCAAAGAATCAGCTGCTTTGCGGTATATCAAGTCCCCAATGGGGGACCGGCTCCGTGAGCCGAAATCACCCCTGGGGGTCGTCCGTTCACCGGCCGGAGGGTGTAATGGGTCGTAGACCTGAAAACCAGTTACTGCTGGTTTTTAGGTCTCATCTGTGGAAAGAACAGCACATCCTGGATAGTAGGTGAATTGGTCATGAACATAGTCAGACGGTCAATTCCCATACCCATTCCGGATGTCGGAGGCATTCCATATTCAAGCGCGCGGACAAAGTCCATATCGATGTACATTGCCTCATCGTCTCCTCCTTCCTTTAGCTTGAGCTGATCCTGGAACCTTTCATACTGGTCGATAGGGTCGTTCAGCTCGCTGTATGCATTGGCGAGTTCCTTTCCGCATACGAAAAGTTCGAACCTTTCTGTCAGGTCAGGATTGTTGCGGTGCCTCTTGGTGAGAGGTGACATTGACACAGGGTAGTCTGTGATGAATGTCGGCTGTACAAGATGTTTCTCGCAGTATTCTCCGAAAATTGCATCTATCAGCTTGCCTTCTCCCATCTCCTTTGAAACTGGTACGTTGAGCTTCTCGCAGGTTGCACGCAGCTGCTCGACATCCATTCCTGCCACATCTACACCGGCATATTCCTTTATTGCCTCAAGTATAGGGAGTCTTCTGTAAGGCGGCTTAAAGTCAACTGTATTTTCTCCGATTGTGACTTCAGTCTTTCCGTGAAGCCTTGTCGCAATCTTTTCCAGCATCTTCTCCACGAACTCCATCATCCAGATATAGTCCTTGTATGCGACATATATCTCCATGCAGGTGAACTCCGGATTGTGCGTCTTGTCCATTCCCTCGTTGCGGAAGTCCTTTGCGAACTCATATACACCATGGTATCCTCCTACAATCAGTCTCTTGAGGTAAAGCTCGTTTGCGATACGCAGGTAGAGAGGGATGTCAAGTGCATTGTGGTGAGTGATGAAAGGCCTTGCTGTGGCTCCTCCAGGGATTGACTGGAGGATAGGGGTCTCTACTTCAAGGCATCCTGCCTCATTGAAATATTCCCTCATAGTGGCGATGATCTGGCTTCTCTTTACGAATGTGTCGCGCACCTGTGGGTTTACAATAAGGTCTACATACCTCTGTCTGTATTTCAGCTCAGGGTCAGAGAATGCATCGAATATCTCTCCGTCCTTTTCCTTTACGATAGGGAGCACCCTCAGGGACTTGCTGAGCAATGTCAGTTCCTTTGCGTGTACTGAAAGCTGGCCTGTCTTTGTGATGAATGCGAATCCCTTTATACCTATGATGTCACCGATGTCAAGCAGTTTCTTGAATACAGTGTTGTACATTGTCTTGTCTTCGCCCGGACAGATTTCGTCGCGGTTGATATAGACCTGTATACGGCCTGTCTCGTCCTGGATTTCTCCAAAAGACGCCGCTCCCATGATACGCCTTGACATGATACGTCCGGCAATGACTACATCCTGGAAGTTGCCTTTCTCAGGGTCAAATCCGTCCTTAATCTCCTGTGATGTAGTGTTCACAGGATAGAGCGCAGCCGGATACGGCTCGATGCCGAGTTCGCGAAGCTTCACAAGTGCTTCTCTCCTGAGCTGCTCCTGTTCATTGAGGTTTGTAGTACTCATAATGTTATATTCGTCTAATATTTAATTCCAAAATCCGACAAATTTAATATAAATTCTTCTAAATACATGACGCCGCGTGTACAAATCATCAGCAGAATTTAATTGGCAACGGAATTTGGTCTTATTTGAATTCTATAGAAAAGTTTACGCTGACTCCTCTGCCTAAAAGTGTATTTGTTGCACGCCTTATGTATAGCTCTTCAAAAGAGACGCTGTGACTTTTATTGGAGTTAAGACAATCGGAAACAGTTATCCCTGCCCTGTATTTTCTGGATTTTCCGAATTTGTACCCGGTCATGACATCAAGCCTGTTGGTAAGGTATCCTGTGTCCTTCATGTCTGTAATCATGTTGGACAGAATGTATTCTGCACTTATGTCCCAATGTTTGAACAGTACAAGGCGCGGCCGGGCATTAAGGTGTATCTGAAAGTAGGAATATACTTTATTGGAATTCAATATGTTCTGTCCGAGCCCTCCATCTGTCATTACATTGAGACTGAAGACGCGTGAAAAACCGCTTGTGTATGTTAGGCTAAAATTGAACTCGTCGGTGCCACTCATATTTGACTGTCCGTTTGTCATAAATGGGGCCCTTGAATTCATCGTCCCGACTTTTACGATGAACGATGACTTGATGGGGTTGATGTGGAATCCGGCAGAAATCCCTGCGTTGAGATTCCATCCGTTACCGATATTTTGGGTTCTCACAATCTGAGCTCCGGCGACCGCCTGGTATGCATGGCTTTCAAGGTAAGTGTCATCCGTCAGATATTCAGTGTCGTTCCCTATCATGTTGCTTGTGTGGCTGAACTTAGCATAAAGTGCCCATGTCGTTCCAATGGAAAACGAGGACAGATTCAAGGATAGTTCTGCAAGCCTGTTTACGGGAAGTCTGAGATTTGGATTCCCTATGAAGAGCGACATCGGGTCCGTGTAGTCAAGGGACTTGCGTAGGCTCTCTACTGATGGGCATAAACCTTTTTCTGCGTATGATAGTTTTGTGGTGAATTTCTGCCCGCGATAGTTGAGCCTAAGGAATGGGGATGCCAGAAAATATGTCTTGGCAAAACTGTCTGCTGTCATGTCGCGTTCATTGACAATCTGATTGGTCACGTCTGCCGAAATTCCTGCTGTTATGTCAAATTTGTCTTTTCTATAATACAGTCCTGCATCTGCTTTTGCGGCAATGTTGTTCTGCGTGTAATCGTATGTCTTTACGGTATTTTCTGTCATCAGCAGACGGTCAAAACTATATCTTCTGTCTTTCGAGAATGAACCTGTACCATCTGCAGACATCCTGAACATCAGGCCGTTGCTGCCTAATGGCTCGCTGTATGACAGCTTGAAGTGTGGAGTAAAGCCTGTAGACCTCATGTCTTCATCCGTCCATTGCCTATAGGATGTTGACTGCAGGGTGTCAACGATATTCCTGTCATCCCATGATGTCCTGAATAGCAATTGGATGCTAATGTCCAGAGAACGTCCCGGCTTTGTGAAGTGATGCCTGTAACGTAAAGATATGTCAGCATTCAAAGCCTTTCCATGTCTTATATCCGACATTCCAGTATTATACCGGATGCCGTTGAATTCAGTTTTTCCTGCTTTTTCAGAAAAACTCCGTCGTGCCTTGAAGGATACATCGCCGTACAGGCCGAAGGTATTCTGTTCATCGGCCTTGAAAGAATAGCTGCCTCTGTATCCAGCCTTTGTATCCAAAGCGTCTTTATGCTGTGAATCAGAACTTGAACGGTCTATTTCGCGGTATTCAGTATGTGAGGAATTGTTGGATACGTTCCTCGTCGCGTTTATGTAAAAATAATTACTATAGTTGTCCTTGAACTTTCTGTTATTTTCAATGGAAAAATCACCATTTACATTTTCTTTTGGTTCAGAACAGTTTTCATTCTTGTCCGTTTTTACAGAAGCCTGTATTTGAGGACTGTCTTTTTCAAAACGGCTATAATTCCCTCCCAGACCGGCAAGCATGTCGTTGGATCCTTCATTGTTTTTGTCAGTAAAGATGCCTATGGCAGAATAGAGCTTGGCTGACCTTATCTTGGTGAGTGGTTCTTTCGTGACTACGTCTATTACATGGTCCTTTACGCCAAGGGTATCCGCCTCTATAAGCCTGTCCTGAGGATGTTCATCGTAGACCCTTATCTTCTTGACCATGTCGCTTTCTATAAGAGTCAGGGCAGCAGATATATTTGAACCGAACAGTGTCGAACCGTTTATCAGAATCTTGTTTACAGGACGTCCTCCGGCCGTAACTTTGCCGTTGTCTATATTTATTCCAGGCAGCTTTTTCAGCAGTTGCGACAAGTTGTCACCGTCCATGGTCTTTATTTGCTCGACGTTGTAGACTGTAGTATCTCCTTTTGAAACCATCAGTACGGTGTTAGCTTTTACGATGACGGCATTCAGTTCCTTGACGTCTTCGGCCATAGTTATGAATATGGACATTGACGGTGCCTTGAAGGCGGTTTTCAGGGACAATGTCTTGTATCCCAATAGAGAGGCCGTTACTGTTACGGAATCTTTCATGTATTTGTTGCTGAAAGAGACAAAACCATTTTGGTTGCTGACAAATCTGTCTGTGCGTTTTTTGTTGGATATGGAAATCACAACATCCGGCAATGCTTCTCTGGTAGAAGAGTCACGCACGGAGCATATTACTTCTGGAGGAAATGTCATGGGGACGTCTCCAGAAGTGACTTCTGCATTTTCCCCCATTCCCTGTACTTGAATCTGTCCGTAGGCTATTGGGCTTAATGTAAAGAATAATATACAAGACAATAATATTATAATATTTGGGAAACGCATTAAAAGCCAATTTTTACATTTGTTGTACGATTGTAGACGGGTACTTTTACAGCTTTTTCCTTTTGGCCATCTGTGACTAACAGTATATATATGCCTGTAGGAATGTTCTTGATCCAGGCTGTCCCGAATCCGTCAGTAAACGTTTGGGCAATTAATGTCCCACTTGTTGTATATAATGATAGTGTTGCTCCAACAATGGGTATGTCTTCATTATTGTAGTCGTATACTTCAATAAACAGGTCTCCGGTTGTTTCATCTGTGGCTTCATAAGTCTGGATAACGTTCAGGTTGGAGGAAAAGGCCGGGACAGTCATAAGACAGGCCAGAATGAAAATAAATTTTTTCATAGTTGATTGATTTATAAGTCCGTTTCTGCAAATATAAATATAATTTCATATAATGCAACAGATTGAAGGATTTCCATGATTGTTGAAAAACAGTGATTGTCTTGACAGGTTTAGTGGAAATATATAAGAAGCTGTTTTGAAATCATCCAAAAATTCTTTTATGTTTCTTGTCGGCATGTAGTTCCTGTCTTTTTTCAGTCAGATAGCCCCTGCTATCCTTTTCAAAAAGGACAGTTCGACAATTACGACAATATTCCATAAAATTTATAATGAATAAAATCAAAACAGCTTCTAAAAAAGTATATATTTGTAGATAATATTAATAACACTTGAAGTATGAAACCGCAGGGAATGCCAAGTCTGCATTTCGTCAATTGTCTCCAGATACCAGGGCTGGGGTTTCAGATGCTTTCAGTTATTGGAACCGTTCAATTTAGAAACATGGCCATGAAGAGGATAGTACTGTTGTTTTTTATATTTCTGCCGATTGTTTCGTGCAAGGAAACAGTCATGGCGGTTGACCCGAAAAATATTTTCTATTATGAAGTGGAGAATGGCCTTGATGTTCAGTTTACCCTGAAATCATACCGGGACGGCAATGCAAGTTCGGCCGTATTGATGCCAGGAGAGATATATTCTTATTGGGAAGATCCGTCTATGGGCTTTGTTGAACAGGGAAAAATCCTTGTCGGCTTAAGTGATTCACTGGATATATATTTTTCAGAAGACATGCTTCTCAGACTGTATTCTACGAGGTTTGCTGAGACGGGTTCACGGTATCTGATTATAAATTGGGAAAATCTGGATGGCCGGACGAGAAGGATTGTTGTCAACAATGACATGAAAGCCATGGTGCAATCCTTGAAGTAAATGCCTATACCTATGTAGTATATGCAGAATTAGACGGCTGTATTCATATCATGCAGGAGGATTCCGGTGAGGGATTTTCCTGCATGGTTTCTTTGTGGAATGTTCACTGTGTCATGTACGCGGTCCGGTTTGTGGCTGATGAATGATAAAAACAATTTCGGAAATTGAAACAAAAAGGCTACCTTTGTAAGAATCGGCTGAAAATTTGTCAATGGAAAGGAAATGGATATTCAAGGATACACCGGACAGCGAGACGGTGAGCAGGCTGTCCTCGGAACTGGGGATAGACCCGGTGCTTTCCGTATTGCTTGCCCAGAGGGGTATAAGGACTTTCCAGGAGGCGAGGGCGTTTTTCAGGCCGAGCCTTGACAATCTGCATGACCCGTTCCTGATGAAGGATATGGATCAGGCTGTCTGGCGTCTCCAGAAGGCAGTTGAGGACGGTGAGAAGATACTTGTCTATGGAGACTATGATGTGGACGGGACAACGGCCGTATCGCTTGTCTATTCATTCCTTATAAGGTTGACACCCAATGTGGATTTCTATATTCCTGACCGCTATGACGAGGGATATGGAGTCTCATACAAGGGAATAGACTGGGCTGCGGACAATGGATTCACGCTGATTATCACGCTTGACTGCGGAATCAAGGCCAATGACAAGGTCGAGTATGCCCGTGACAAGGGCATTGACATGATAATATGCGACCATCACCTTCCGGAGAATGAGATTCCGGCTGCTGTAGCTGTACTTGACCCTAAACGAGAGGACTGTAATTATCCTTTTGATGACCTTTCCGGATGCGGAGTCGGATTCAAATTGGTGCAGGCGTATTCAATCAGGAACGGAATACCTTTTGAGAGGATTGCATCGCTTCTTGACCTGCTTGTTGTGAGCATTGCCTCTGACCTTGTCTCGGTGATAGGGGAGAACAGGATACTTGCGCATTTCGGGCTGAAGCAGCTGAATGAGAATCCACGTAAGGGACTGCTGGCCATGATAAATCTTTCAGGCCTTGATCCGGAGCACATTACGATAGACGACATTGTCTTCAAGATCGGTCCGCGCATCAATGCTGCCGGGCGTATGGAATCGGGGCGCATTGCAGTTCAGTTGCTTACGGCAGAGGATGACATGACAGCCAACCGTATAGGCAATGAAATCAATGCCCACAATAACGAGAGGAAGGAAATTGACCGTGAGATTACACGTGAGGCCCTGGAAATGGTCCAGTCCGGCAGATGCCTTTCTGCAAGGAATGCTACAATAGTATATAACCCTATGTGGCATAAGGGAGTTGTCGGGATTGTAGCTTCCCGCCTTGTTGAGGCGTTCTACCGTCCTACAATTGTGTTTACCAAGTCGAACGGCTTTGTAACAGGCTCTGCAAGGAGTGTACATGGCTTTGACCTGTATGACGCCATAGAGAGCTGTGCGGACCTCCTGGAGAATTTTGGAGGACATCTTTATGCCGCAGGCCTGACCTTGAAGGAGGAGAACCTTCCGCTGTTCTGTGAGAGGATAGAGAAATTCATTGAGGGAAAGATCAGCAAGGAGATGCTGAAACCTGTGATAACAGTGGATGCAAAGCTGAACTTTGACCAGATAACTCCGAAATTTTTCCGCATACTGAAGCAGTTCCAGCCTTTCGGGCCGGAGAACAATGCGCCTGTGTTCATGACTGACAATGTGTATGACAACGGTACTGTCCGCAAGGTAGGTGCGGAGGGAAGCCATCTTAAGCTTGAACTTATGCAGGAGGCCCAGCCGTACAGGCATATTTCTGCAATTGCTTTCAACAAATCCGAGCATTTTGACCATATAAGGTCCGGGAATCCGATTGATATATGCTATTCAATTGTTGAAAACTATTACAGGGGTATCGCCAACCTCCAGCTGCGTATCAAGGACCTGCATGACAGGGAGGATATCATCTGAGCCGTCTGTGAATAGAAATGATCCGTCTGTGTGACTAGAAAGACTTTTTCCTGAGGATTAGCGATGCAGTCTCCTTTGCAATCTCTTCCGGTGATTTGCCGTCGATGTCAATGACATGGTGTGCCGTGCTTTTGTATATTGCGGCTCTCTGTGACATCAGTGACTCAATCCTTTCTTTTAACTGCTGTTCCTCGCTTTGCTGAGTTTCTGCATTGCTGATGCCGGATTTCAGTATAGGCCTTCCGGAATAGCCTCCTGATGTCAGGTTGTGCACCAATGTCTCTGTCTTTGCACGGAGATATATGCAGAATGTTTGTGACCTGATGATTTCTGCACATTTTGGTGTAGTGACTGTACCGCCTCCAAGAGAGAGTATGATATTTCCGGATTCAGATGCAATTTCACCAAGTGATTCCTGCTCCATCCTGCGGAAGGCCTGTTCTCCATCGGATCCGAATATTTCCGGGATTTGTCGGCCTTCTTTTTTTTCTATATGCTTGTCGAGGTCTATCAGGGAATATGAAAGCAGTGCGGAAAGTTCTTTTCCTACACTGCTTTTTCCGCATCCCATGAAGCCGGTAAGTGCTATAATCATAATATAATTTTTAAGGAATAGCACTTACCGGCTTCAGACTTCCGTCATTATACCCCTCCGGAACCCTCCCCTGGAAGGGGAGGACTTTATTAAGTGCTATAATCATAATATAATTTTAAGGTATATCACTTACCGGCTTCAGACTTGGCCGTTGGCTGCTCACGGGGTGGTCTAAAGCCCTACCGTTTGATTTCGGGCGTTCGCGTCCGTCCAGCTGTCGCTGGCTGCTCACTGAGAAAAGTCCACTGGACTGTTTCTCCAGGCGTTCGCGACCTGAAAGGTGAGGACTTTATTAAGTGATATGATCATATAAAATATCAACTAAAAGAGGGTGGGGAGGTCTTCTTCCTGGCTGTCGGTGTCGACAGGGTCCTCCACTTCGTCATTGTTGATGTCTCCGGCAAGGTTTTCAGCCTCGGACGGCTTCTGCTCCACAATGTCATCCTCCGGTTTGTGCAGTGGCTCGATGAATTCCACAGCCTTAAGTTCATATTGGCTTGCTTTCTTTCCTTTTGCAGCAAGTCCTTTCTTTGCAATGAACTCCTCTACGTCAATCTTCTCTGCCTCCCTGTGCTCGTGCTTTCCTCCAAATGTGATGAGTACCTGTGGATGTCTGTCATCGCTGATTGCCACAAGGTAGGAGCCTTTGGACTCGGAGATGAATGTCACCTGGGTATTGTCGCTTACATCGAATGAGAACCTCTTGACATAGAACGACTCCGCAGCCCCGTCATAATATAGGGCTGTGTATATCCTGTTCACATCAAGCTTGCCGATGCTGAGCAGTTCTCCCTGGTATCTGTTGCTCAGGTCAAAAGACGTTGTATAGTATGTTCCGTCCTTGAATATCGCAAGGATATGCTCACCTGTGTTGAACTGCCCGAGGTATTCACCGCGTGAATCATCGTTAAGCTTCTGTATATCAGTATCAAACCATATGTCTTTCCCGCCGATTGTCGAGATTCCCTTTGATTTGAGGGCTATCCTCTGTATCGGGTTCTTTGAGACAAGGTTACCTCTTGATGCACGTCCTTTGATTGCAAGTGTCGAGAAATCATATTCGATTGTCAGCTTCTTGAGCTTAGGACGTGGACGGAGATATATCTTGACTGTCTCTGCTTCCGCATTGCCGTTCGCTGTGAACCACAGGATCGTTGATCCTTCAGTCCCCTGGGTAATGTCATATTCCTTGTCCCTGGTTATGCTTGTCACGGCAAACCTCTTTGCATAGCTCAGGCTCGTCTTGCCCTCGCGGTATATTACATTGTAGGTTGTCCTCTGGTCGTTGCGGTCAAAGACTCCGACATAGAGTATGTCCTTGCCGAAGAATGCCTTGTCACTGACCTTGGTGACGATGTATTTTCCGTCTTTCCGTATTACAATTATCTCAGAAAGGTCTGAGCAGTCACATATATATTCTGCGTTGTCCTCCTTCTTGAGGGAGATTCCGACAAAGCCGTCAGCCTTGTTAGCATAGAGTTTCGCATTGTTGTTGACAACACGGGTAACTGCAATGTTCTCAAAGCTTGTAATCTCAGTATGGCGTGGATAGTTCTTGCCATATTTTTTCTTGAGGTTAGAGAAGTAGTTGATTGTGAACTCCGTAAGATGCTCAAGATGATTGCGGACCTCATTCATCTCCTCCTCGATTGTCCTTATCTTTTCGTCAACTGCCTTGGTGTCGAACTTGGATATCTTCCTTACAGGCTTTTCAACAAGCTTGTTGATGTCTTCCATCACGATTTCCCTGTGGAAGCTGCCCTGGAACTCCTTCATTCTGGAGAATACTTCGTCGAGCTGCTCCTCCCATGAACGGGAATCCTGCTCCAGCACCTTGTAGACCCTTTCCTCGAAGAATATCTTTTCCAGTGAACTGTAGTGCCAGTCGTTCTCCAGTTCATCGAGACGCAGCTGAAGTTCCTGTCCAAGCAGGTCCTTTGTGTGGAATGTGTCATATCTGAGTACATCGTCAACAGTGAGGAACTGGGGCTTGTTCTCCACTATTACGCACGTATTCGGAGCAATGGAGACTTCGCAGTCTGTAAATGCGTAGAGTGCATCTATCGTCTTGTCCGGAGATACATCGTTCGGGAGATGTATGAGGATATGTACATTCTTGGTTGTAAGGTCGTCAATCTTTTTGATCTTGATTTTGCCCTTTTCCTTGGCCTTCAGTATTGACTCTATGAGGATATGGGTCGTCTTTCCAAATGGTATCTCTGTGATTACCAGTGTGTTCTTGTCTACTTTCTCTATTTTTGCCCTGACCTTGACTGTACCTCCGCGAAGTCCCCTGTTGTACTTTGTACAGTCGGCAAAGCCTCCTGTAGGGAAGTCCGGATAGAGTTCAAACGGCCTGTCTTCAAGGATTGCTATAGATGCGTCAAGCAGTTCGTTGAAATTGTGCGGAAGGATATTGGATGCAAGTCCGACAGCGATTCCGTATGCTCCCTGTGCAAGGAGCAGCGGGAATTTCACGGGAAGCTCTACCGGCTCCTGCTTGCGTCCGTCGTATGATGTCATCCACGAAGTGATCTTTGGGTTGAAGACTACCTCCTTTGCAAATTTGGAGAGACGTGCCTCAATATATCTGGCAGCTGCATTCGGGTCTCCAGTGAGGATGTTACCCCAGTTTCCCTGGCAGTCAATCAGCAGGTCCTTCTGTCCCAGCTGAACGAGCGCGCCGAGGATAGAAGCGTCTCCGTGAGGGTGGTATTGCATAGCCTGTCCGACAATGTTCGCCACCTTTGTCAGGCTGCCGTCATCTATACAGTACATGGCATGGAGAACCCTACGCTGGACCGGCTTGAGACCGTCAACGATGTGGGGGACCGCCCTGTCGAGAATGACGTAGGAGGAATAGTCCAGGAACCAGTCCTTGAACATTCCGGAAAGCTTGAATTTCCTGCTGCTCTCACCGAGAAGCCTGTCATATTTTCCAGATGTGGCCGGCAACTGTGTCTCGTCCACAGGTGCGTCTTCCTCGATTGGTGCCTCGTTTATCCCTTCTTCATCAATCCCGTCTGCCGGGAGTTCCATATCATCCATGCTCATATAGTGTTATCTTTAATATTCGTATCCGAATTTGCGTAGTTCCCTCTTGCTTTCCCTCCAGTTCTCGTCAACCTTTACAAACAGGCTGAGGAAAACCTTTTTCTGGAAGAAGTCCTCCATGTCTATCCTTGCCTGTGTACCGACCTTTTTCAGGGATTTTCCTCCCTTGCCGATGAGTATCCCTTTCTGGGAATCCCTCATTACATATATTACTGCGCTGATGTCATATCTTTCGACACCTTCCTTGAATTCCTCGATGGCCACTTCGCAGCAATATGGAATTTCCTGGTCGTAGTTGAGCAGGATCTTCTCCCTTATTATCTCGGAGGCGAAGAAGCGCAGGTTCTTGTCAGTGAATACATCCTTGTCATACCATGCCGGTGCCTCAGGAATCTTTTCAACAATTGTGTTGAAGATATTCTCAAGGTTGAATTTCTCCTTTGCCGAAGCCGGGAAAATGATGGCCTGGGGAAGCTGCTGCCTCCACCATTCCATCAGTTCCATGACCTGCTCCTGGGTGCTGATGTCTATCTTGTTGATGACAAGCACGACTGGGCATTCAATGCCTTTAAGCTTGGCAATGTATTCCTCGTTCTTGTCTCCCTTCTCGACAGTGTCAGTCACATAGAGGATAACGTCAGCGTCACCGATTGCCGTTTCCACGAAGTTCATCATGCTCTGCTGAAGCCTGTAGTTCGGCTTGAGGATTCCGGGAGTGTCGGAGTAGACTATCTGGTAGTCTTCCCCGTTCACTATTCCCATTATCCTGTGCCTTGTAGTCTGTGCCTTTGCCGTCACTATTGACAGCTTTTCACCGACCAGCGCATTCATCAGTGTCGATTTGCCTACATTAGGGTTGCCTATTATGTTGACAAACCCTGCACGATGCTTCTTTCCCATGTCCTGCATTTTAGTTATATGCCCCCATCTTAAGGATATTCACCTCTCCCTCAGTGAGGAATCTCCATGCTCCACGCTTGATTCCCTTCTTGGTGAGACCGGCAAAATAGACCCTGTCAAGTGCCTTTACCTCATAGCCGAGTGACTCGAATATCCTGCGGACAATACGGTTCTTGCCTGAGTGTATCTCGATGCCGAGCTTCCTGTGGTCGCCTTCATCGATATATTCAAGCTCGTCTGCAGCAATCTCTCCGTCTGTCAGGACGACTCCGCTCTTTATTGTCTCGTAGTCCTCCCTCTTGAGGTCCTCGTTGAGGGAAACCTGGTAAATCTTCTTCTTGTCGTATGACGGGTGCGTCAGCTTCTCTGCAATCTCGCCGTCATTGGTGAACATCAGGACTCCTGTAGTATTCTTGTCAAGCCTTCCGACAGGGAATACACGTGAGTTGCATCCCTTGAGGAGATCCATGACAGTCTTCTCGGCGTGAGGGTCGCTTGCAGTAGTGACAAAACCTTTTGGCTTGTTCATCACGATATATACCTTCTCCTCTCCCTTAAGCCTTTCACCGTTGAACCTTACATCGTCAGTGTAGATGTTGACCTTTGAGCCAAGCTCAGTCACGACCTCGCCGTTGACTGTCACTACACCTGCAAGTATGAAGTTGTCAGCCTCACGCCTTGAGCAAACACCTGAATTTGCGATATATTTGTTGAGCCTTACGGTCTCCTTTACAGGAACCTTTACGATGTCATTGTCTGAGAATGCAGATGCATCGAACAATGGCTTGCGGTTGATCATCCTGTCTATGCCCTCTTCGCTTGCCCTGCTTTCGAACTGGCGTGCAGGACGTTTGTTGAAACTTCTCTTGTCTCCGAATGACCTTCCTGACCTGTCTCCATACTGCTTGCGAGGCCTGTCTCCGAATGACCTTCCCTCGCCGCTGCCGAAGTTCCTGCGTGGCCTGTCCCCGAAATTCCTGTTCTCACCATCTCCAAAGTTCCTGCGCGGCCTGTCGTTGTTGTCGCCGTAGCTTCTGTATGGCCTGTCTGAAGATGAGTTGAAATTCCTCCTTGGGCCGTTGTTGTCTCCGTATGTCCTTCTTGGCCTGTCTCCGAAGCTTCTTCCTTCTCCGCCTCCAAAGCCCCTGCTCTCTCCGTCACCGAAGTTTCTGCGCGGCCTGTCGTTGTCGCCGTAGCTCCTGTGCGGCCTGTCTGATGAGGAGTTGAAATTCCTCCTTGGGCCGTTGTTGTCACCGTATGTCCTTCTTGGCCTGTCTCCGAAGCTTCTTCCTTCTCCGCCTCCAAAGTTCCTGTTCTCTCCGTCTCCGAAGCTTCTGCGTGGCCTGTCATTGTTGTCCCCGTAGTTTCTGTACTGTGGCCTTTCGCTGCTGCCGTAAGTCCTTCTCTCCACATGGTTCGGGCTTGCATAGGATGATGAAATCCTTGGTCTTCTTGTACGGCCTTCACCTGATGGCCTTTCGCTGTTCGTGAATGAACGGTTGCCATACTCTCTACGGTCTCCCGTCTCTTTGCGGTCATAGCCGCCTTTCTTGAAATCTTCCATTTGTCTTCGCGCCCTCTCGGGCAATTTAAATTAAAAAATACGTACTATCGTGTTATAGTAAATTTATATGTTATTGTTCCTTCTTGCATTGCTGGGGCGTCCATTGTCATATTGAACTTGGCCTTAAGTGCAGCAACACGTGCAGCCTGCCATAATGTCTTGTCCGTGACCCTGGTCAGCTCGGTATTTATCTCAGCCCTCTTGACTTCTCCATAGTTGTCAACCCAGATGTCCACCACCACAGTGCCTTCATTGTTGGCCTTGTATTCCGGCCTTGGCAGGTAGCCGTTGACGGCAGTCCTTCCCTTAAGTTTCGCATTAGGCTCGCCGACCTCCCTGCCCCTGTCTGTAGTTCCCTGGGCATGGCCTGCCTTGAGGGCATCTGTCACCTTGCTTGCGGTCTGGGCTGCAAGTGTGTCCTTGTCAGTCTTGTTGTCCGCGCTGTGGAAAAGTGCCCTGCGGTTGATCTCCTTTTCCCTTGGAGGCTCAGGAACCTCGACGTCTCCGTCTTCCCCGACTGTGGCCTCCGGTGCCTCGTTCTGCCTTGTCCCGAGATTCTGTGCCTCGGATCTCTGCACCAGTTCAAGAGGCTTTGACGGATCCGGGTTTGTGGAGCGTGGCTCACGTCCTGTCCTTGGCTTGACCGGTGCCTGTTCCTCTACCGAGAAATCTATCAGGATTGACTTCTCCTCTGGTGGAGGGTAAATGTATTTCAGTCCAGTGAATACACCGAAGATTGCAAGAAACACATGGACGGCCACCGTAAGCACGATGCCCGTCACCTTTGAAATCATTTCGCGTCTTGCCCTTTCTTGCTGGTATTGTTCCATTGGCTAAATCATTTTCCAGTGATTCCTATTCCGGTGAAGTCGCCATTATTACCTTGTAATGGTTCCTCTTCGCTATGTTCATTACCTGCACAACCTCCCTGACCGGGACAGTCTCGTCAGCATAGATGGAGAATGTCGGGTCCTCCTCATCCATCAGCAGGTCAATCAGTTCATTCTCCACATCTTGGAACGGGATTGCATTCTGGTTGCCGTTGATATGGTATGAATAAGTGTCAGTGTCATGCCAGTGCTTGATTGAGACGCTTACTGTAGCCTTTGCCGAAACCTGTCCTGTGCTCTTCGGAAGCAGGAGCTTGAGCGCATTCGGGTTGACCAGGGTGGAGGTCACAAGGAAAAAGATAAGAAGGAGGAACACGATGTCTGTCATTGACGACATCGAGAATCCTGCGTCTATCTTTGTTGTTCTCTTTATTGCCATGCCTTCCCTGAATTACTGGTTGTCTCCTGCAGGCTCGTGGAGCATGTCCATGAACTCGATGGTGGTGTTCTCCATCTTGAACACGAGGTTCGAGATCTCGGAAGTGAGGTAGTTGTAGCCGAAATATGCGATGATGCCGACTATAAGTCCTCCTACAGTAGTCACCATTGCTGTGTATATACCTCCTGAGAGCAGGGTGATGTCAATGTTGTTGCCGGCCTGTGACATGTTGAAGAATGCCTGTATCATTCCCATTACGGTGCCGAGGAATCCGATCATAGGCGCGCCTCCTGCGATTGTTGCAAGCATAGGCAGGTTCTTCTCAAGCCTTGCGACCTCAACGTTGCCCATGTTTTCGACTGCGGTCTGTATGTCGGAGAGCGGACGTCCAATCCTCTCTATGCCTTTCTCCACAAGCCTTGCGACAGGGGAGTCGTATCTTCTGCAGAGTTCAATTGCAGACTTGATTTTTCCCTCATGTATCAGTTCGTGGATATCCTTCATGAAATTCCTGTCAATCTTTCCTGCCTTGTGGATCATCCACCACTTGTTGCCGAAGATATAGATTGCGACAATTGAAAGTAAAAGGAGGACGAGCATCAGCCAGCCACCCTTGGCCGCCATGCTTATGAGTGAAAAGCTCATTTCCTGCTGCTGTACTACAGCCTCGGCTGCCCTTCCAAGCGTGTCAGCCTCTGTTTGTAAAAGATTAAGGAGCATAGTTATATTCAACATTTTTAAATTTTCGCAAAAACAACCCACAAAGGTAATAAAATTCTTGGGAAAAGAAAGAACGATTTGTTTTTGGCTACCATTTGTTGAACCAGCTGGAGAGTGTAATTAAGCAAGCCATCGGCTGTTGCAGAAAGGACACTGGAGAGGAGGCCCCGGCGGAAAAAGACAGATGGTGACCCGGATGCAAATTCCGGTGCCACCATCTGTCCTTCCTGAAAACAACCGCTACTTCCTTCTTGCCTCAATCTCGTCTATGCACCAGCGACATTTGCTTTTCGAACCGTCATTCGTGTTCTTTGAATTGAAATTCACCCTTGTCTCCTTGGTTGCACCAATGATTTCTATGCTGACAGCAGTCCATTCCCTCTGCTCAAGGCTACCGATGTTGATTTCTGCTGAAGACACTACCTTGCCGTTGAATACAATCTGTCCTGGGCCTGTCAAGGTAAGCACGGCTGTCGCAGCATCAGAGATACTGTTGCCCGGGTCGGTTGTAGGCTCAACCCATGGCGAGACGTTGAAGCTGAACACGACATCTGTAGGGGTGTCTCCGAGTGCAGTGAAGCAAGGGGTGGAGACGGTACCTGCAGATGATGCTGCACCGAACTTGAAATATCCGGGGAATTCATAGCAAGCCGTCCCTGTGCTCCATTCCGAGAGTCCGCGCTGAACGAGATATGTCTTCTGGTTGTTGGCTGTGAACATGTTGGCAGAACCTCCGTCGTTGCTGGTCGCAACCTTGTCCGGCCATGTGTCAACTGTGGCATTCATGTCTGTTGCGGTCGGTCTTGCGCCTGAGGTGTAGTTCACATGGTCTCCTCCCCATACGCATTTGTCAAATCCCTCGAAGAAGACGGTTTTGCTGTCAATGGCCTTTGCCTGCAGTGTCTTTCCTCCGACTATTATGATTTCCGAATCAGACTTCTCTGCATCAGACGATATGCTCTGTACTCCCATGTAGTAGTCTGTCCCGTAGTCCAGTCCAGCGAAGGTGAATGCTGCAATGTGGAACTTGTTGCCGTAGGTGACAGTGTAGCTGTATAGAGGCTCCTGTGAAGGGTCCCTGTAGAGATATACCTTGTATTTACGGGCCGTATTGTCGGATGGCTCGCTCCATCTGAATGCAAGGTCTGTCCTGTGGATTGCATGCAGCTGTACATCAGTTGGTGCTGCAACCCTGTTTTCAGGTACTTCGCTGTCCCCGATTTCCCTGATTACGATGTCATCGAGGAAGAGACGGCAGTTCTTTGCCCCTGATGCACTGAACTTGACCTGGGTATCCGATGTGGCTCCACGTATGACTGCCTTCTGCTCCTCCATCCCGAAAGTGGTATTCATTGTGAAAGTGTCCTGCTCAAGTGTTCCGTCCCCGGCAACAGAAAGCACAATCGTGTTGGCATCTGGGGTCTTGCCGTCACCATAGTCCTGGTAGAGGCAGGTGCTGAATGAGACCTCGATGTCCTTGGTGCCTGTTATCCCGGAGAGCTTAGGTGTCTGTATCCATCCCTGGGATGTTCCAGTGCCGAATTTTACCACTCCGGTGAACATGTAGACCTTGCTTCCTGTCCAGCCCTCAAGGCCGAGTACACTATTCCTGTAGGCTGCCGGGAATGAACCGGTATTGAAGACATCTCCTGTCGAGGAACCTGCCGAGACGAGTTTCTCTGCCTGTGACAGGTCGTTGGATGTCATTGTCTTTTCCTTGCTCTCTGCCCTGAGCCCGTATGCTCCGTGGATATAGTCTCCTCCCCATACGAAATTGTCGAAATGCTCTGCAAGTACAGTCCCGGTCTCAATCTGTCTGCCACCGGTAGAGGCCTCGAATTCAACAGTGTCAGAGTCGTCGCATGTGTCCTGGCTGTTGGATATGGCTGTTATCCGGAATGTATATCTGCTTCCCATTTCAAGTCCGCTGTATGTTATGGCACAGCCATATTTCATGTCAGAGAATGTCTGTGTCCATTCCCGTGAGACTATATTTCCTGAGGCATCATACAGGCCGAATTTGAATTTGTGTGAGCTGCTGCTGTCTTCAAGCCTGTCCCAGATGAATGAAAGGGTGTTCCATGTCGAGTAGTTGAGCCTTACTGCCGGTGAAGGCAAAGATGGCTTGACAAATTTCTGGCAGACGGCAACAGTAACTGAGACATCGTCCTTGCCATGCATTGTGGAGAACGTGACTGAGCCTTCACGGTCTTCCTCAGTATTGGCGTCCGCTGAAATCGCGATGATATTTGATCCGGCATCGCCTGATTCCGGCGATATGTGTATCCATTCTTCAGATGCCGTGGCTGACCATTCGTAGTTGGCGTTCAATGTCAGCTTCTGGGCTGTCCCGTCAACCGGGATGTCCATGGATGTCTTGTCTGCAGATATCTCCGGCTTTGTGTCGACCCCGACTTCCTCGCGCCATGAAATCACGATATTGTCAAGGAAGAAACGGTTCTGGAGTCCTGTGGACTTGATTTCTTCAGAGGACTTTGAGCTTTTGAATGTCACCTGGGTATTCCCTGAGGCGTTGAGTATCTCATAGCGGAAATTTGTCCATTTGTTGCTTGAGCGTATGTTGAATGTGTATGATGACTCGTTGTTGACAGCCATCAGTCCTCCTCCTTTGATGGCTATTGTTATGGCATCGTCGTCATTGCTGTAGCCTGCTGCATCAAAGCTTACCCAGATATCCTTGCTTTCCATTCCGAGTGCGGAAAGTTTAGGGGTAGTGAGGGATGCTGCGCTGTTGGTTGCTGCCATCTTTACAAATCCCGGACGGCGGTAGACGTAGGTCGCTTCAAGCCCGTGCATGTCTGGTTCGTTGGAAATGTTTCCGCCGTCAGTTCCCGGCATCGTGGCTGTCGCTCCGCTTGACGGGCTGAGCCATTCGAAATATTCCTCGTAGACCGGATAATATACATATTTTATATTGTCTTCAGGAAACATGATGAAATCACCGCTCTCGTCTCCTTCGTCAAGGGATATGTCATCCAGCCTGAATGAACCGCCATCTGCCTCGAACATAAGCCATAGGCTTTCCTTGCCGTCAGCAATGAGGAAAGGTGTCATGTAATATCTCCAGTCTCCGGAGAGTCCGCTGAAGCTTGCCACTTCTGCCCAGTGTATGCAGCTCTGGCTGATTGAGACGTGCAGGCTCCCTGTGCCTTCTGACGTTGCCTTGGCTCCGAATGAGATAAGGAAATTGTTGGCTGAACTGATTGATACAGGGCCATATATCATATGTCCTCCGTCCTCAAGCATCAGGTTGTTGCCTCCTGTCGCCCCTTCGTACTGTGAAGACGGCATATCTGCGGATACCGTTGCGCTGAATCCGGACCATGAGGCTCCTGCGCTTCCGATTCCTTCCACATCCCACTGCACTGTATCTTCCGTGATTTCGCCTTCCGGGGCATTGCTGAAACTGTCCTTCATATAATATATCGGGTCACTGGCCGAGGCCTGTGATACAGTAACGCGGCATTCGCCTGCATGGAGAGAGGTGAATGTGATGACGGCTGTCCTTGCATCGGAATCGTTTTCGGAGATTGTCACATTTACTGTTGCATCTCCATTTGCGCCTTTTGTGTCAAGGCTTATCCAGTTGCATCCTTCCTCGAGTCCGGCAGCCCAATATGTGTTGCTCATCACTGGGATTGCAATCTTTTCCCCATTGTATGTGACCCCTTTCTTTGTAACGCTGAAATAGTCTGCATCGACGGAAAGGTATACTTCCCGGATAGGTTCCTGCTGGCATCCTATGACTGGAAGCATGGCTGCCAGGAATATTATGATATGGTATATTTTCTTCATCTTGTCGGTTGTTTGTGTGTCCTAGAAGACATTGGCCGAGAATGCCTTTGGACGTGACATTGTTTCTGTGTATATCCTTCCGAACCTGTCTGTCACCTTGATTGCTACAGTTGATGTCGGGCTTGATGCCTGGACTGTGAACATATGGAAATTGTTTCCGGACTGGAATGATTCGGTGAGTGTGTGGCTGCTTGTCCTGAGTACCCTCGGACCGTCGTAGCAGATTGTATGGAGAGGGTCCCTGAGATAGGAGTGGACCACTTCGAGAGGCTTTCCGTTCTCAGTCACCTCTATCTTCCAGTCCTCGTCCCAGTTCCATGCATTGATGAGGATTACATCCTGGCCGATTCCTGCGTAGTCGTTGTTCCTTGCAGGGTATGACTTGCAGAGCTGGAGATACCCGGAATCAGTGTTAAGGTATTCCTTGACCTTGTTCATGTCGTATGCCCTGAACAGACGCTTGTCGTCATAGTCAATGCCGTGGTAGTACCATGACACTGAATTGTTGTTGAACTCATATACACCGTAGCCTCCAGGGCTACCGTCCTTGCAGATATGTACGAAGTCGTAATATCCGGTCCACCACCATGTGGCGCACACGGCACCTACGTTGTGCTCAAGTATGTTGCTGTTTCTCTTGATTGTGTAGTTGTTGTGGGTGTGTCCGGAGAGGACGTGCACTTCAGGGAAATCGTTGAAGCAGTTGATGATGGCGTCACCGTTGTCCAGTGCATTCTTGGGCGTGAATGATGAATCATATCCGTTCATCGGGCAGTGCAGGCAGACAAATACCGGCCTGTCCTTGTCCTTGATTGTGGCAATGTCCTGCTGCAGCCATGCGAACTGGGTTGAAGTAAGTCCGTTGATATAGTTCATCGAGCCTTTTGTGCTGGATGAGCCTCCGTCATTCAGGTAGATTACGCTGTCAAGCATGATGAAGTGGATGCCTCCCATGTTGAATGAATAGTACGTAGGGCCTATATAGTCCTTGAACGGCTGCTCGGCCTTTACATCGCTGTCGGAGTATGCATCATTGTCATGGTTGCCCGGGACGTGGAACATAGGGAAGTCGAATTCACATTCCTTGAGCGTCCTGGCATAGTCCTCTAGGTCATATCCGTTGCTTTTCCAGTATGTGTCGAAGGTCATGTCCCCAGTGTTGATGCTGATTACCTTCCTGTTGTCAAGGAATGCCATCCTGGCGATGTCTGCCGCGAATCCTCCTGTGAACTGCGCCGCATCCTTGAGCCTGTTGGCAAGGTGCATGTCAGAGACATGGGTGACTACAAATTCGTCCCCGTCCTTGACATTGCTCTCATAAAGTTCAAAATTAACCTGCTCGCAGGCAGTGATGTCGCTTCCTGTCCTGTGGAAGAATTGCGGTATGCCGTCCTTGGTCTCCACTTCGTATCCGGTCGGAACCGAGACAAACACGAATCCGTATGACTTGTTGGACTGGAGCCACCAGAATCCGTTATCATCGGTTTCAGTCAAGGTCACTCCGTCTGATACGACAGCACCTGCAACAGGGTTCTTTCCGCAGAAGACTATGCCTTTGAAGTTCATGCCGTCCTTGTCCGGTACTTCGAGGGATATGGTGCTCTTGATCTCAATTGTACCGAGTGTCTGCCTCTGAGTTCCTCGTACAAGTACTACGACATATTTTCCGGAGGGGATTTCATTCTCCAGGCTTATGGTAATGGAATGGCTGTCCACCGCAGTTACGTCTACCGGCAACTCCGTCTCTCCGGAGACGAATGATATCCTGTCTCCTTCAAGGTAGCCCTTGCCCTGGATGGTGAACTGCCTGACCATCGTGGTGTAGATGACGCTGTTCGGTATGGATGTCCCGGTCACGAGTCTGTCTCTGATGGCTGTGTTGTCTGCCATGACCTTGTCGGAACACGCTGTGGCGATAGGCATCAAGGCCCCGCACAGCAATATTATGAATGTTGCCAATCTTTTCATTTCGAGATAATTATTGTTTAGACTGTTCTATGCTCCATATTCCTATCCTCGGAGCACCTCCGGATGCGATGCTGGTCGCGCTTTCCTTACCGTTGGTCATTCCGTTCCCGGCCCTCCAGTTCTTGCTTACACGGAACCTTATCGTGAAATTCCTGAGGCCTGCAAGCTCATCCGGGAGCCTGAACCTGAACTGCTCAAGCTGGTGGCTTGTGTACCAGTCCGGATTGATGAACTCCCCGATTTTCCGGTATTCATTTATTGCAGCCCCTTCATTCTCATGCCATTCTATGTCGAAATACATAGGCCCTGTCTGGGATGCGGAGGATGTGAAGACGAGATATAGCGGCTTCCCGGCTTCAGCATTGAAGTCCTCAATGTTGAAAATCCATGCCTCGCCATAGTCATCTGTCCCGCCTCCGGACCGGTTGATTGTCGAGCCTGTGGCATCCCAGAATTTCTGGCAGCTGATGCATGAATACATCACTCCAGGGTTTCCTGCATTGGTGTTTGGTATAGAAGGTGATGCGGTCTGCTTTCCGTTTGCTGCTACAGTGATTGTGGCTGGTGCCTTCCTCATATAGCTCCATCCCCAGTCCATGGCGACTCCTCCGGCAGTCCCGAGTGCCCCTACCTTTTCAAATACCGACTGCTTGAACTGGCCTTTGCCTACATAAGGGGTGAGCTTCTCCATCTCTGAGCCTTCGTCGAAAGGGCCAAACCGCACTATTGTGCTGTAGAGGCAGTCATCCGCATTGTCGGAGACCTTGTTGTCGTCGTTGCTCCTGATGAGCAATGTGTTCTCTGTCATCCCGGCCTTGTGGTATCTCTGGACAATGCCTGTCATGTCACCGCATCCTTTCTGCATTATGCTTGCGTGCCTGTCGAGGAATGTGGACCGTACATATACCCTTGCCTGGTTTCCCTTGCTGTCCACAATCAGCTGTCCGGCGAAGTCATTGCCGTCGCAGAATGGTACGGCGTATGGGTTGAAGTTTGTGCCTGTTGCATTGTAGTAGCGGTCGTCCACGTTGAGGTATGTGCCGAAAGGAAGGGCAAATGATACATTCTTTACTGTCACGAGCGTATTCTGCCAGTCGTCAAGTGTGCTCAGGTCTGTAATTTCTGCCGGAGTCACCTCTGTGCCGGCATTCCTCTCGAATACAGCATTTGATGATGTGCCGGAGATGCTTAGTGCGCCTGTGTCTCCGTCCTTGTTGACAGAAAGCCCGTACAGATGTATCTTGACATGCTCGCCGAGCTGGTAATCGTTGTCCTTTGCCGTATTGAAGTCTATCCTCATTCCCATTCCGCTGCCATCCTGGATGAACATCTGCTGAGGGTCAAAATTGAGCCTGGAGATATCGCTTGTGACAGTCCCTTCGCACCAGAGGTTGTCAGTTATTATGTCAGCCCCTTCGGAATATGATGAATAGATGTCTTTCAGTGAAATCTTCTGGCCGTTGTAAGGGTCGTGCGCATTGTCGAACTGGGCTATTGTGAAGTCTACATGGACGTCTTCATAGCCTGTCCCGACTGCCTGGAAGCGTATTCCGGCCTCCCTCTCGTCGCCGCTGTTCGGGGCAATGGTGAATTTCTGCATCACATCAGTCTGCTCTCCTGCTGTAATCCATGACTGTCCCTCTTCTGAGATGACTGCCTGCCAGCCGATGTTTGCAATGATGCCTACCTCGACCTCTCCTCCCTTTGCCGGGGCAGACAGCCGTGCAGAGCCCATGTCAAGCAGGATCGACGGGGAAGTGCCGAGCTGGTAGAGGTTGACTGACTTTATCACCTTTGAATCCACGACCACGTTGATCTGCGTCATCCTGTTGTATGCCTCCTCGTTCCTGGAGACGGTGATGGTGAAGCGTCCGTCGTTGTTTCCCTCGTTTGGCCAGATGTCAATCCATTCCAAGTCATCATTGTAGGCCGGCTCAATTACCCATGGACCCTGGTTGGAGTACATCTCGATGGTCTTTGAACCTCCGGACTGCGTGAATGACATCATCTCTATATTCTGTCCGAAATAAAGGTATGGCTCCTCAACGGCAGCCTTCTCCTTCTCGCAGGATACCGCCGCAGCGGACATGGCTGCCATAATTATAATGTTTCTGAATATGTTTCTCATCGTGTAATCTGTTATTTGCCTGACTCGACAGCCTTCTTGCTCCACCAGACCGGTGTGTGCATGTCGTCTGTACCGAATTTTGCTACAGCCGCCTTGTAGTTGTCATTGTTGGTGGAAATTGTGGATATCGGATATACAAGCCTTGTCGGGAACTCCTGGTCATTTGCTGTGCCCGGACCGACAGGGAGTTTCGGATATCCTGTCCTCCTGATGTCATTGTATGCCTCATATCCAACCCAGAACATTGCTACATATTTCTGTGTCATTATCTGTTCAAGGGAGCCGTTGTACGCAACCTTTGCAAGGAACTGCTGCTTCTGAGCCTCTGTCACCTTGTAGATTGTGGACGGGTTCACATCGTCCCAGTATTCTATGGACTCAAGGACTGCCTTGTTGTAGTATTCCTCGCCAGCGGCATTCCCTCCTGGAATCATTCCCCGGAAAGCAGCCTCGCTGAGTATGAACAGCACTTCGTCATATTTCATGAATGCGTACGGGGAAGCATAGTCACCGAGTACATCCTTGTTCATGTTGGCGGCATTGCCTGCTACGGTCTCGGTGGATGGATAGCCGCTGACAAGGCCGGCCCACTGGCTGTTGGTCTGGCTTCCGAAAATGCCGATACGCGGGTCGTCGTATTCGTCCATAAGGTCAATGAAGTACTTGGCCATCTTGCGCGCATTTGATGTGAAGTTCTGGAAAGTCACTGAACCGAAACGGTTTACCAATGGCTCAATGCCTGAATACCTGAGCACTGCCGCATCGTCCCGTGATGTGAATATCGGGTATTTTGACGGATTGTCAAGCATCACTTTCAGTGAGTCTGACACCCCTGTCTCTGAATCCCTGTTGGACAGCCTCATCAGCAGGCGCATCTTCAGTGAGTTGGTGAATTTCTGCCATTTGGCATAGTTCCCTCCGTAGAGGATATCGCGGCTTGCGGCCAATGATTCAGGGACAACGCTTGTCCTGTACATCTGGTTAGCCTCGGAAAGCTCCTTGAGCAATGCCCTGTATACATCTTCCTGCGAGTCGAACACCGGGGTCACATTCATGTCACCGTCTATTGAGGAGCACTGGAATGCCTCGAAATACGGAATTGCTCCCCAAAGGTCTGTCCAGTCTGCTATAAGCTTGCATTTGAGGGTTGTCGCGATAGCCATAAGGTTCGGGTCCCCCTGCTGCTGGGCAAGTTCATACATGTGGTCGGCATTTCCTGCCCATCTTGTTATATAGTTCCATGCACCCGAGACATATGAGTCCCTTATAATATATCTATGTATATTCTCAGTGTACATGTGGACTGTGTACTGGGCAAGCTCGCCGTTGATCTGGTATGTCCTGTATATCTCGCCGTCGGCAGCATAGAATATGACGTCCTCCAGCATGCTGACTGCGGAAATCTTTCCATATTCAAGCTGGTTCGGGTTCTTGTTGTATTCCGCGAATATTTTTCCGCATCCCTGTGCAGCCATGCCGAGAATGGCGACAAAGGCAATAAATATTGTTCTTTTCATCTTTACCTCCTTTTTAGAAAGACAGTTTAAGGTTGAGTCCGTATGAACGCGTCATAGGGTAGGCTCCGGCTTCGATTCCTCTCTTCACTGAACTTCCTACCAATGTACCAGCCTCAGGGTCATACATAGGGAACTTGGTTATGCAGAATGGATTTGACACGAATATGCCGAGGCTTACTCCCTGCAGTACCTTTGTCTTTTCGCATATCCTCTTTGGAAGTGAATAGTCCAGCCTCATTTCCGTACATTTCAGGAATGAAGTGTCGAAGATGTTGTTCTCGGCATTCTCCCTTGCATATACGTATGTGTTGTAGTAGTCGACAACATCTGTCGTGATAGTCGTGTTCTTGCTGTATGTGCCGTCTGCGTTGAGGTTTACGCCCGGATGTATCAGTCCGGCATAACGTCCTTCGAGCGAGTTGTTGAGCTTGCCCTGGTAAGCGAGCGCAAAATGTGTCATGGAATATGTCTTTCCTCCCCACTGGTATGAGAATGCTGCGTTGAATGAAAGGTTCTTCCATGTCAATGATGTGCTGAATCCTCCGTTCCAGTCCGGATAGATGCTGCCGAAGTCGTTGTCGAGCACATTCTCTGCCGAGGAAAGCTCAGGGTTTCCTGTGCTCCTGTTGACGATTACCTGTCCTGAGCAGTCAATCTTGTTGCCTTCGCTGTCGATATAGAATGCCCCTTCCGGTGCCCTTTCATATCCTCTTCCGTAGAGACGCCCGAGTTCTGTTCCAGGCATCGCATAGATGTAGATGTTGCCGCTGACAGTCAGGCTTGAGTTCATCTGCCAGAGGTCAACGCCCTCGGCAAGCTCAACGAGCCTGTTCCAGTTCTTTGACCAGTTGAGGTCAATCCTCCAGTTCCAGTCCTTTGTCCTGATAGGGTTGAATGATGCGGAAATCTCTATACCCTTGTTGGTTACACATCCTGCGTTTACGACACGGCTGCTTGCTCCTGTGGCATAGTCGATAGGGACGTTGATAATCTGGTTGGTTGTCTTTGAGTCATACCAGGCAATGTCCAGGCCTATGCGGTTGTCGAGGAACTTGGTCTCCAGCCCGACTTCCCAGCTCTCGATGTTCTCCGGCTTGAGGTTGTAGTTCTTGATTGAAGTGTTCAGGTGGAAGGTTCCGTTGAACTGGCTGTTGATATATGTCTGCACAATCTGGTAAGGATTTGTGTCGTTGCCGACATTCGCCCATGTTCCGCGCACTTTAAGCATATTGAACCATGGTGCCTTCTCGGAGAACCTGAACAGCTCGTTGACCATTATGCTTCCTCCGATGGACGGATAGAAATATGAGTTGTTGCCCGGGGCAAGTGTGCTGGACCAGTCGTTACGCCCTGTTATGTCGAGGAATATCATGTTCTTCCATGCGAGGGATATGATTCCGAACAGGGATTCTACACGTTTGTTGCTCCTTGTGGTAACCGGTTTCACCTCAGCCCTGGAGTTTGCCATGACATATTCTTCATAGAGAAGTCCGTCAGGTGTTGCGAGAGTTATGGCCTGGTAGTTCTTGGCGTAGTCATTGCCTCCGAAAGATGCATTGATGGAGAAATCCCCGAACTGGTCCTTGTAAGTGAGCAGGAACTCGTTGTTCATCTCGAAGTTGCGGATAGTCTGCTCCTTGTAGTATCCGTACTGGTATCCGTTGGAGTGGAAAGGCTTGCGCTGTGTCCTGAATTCCATGTTCATGTCGATTCCGGACTTGACGCGGAGTGTCAGCTTTTCTTTCCAGATGTTGAATGTGACATCCGCAGTGCCATAGACCCTGTCGCGGTCCATGCTGTTGAGCTGCTCATAGACCTGCATGTAGATATTGTCCGCGTATGTCGAGTTGATAAGGTAGCTCGGCGTGTTCTCTTCGTACATCTGCTTGATTCTTCCATTGGAATATTCGTTCCAGTAGGACTGTATGTCAATCACATTCGGATTCCATATCAATGTGTAGAGAGGAGAGGCGGCATTGTATCCTGACATAGGCAGGTTGTCGCTGTCTTTCCTGAAATAGTTGGCCTTCAGGTTGAGGGTTATGAAATTGTTTATTTTAGATTTGACAGATGCACTGAATGACTGGCTTGTATATCCGGTGTTCGGCACAATCCAGCTGTTCCTGTTGTCCTTGATAGAGAACCTCATCGAGGTGCCCTTGCCTGTATTGGCGGAGATTGCTACACTGTTCACGTATGTCGTTCCGGTCTCGAAGAATCCCTTGTACCAGTCCCTGTAGATCCACGGGAGCTTGGTGTACATTCCTGTCTCCCAGTCCCTGGATTCATACTGATAGAACATCTGTCCGTCGAATTTTGCTCCCCATCCTGTACGGGAATATACCCTTCCGGTGGAGGCGATCCCGTCCGAGGCGGCAGCGGCAGGGACGCTCCAGTAATTGTAGAACCTCTGCTGCTGCAGATTTCCTGCATTGCCGTTTCCTGCACCGTACTGTGTCTGGAAATCAGGCCAGTATCCGGCCTGCTCGAATGATACTGATGAACTGAATGTCACTCCGATGCCTTTGGTGGCACGTCCGCTCTTGGTCGTGATGAGGATTGCTCCATTTGCAGCACGTGAACCGTAGAGTGCAGTCGCTGCAGGGCCTTTCAGCACAGAGATTGACTCGATGTCTTCCGGATTTATGTCCGATGCACCGTTTCCGTAGTCGATAGGTGCATCTGTATTGAATGCCACAGAGCCGGAGTTGCTGGCTTCCATGTCAGTATAGATAGGAACTCCGTCCACCACGAATAGTGCAGAGTTGTTGTCATATGAAAGGGAGGCCTCGCCTCGCAGGGTTGCCCTGACTGAGCCTCCGGGACCTGCAGATGCATGGTCGAAGTTAAGGCCGGCTACCTTTCCTGACATGTTGTTTAGCCAGTTGCTTGACACGGAGTTGTTGACTGCAGCACCGTCCACTTTTCCGATGGCATATCCGACAGACTTCTCCTCCCTGGTAAGGCCGAGTGCGGTAACGACCACTGCATCCAGCTCATTCCTGTCCGGAACCATCTGGACATTTATCACTCCGCGACTGTTGACCGGAATGTTCTGTACCGTATAGCCGAGGAAAGAGAATTCAAGGGTAGCATTGGACGGGACCTGCATTGACCATGCACCGTCATTGCCGGTCATTGTGCCGACCCTTGTCTTTCCGCTGAATGATGTGACACCGACCCCGATCATTGGCTCTCCTGTCTCATCGGTGACATGCCCCTTGACGGTGATTGGCTTTGCAGATGTATTCTTCCTTGATGTCAGGACAATTGTCTTGCCCTCCACCTTCGGGACGAAATCCCCGAGGTATTTGCCGAGGAGGCTCTTGACTGTTTCATTCTCCGCGTTGACAGTTACCCTTATGTCCGGGCTTATCTCGGAGTTGTTGTAGACGAAATTGTAGACGCTGCCGGCCTCTATGGCCTTTATCAGCTCTACCAGAGTGGCATCTTTCAGGCTGAATGTCACCCTCTCTGTCTGCGCACCTGCCTGTATGCTCCATAGGCATAGCAGTACACAGACGATAATGTGTCCGGCCGTTCTTGAAACCGCTTCTCGAAAAATGTGAAAAAAGTTCATTACGGTAGTTTGATGTTAATAATTGGTTATCAGGTGCCGCCTGCGCTCAGCGGGTCATTTGTGCGATATGAGTATGGAACCGTCTTCAAGCATTGTATAGTCGAGGTCTGAGACCATTGTCATATAGTTGAGTATATCCTGGAGAGACTGTGTGGAGACAGTCATCGAAAGCCTTATGTCATCGAGGTATGCGTTCTTCTCCTTGAATATCCTGACGTTGTACCATTTTGATATAGATTGAATTATATCCGTAGCAGGAGTGTCGAAGAATACCATCCTGTCAGCAGTCCATCTCTGGAAATTGGCTCCCCGGATATTGGATACGCTTGTGCTTCCGTTGAGCTTGCTGCGGTGAAGCAGTTTGTCCGGTGTCAGCCTGATGTCTCCCATGCCTTCCCCTGAGACTGTTATGCTTCCCTCGACAAGGGCAACCTCAGTGTAGTCACGTGTAGGCTGGCAGTCTACATTGAACTTTGTCCCGTGCACCGTCACATCCAGATAGTCTGTCTTCACAACGAATTCCCTGTCAGACTTGGTTATATCGAAGAAAGCTTCTCCTGTGAGGTGCACCTGGCGGTTCCGTCTGGAGAAATCTTTCGTGTACCTCAGCTCGCTGTTGCCGTTAAGCCAGACGCGTGAACTGTCAGGAAGCTGGAAATATCCCTTGCTGTTCTCTGCTGTTACGAGGTAGACTGTGTCATCCGGGCGCATTGAATAGTTGAAAAGCAGGATGGAGGCCGTGATGAATACTGCCGCCGCTGCTGCTATCCCGGAGAGCCTCAGGAGCAGCTTCTGCCTGTGTACATTTTCGAAGACGTCAATTTCCCGGTTGAGTTCCCTCAGCCCTTTGATGGTGTGTTCATCCGGGCTGCTGCCGGAGATTGTGTTCCACCAGTTTCTCAGGGCCTGGTCTTTCTCCCTGGAATTCTCTGGGGAGACAAGCCATTGGGCAAATCTTGCGGTTACATGTTCCGGAAGCCTGTTTCCGGCAAATCTTGATATTATTGAATAGAATTTGTTGGCCATCTGCTTGTCAAATATTGCTGTTGAATCAGCATAAAGACAGGCAGCCTGCAATCTACCCCTATTGCAGAAAAGTATTTTTTACAGATTCAAGTTTCGCATTGGCGAAATACATTATTTTGAGACCTTCAGGTCGATAGCAAGTCTCTCCTCTGAGAGGAGAGATTTAGAGAGGAGGTAACGTACACATTGCTTGTGCGGTGGGAAAAAGTTTCGCAAGCCGCATAAATGCACGATTGTTAATAAAATTTGATACTTGCGAAACTTAAGTTACATGAAAAATGGAACTATTGCAAGGGCGATTTTCCTAAGGGCAGCCAATGCAGAGGAAATCTGGCCCTCCACTGTCTTCTGACTTATCTCCAGCCGTTCTGCTATCTCCTTGTAGCTCAATCCTTCGAAACGGCTCAGCATGAAGATTTCCTTGCGTCTTGTAGGGAAATTCTCAATGGCTATCTCCAGAAGGAGTATCAGCTCGTCATTGTCAAGCTTTTCCTGCAGGTCTTCAGAGAACACATCTGAGGCAATGCTGAAATATTCTTTGCATTTCCTTTCCACGCTTATGTGGTGGAACCTGTTTATGACGGCGTTTTTTGCCATCATGAAAAGGTATGACTGAAAATTGGCTATTTCCTTGATGGACTTCCTTTTTGTCCAGACCTTGAGGAATATGTCATGAGTGATGTCATCGGCCTCGGCCTCATTCTTGAGCAGGCATGCCGCGAATGTCCTCACTGTCGGGGCAAAAGTTGTGTAGAGTTCATTGAATGCAGCTCTGGCGTGCCTGTCGTCAGATAATCTTTCAAGTATTGCCCTCGCGTCTTCCAATGTACATTCAGTTAAATAGGCTGCAAAAATACAAATTTATATCAATATGTGACCCTTGTAAGGAACAGAGCCTTCCCAGGTACGGATTCCCCTGCGTCAGAACGTGTGCCTCCCTCAATAAGCTCCTTGACCCAGGACGGGTCCCTGCGGCCGCGCCCAACGTCAACCAGTGTGCCGACAATTGCCCGTACCATATTCCTGAGGAAGCGGTTTGCCCGTATCCTGAAGACAATATAGTCCCCCTCTCTGCATGGTGCTCCCATGATACGGCAGTGGTCCGGGGTATAGCATTCCCACCTGGCCTCGAAGACTGTGCATATTGAAGTGGCGTTGTCGCTTCCTGCCTTCTCAAAGCAGCTGAAATCGTGCTGTCCGAGAAGATATGCAGCCGCCTGGTTCATCTTCTCCATGTCGAGAGGATATCGGCAGAGGTAGGAGAAACGTTCGGAGAACGGGTCCTTTACCCTGTGGATAAAATAGTGGTATTCCCTCGAAGTTGCAGTGAATCTTGCGTGGAAATCATCCGGTGCCGGCAAGATTTCGTGTATTACGATTCCCTTTGGCAGGATGGCATTTAATTTGTAGCAGATATGCGCCGCATTTTCGGCGAGATGCCCTGGTGCGTCAAAGTGGGCGATATAGTTTATTGCGTTCACACCGGCATCGGTACGTCCGGCACCTGTGACATCGGCAGGTGCGCCAAGCAGGACAGTCAACGCCCTTGACAGTTCTCCCTGTACGGAGACTGCGTTGTTCTGTTTCTGCCAGCCGCTGAATCCGGAACCGTCAAATGATAGTTTTATTGTATATCGCATAGCAACTTGAGGAAATTATAGTTAGATTTGTACGCTTTTTCCGGATGCAAAATTAGAAAAATGATTTTGTAAGAAAAATTTTGAAAACAATATATACTTCTTATGGAGAGTGTTAATATCAAAGAATTGAATGACCGCATCCAGCGTGAAAGTTCATTTGTGGACATACTCACAATGGAGATGAACAAGGTCATTGTGGGGCAGAAACATCTCGTGGAGAACCTGCTCATAGGGCTCCTGGCCAATGGACACATATTGCTTGAAGGTGTGCCCGGGTTGGCGAAGACTCTTGCAATCAATACTTTGGCATCTTCAGTGGATGCGAAGTTCAGCAGAATCCAGTTTACTCCAGACCTGCTTCCTGCCGATGTAATCGGTACTCTTATATATTCACAGAAGAGTGAGCAGTTCCAGATCCGCAAGGGGCCGATATTCGCCAATTTCGTGCTTGCCGATGAGATTAACCGTTCACCTGCAAAGGTCCAGTCCGCCCTTCTTGAGGCGATGCAGGAGCGTCAGGTGACCATCGGTGACGAGACATTCAGGCTTCCGGAGCCGTTCCTTGTGATGGCGACCCAGAACCCTATCGAGCAGGAGGGGACCTATCCGCTTCCTGAGGCACAGGTCGACCGTTTCATGCTGAAGGTTGTCGTTGACTATCCGAAAAAGGAGGAGGAGAGGCTGATTGTCAGGATGAACAATACAGGTGAGTTCCCTAAGGCAAGCCCTGTGATGAAGCCTGAGGACATTGTACGTGCCCGTAATGTCGTGCGCGATGTCTATATGGATGAGAAGATAGAACGCTATATCGTCGACATAGTATATGCAACAAGGACTCCACAGGAATATGGCCTTGGCAGCCTTTCAAACCTTATTTCATACGGTGGCTCACCGCGTGCCAGCATCTCGCTTTCAATGGCTTCAAAGGCCTATGCTTTCATCAAGAGGCGCGGATATGTCATTCCGGAGGACGTGAGGGCAGTCTGCAATGAGGTTCTCCGTCACCGTATCGGTCTCACATATGAGGCAGAGGCGGAGAATGTCACCACAGAGAACATAATTTCAGAGATTATCAACGCAGTTGAGGTTCCATAATGGAAAACAAGAGTGCAAACGACCTGCTCAAGAAGGTCAGGAAGATAGAAATCAAGACAAGGGCACTCTCGCACCAGATTTTTGCAGGTGAATACCATTCGGCCTTCAAGGGGCGCGGAATGGCGTTCAGCGAGGTGAGGGAGTACCAGTACGGGGACGATGTGCGCAATATGGACTGGAATGTCACTGCACGTCTTCGTTCGCCGTATGTCAAGGTCTTCGAGGAGGAGAGGGAATTGACTGTTGTACTGCTGATTGACGTCAGCCGTTCCGGATTTTTCGGGACATCCGGGGCCAGCAAGAGGGACATTATCGCAGAAATTGCTGCCGTGCTTTCGTTTTCGGCACTTATCAACAACGACAAGGTCGGTGCCCTGTTTTTCAGTGAGAAAGTTGAAAAGTTCATCCCTCCGAAGAAAGGCCGCAGCCACCTTCTTCATATAATAAGGGAGGTAATCGAGTTCAGGCCATCGTCAGACGGAACTGATATTGGTGAGGCGTTGAGATACCTTACGAATGCCATCAAGAAACGCTGTACGGCATTCCTGCTGTCAGATATGCTTGATGTCAACGAGGACGGCTCCCCGAGATATGAGGATGCACTCAAGGTTGCCGTAAACAGGCACGACCTGTCTGTGATAGAGGTGTACGATCCGAGGGAGAGGGAAATCCCGGATGTCGGTCTCGTACATATAAAGGATTCCGAGACAGGAAAGTCTGCATGGGTGAACACATCATCGAGAAAGATGAGGCAGGACTATGCCAGGTGGTGGGCCTCTGCCGAAGAGACGGCTTTCAGGATGTTCATGAAATATAATGTGGACAGTGTCAGCATTGCCACTGACCAGGATTATGTCAGGAGCCTTATGGCATTCTTCCAAAAAAGGTAGTTTATGAAGAAGTTAAGCTTGATATTGCTTCTCGCATTGCTGTTGCCTGCATTTGCTTTGGCGCAGAAAGATACGCTCAACGGTACAATAATACCTATGGGCGATGCGTTCCTTGTGCCCCTGCAGGATAGGGACAGTGTACTCATTGCGGACCAGCTGATGTACGGGATTTCACTTGAGGGTGTCGAGTCCGGGACACAGTTCAGGTTTCCTGAATACGGGCAGGATATGGGGGGCGGAGTGATGGTGCTGACTCCATGGCAGATAGATACTGTCAAGGTGCGCAGGCAGAAAAAAGGCCGTCCGGAGCTGCTGGACATAAAGGCCGGGATTGTCATAGCATCATTTGACGAGGGGGAATATGAACTCCCGGTCATTGCCGTCGGGAGACTTTCCAATTCGATGGTAGTGGACACGCTGGTCTTTAATCCGCAGAGACTTTCCGTCAGGACAATGCCTGTGGATACGGCTACATTTGAAGTGCATGACATAAAGGGGCAGATACGTTATCCTGTGACTTTCAGGGAAGTACTGCCATATCTGCTTTTAGCTGTTCTCCTTTGTGGCCTGATAGCCCTTGCTGTCTATCTGTTTGACAGGTACCGTAGAAAGGCTGACGGAAAGCTGCACCAGGGTGACCCAGCCCATATAATTGCATTGCGTAAGCTGGACAAATACCGTGGAGACAAGCTTTGGGCAGCAGAAAAACAGAAAGGCTTCTATTCAGGAGTGACAGATGCCTTGAGGGAATATATCGTAGCCCGTTACGGAATCTCGGCCATGGAGATGACCACAAAGGAAATCTTTGACGGCCTGAAGGGCACTGATATTCCGGAGGAACTCTACGCAGAACTCAAGAGCCTGTTCGAAAGGGCTGATTATGTGAAATTTGCAAAATATGTGGCAAATAGTGACGAGAATGCTTCAACTGTGCCTTTTGCGGTACGCTTCGTCACTGCTACATACCAGGCAGATATAGAGTCTTCTTCCAATCCTGACAAGGTCATGGACAAAGACGGGGATATCCGGCCGGAAATTGACAAAGACAAGACAAAGGAGGATTAGACATGTATTTCGAATATCCAGGACTCTTGTGGCTTGAGGTGGTGCCGGCACTGATGGTGCTGCATTACATATATCTGGAACTCAGGAGGAATCCTCATCTGAGGGTATCAGCTTCAGTGCCGTGGACGCTCCAGGGCATGACTGTCATGAATTTCCTGAGGCATACCCCATTTCTGCTGAGGACCTTTGCCCTTGTGATGATAGTCATTGCCATTGCTCGTCCACGCTCTTCAGACAAGGTGGACAGAATTGACACAGAGGGTATTGATATTGTCCTTGCAATGGACGTCTCGACAAGTATGCTTGCGCGTGACTTCAATCCGGACAGGATAAGTGCAGCCAAGGACATTGCCATAGAATTCATTGCACAGAGACCATCTGACAGGATCGGCATAGTTGTCTTTGCCGGTGAAAGCTATACCCAGTGTCCTCTGACAACAGACAGGGCCACACTGATAAACCTTATGAAGGAAATCAGCACTGACCTTATCGAGGATGGCACTGCGATAGGAAACGGGCTTGCAACGGCAGTGGCAAGGATAAAGGACTCTGATGCGAAGAGCCGTGTCATAATACTTTTGACCGACGGTGTCAACAATAGGGGAGAGATTACTCCGCAGATGGCAGCTGAGATTGCCCAGACATACGGGATAAGGGTATATACCATTGGTGTCGGTGCCAACGGAATGGCCCCTTATCCTGTAATGACCCCTTGGGGAGTTGATGTACAGAAAGTCAAGGTCGAGATTGACGAGGCCCTGCTTACGGACATTGCACAGTCTACCGGAGGACGCTATTTCCGCGCTACTGACAATACCAAGCTTATGGAGATCTACAGCGAAATCAACAAGATGGAGACATCGAGGACAACTGTTGACAGTTTCCCTATATATAAGGAACTGTTTACCGTATATGCGCTCGCTGCACTTGCAGCATTGCTGCTTGAACTAATATTGACACTGTTTGTAATAAGGAGGTTGCCTTAATCAAGGCATTAATAGATAAAGTTTATGCTGAATTTTGCACAGGCACAATATCTTGTACTGCTGTTGCTTATCCCTGTATTCTTCGTGTTGTATGCGGTGATGCTCAGGATACGCAGGCGCAGGATAAGGAAATTGGGGGATGAATCCCTGGTGAATGAACTTATGCCGTCACGCTCCGCCTCAAAGGGATGGGTGCGCATGACACTCTTCTCATTTGCCTTCCTGTTCTTTATTGTAGGACTTTCGCGTCCGCAGATAGGAGCGAAACTTAAGGAACAGAAGACCAAGGGAGTGGAGATAATGATTGCCCTTGACGTTTCCAATTCCATGCTTGCCGAGGACTATTCCCCGAACAGGCTTGAGAGGGCAAAACTGGCTATCTCAAGGCTTGTGGACAAGCTAAGGGATGACCGTATAGGGCTGATTGTCTTTGCAGGAAGTTCATTTGTGCAGCTTCCTGTGACAACCGACTATGTATCGGCAAAGATGTTCCTCAATACAATCACTACCGAGTCTGTCCCGATCCAGGGAACGGCCATGGGCGATGCTATCAACACTGCGCTCCGCAGTTTCAGTGCACAGAGCGAGAAGAGCCGAGCCATAATTGTAATTACCGACGGTGAAAACCATGAAGATGATCCTGTAGCCGCAGCAAGGCAGGCAGCACAGTTTGGTGCCCGGGTCTATACTATCGGTGTCGGCTCGCCTGAGGGACAGCCTATACCGATGAACGGTGAACTTCTACGTGACAGGGACGGCGAGATTGTCGTAACACGTCTTGACGAGACTGTGCTGCAGGAGGTGGCGGAAGCCGGAAACGGTGCGTATGTACGTGCCGGGAACAGCGAATTCGGCCTGGCGCCGATTGTTGACTCAATCCGGAAAATGGATTCTGAGGAATTCAATTCTGTTGTATTTGAGGAGTATGATGAACAATATATGTATTTCCTGGCAATTGCGCTTGTGTTCCTTGTGATAGAAATGCTTGTGGGTGAGCGCAGGGCAAGGAAGAGGTTATTTAATTAGAGGATATGGCAGTATCAAGATATATTCTGGCGGTTGCTTCCGCTTTGTTGATGGTGCATGCGGTGGCCTTTGCGCAGGTTGACCGCCGTGATGTGCGCAATGGAAACAGGGATTTCAGGCAAGGAAACTACAAGGAAGCTGAAATTGACTACAGGAAGGCTCTGATAAAGGATTCCACTTCTTTTGCGGCTAACTATAACCTTGGCAATACAATGTACAGGAATGGTGACATTGAGCAGGCAAGGAATGCCTATGGTGCGCTTAAGGATGCTGCTCCGGATTCAGGATATGCTGCAGACTATTATTATAACCTTGGCAATGCCGCGGTCGCTGCCAAGGACTGGAAAGGTGCTGTGGATGCATATATGCAGTCTCTCCTGAGGAATCCTGGGGACCTTGATGCGAAGGAGAACTACATATACGCGAAGGAGATGCTTAAGAACCGGCAGGACAATCAGGACCAGGACAATCAGAATAACCAGGACCAGAATCAGGATGACCGGAAAGACCAGGACCAGAATGGTGGCAATGAGCAGGACAATGATCAGGAACAGAACCAGGATCAGGGCCAGGATGGACAGGATAAGCAGGACAGTCAGCAGCAGGGGCGGCAACCAAACATGACCCCTCAGGCTGCCCAGCAGCTTCTTCAGGCGATCCAGGCCAAGGAGAAGGAGACCCAGGACAAGGTCAACAAGGAGAAGGCCGAAGCAATGAAGTCAAGGCAAAAAGAGAAGAATTGGTAAGAACACTATAGGAAGAAGATGAAAAAGTTATTGTCAGCGATAATTCTTGCAGCCGTTTCTGCGGCTGCCTTTGCGCAGTCTGCCTTGAGGGTAGAAGCCCCCAATGTAGTGGCTGCTAATGAACAGTTCAATGTCACATTCATATATGAAGGTGATGAGAATATCTCTGATTTCCAGTGGAATGCAGGTGATGACTTCCAGCTTGTCTGGGGGCCGCAGACAGGACGTTCTACAAGTATACAGATTATCAACGGCAAACGCACAAAATCTTCACAGGTTACCTATACATATATACTTCTGCCGAAAAGGACCGGTACATTTGCCATTCTCCCTGCCACTGCGAAAGTAAAGGGCAAGGAGATTTCTTCTTCTGCAGCTTCTGTTGAGGTGGTGGGAGACAATTCTTCATCAGGAGAACAGTCTGGTTCAGAGAAAGCTGCAGTTGGGAATTCAGGTGCCGCAGCTACGGGAAGCATATCGGATGATGACATTTTCATGCGCTTTACACTCAGCAGGGACAATGTTGTGGTCGGTGAACCTGTTGTTGCGACCTTGAAACTCTATCACAGGGTCAATATCGCCGGTTTTGAGGATGCGCGATTCCCTACATTCAACGGATTCTGGAGCCAGGAGGTAGAGGCTCCTACAAATATTGAGTTCCAGAGGGAAAGCCTCAATGACAGGATATACAATGCGGCCGTCCTGCGTAAATGGGTGATTATCCCTCAGCAGGCCGGTACAATCAACATAGATCCGGCAGAGCTTGTATGCCTTGTAAATATAAGGGTATCATCAGGAGGGGCAAGCATATTTGACGGATTCTTTGATGACTACAGGACGGTACGCAAGAGAATCTATTCGCAGCCTGCCCGTATCAGTGTCTCTGCATTGCCTTCAGGAGCCCCTGCAAGTTTCGGGGGTGGAGTAGGTACATTTACAATGTCTGCTTCCCTCAGCAAGGATTCCCTTGCCACACATGAGGCTGCATCGCTTGTCGTGACAATCAAGGGCCGTGGAAATGTCTCGCTTCTCGGTGCTCCGAAGGTTTCTTTCCCGCCTGACATGGAGGTCTATGATACAAAGGTATCTGAAAGTATAGACAAGGGTACCGGAGGTACCGTCGGCAGCAAGACATACGAGTTCCCTTTCATTCCAAGAAGCCATGGGGACTTTACAATACCTTCTATAAGCTACAGCTACTATGATATAAATACAGGTAGCTATACTACATTGACTGCACCTGAAATTAACTACAGTGTAGCAAAGGGCAAGGATATACCTGCTTCATCCGGGGCAGTCTCTGCTTCTTCTGTGAGCCGGAGCGGGGTACGTAACCTTAATGAAGATATCCGTTTTATAGCAGTCAAGAAACCGGGGCTTGTTGCAAAGGGTGATTTCTTTGTATTCTCAAGCCTGTTCTGGGCACTGGTTGCCGCTGTTGCCGTACTTGCAGTGCTGACATGGGTCTCATTGAGGAAAATGGCGGCACGCAGGGCAGATATTGCCGGAACAAGGACCAGAAAGGCAAGCAAGGCTGCTGTAAGGCGTCTGAAGCTTGCTGGAGATTTTCTGAAGAAGAATCTTTATACTGCTTTCTATGAGGAACTCCATAAGGCTTTGCTCGGATATGTGTCTGACAAGTTGAACATTGCGGTTGCGGACCTTTCAAAGGACAGGATTTCTGAACAGCTTGCTTCTGAAAATGTTCCGGCTGAAGTGATAGAGGAGTTTGTCGGGATTGTAGATGCGTGTGAATTTGCGAGGTATTCTCCGGATGCCGGATACGAGGCAATGGAAAGGCACTATGATGCAGCAGTGAATGTCATATCTTCAATTGAGTCCAATATGAAAGGAAAGAAGAATATTGCCGGAGCGGCTGCCAAAGGTGCTGCTATGGCTTTGGTGATGATGCTTATGATGCCGGCAGGCTCCATTGCTGCGGATTTGGCTGTGCCTGCAGCCGCGTCTGTAGCCGGTGACGTCACCCAGTCAGGAGATACCGGAATGGAGGCAGATGAAACTGCTGCCCCTGCTTCCGGAAACTATATGGATATGCTGTGGGAAAAAGCCTGTACGGCCTATACAGATGGACAGTGGGAGGAGGCTGTCTCATCTTTCAGTGCAATCTCTGATGCCGGACTGGAATCGGCAGCATTGTACTGCAATATCGGCAATGCCTATTTCAAGTCTGGTAACTATCCATACGCAATTCTTTATTTTGAGCGTGCCCTGAAGCTTGACCCGTCATATTCGGACGCCAGATACAACCTTGAGATAGCATCCCACCAGATACAGGACAGGATTGATCCAGTGCCTGAGTTTATACTTGCCCAGTGGGGACGTGACCTTTGCTATCTTCTTGATTCAGATATGTGGGCTGTCCTTGCCATAGTCTTCTTTGCACTATGTGCAGCAATGGTCCTGCTCTTCCTTCTCGGGGCAACTCCTGCCGCAAAGGGAAGCGGATTCTTTACCGGCATAGTGTTCCTGCTTTTTTCACTCTCGTCATTGGGATTTTCCCTCTGGCAGAGATCTGAGTATATGAATGCTGACAGTGCGATAGTGACAAGACCTGTTGCTTCCGTGAAAAGTTCACCGTCTTCCGAAGCTTCTACAGACCTTTTTATCCTTCATGAAGGAACCAAGGTGACAATCCTTGACGAGGTAGGTGCATGGCGCAATATATCCCTTGCCGATGGACGGCAGGGCTGGATGCCGACCTCAGACATGGAGGTCATATAGCCTGAAAAGATAAAGTCCAGTATTTTATACAAGTGCCGGTGCCCAGTCCTGAGTGCCGGCACTTGTGTTGATCTGCCAATCTGTTTATGGCACATTAAATAAGTCTCATTACCATTTATAAGGCAACAGGATTTGCAGTAAAAAAGAGAAACCACAAATTTTACATGTAAAGAAAAGAGACACAAAAAAAGAAAAAGCATTAAAAAAGAGAAAAAATAATTATAAGAAAAAGAAAAATCTGCATCTGGCAGCCTTTAGGTATGGTGCCGGCATTGAAGTAATTGCTACTTTTGGCAGTGGACATAGGATGGTGACGGGGCGTAATGGCCTATGGAATCTGTCCCTCCGGACTCCCCGTTGATATCGTTTTTATAATAATATCTTTACTAAAGCCAAAATGCAATGGAAATCTACAGTAAGAAGTATGTGCCTCTGATCTCGGACGCCGGATTCAAGGCGGTGTTTGCCTGCAAATCAAACAAGGAACTGCTCATAGAGCTGCTGAACCACCTCCTGCCAGAGGAGGTGACCATAGATGAGATAGTGGAGTACTGCG
>JAMPAT010000031.1 GCA_023667095.1 Bacteroidales bacterium
GGCTGCGGGCCTGTGTAGGAGCGTTTAAGGCCACCGAAGTCGAGGACTATCTTCTGGACTACTGTGCCGGCATCTCCGCAGAGTATCTTCAGGGTGTGGCGGCCAGGTTCGTTTATATGCAGTGTAGTCTTGTTGACACGGCAGTTCTTCAGTGCGCTTTCGTACCAGATCTGAGCGTATTCTATGGATGATGTTGACGGGTTCATCACAGGCCCTTCATCAATGCATACTCCATATTGTGTCTCCAGGTTGGTTGCCTCATGGCCTGCATATCCGCGGTCGGCGTTCAGCACGAATGTAGGCAGGACGTATGTGTAGACATCCACGGAGCCTTGTTCGAATGTGTAGAAGTCATATTCCACGAGAGGGACATCCCTGCGGCGTGTGTTCTGCTTCGGTTCCTTAGGGTCACCAAGCTGGATCGCGGCATTCTCGATTCCGAGGTTCGGTATGTCTGTTATCTTTATACGGTCATTCTCGCGTTTGCGGTGGTAGCCGGCTGCATCTATTGAGATGTATCCGTTGTGCTGCACATAGATTCCGCTGACTTCCTCCATGGACGGTGATGCCGGGTTGAATACGGATACAAGTACCTTTTCCTCAGCTCCTGAAGCATCTGTAAAGGTCAGTGTGCCTGCAATTCTGTTTCCGTAAGGAACTGAATCCCAGTCTATAGAGACTTCTGCCCTTTCCTCGGTGGATGTTGTGCCGGAGGATTTGTCCAGCTTTATCCACGGCTTGTCTGCCTTTGCATTCCACGACAGTTCCCCTTTGCCTTTATTGAAGACATCGACATAATAGCTGCATCTGTGGTACCTGTTGAATGTCGGGAGCTGGTGCCAGCTGGAAACTCCGTTGATGGAGCCTTCATTCTCTGCCATTATTCCCATTTCTGGCTTTTCTGACAGGGCTGCTGTCTTGAGCACAGGCATCTTGAAATATGATGCTGCAAAGCCCTGCCCCATGGTCATAACATGGTCCCATTTCCCGTCCAGAAGCCTGTTATAACCGTCTGTAATCGTCCTGAGGCTGTCGTGGCAGGCCTTGGCTGTCTCTGCCAGCTGGTCTGTTGCAGCCCTGTTCTGCAGGGCATACCATCTGTTCTTCTGTCCGTCGAGGACCATCCTGTTGAGCAGTTCACATGCCTTTACCGGATAATACACTGCCTGATAGAAACAGGCCTGGTGGCTTTCCGGGAGCCTTTCCATAAGGCCGGTAGCCTGATCTGCAATTTTCATGTACGAGTCTATCCTCCTTTCAGCTTCGCGGTAGTTGGCGAATGAGAAATCAGTGTCAGTGTTCCTTTCGTTTCCGTGCTTGTCAGTGGCCCATTGGTAGCCCCAGCCCATGAATTCCGGCTTGCGTATGAAGGCCTGGTGGTAGAATTCATCGAAAATCGCCTGGAAATCTCCATAATGGTCATTTCCGAGCATTTCGCCAAGCCATTCTGCACGATAGGATGCTGCACGCATGTAATTGAAGGAATCGATGTCGTACGCCATTGACAGGAAGAAGTCAACGGCAAATTCGCATGATTTGATGTCGCCTGCATTCAGCAGCCAGAACCTGTCTGCCGTGGAGTCGTATGCCTTCCTGAGTTCTTCGTACATCACAGTAGGGGATGTCGTATTCATCCATAGGTAGTCATGTGGCCTTCCGAGATAGGATGAATGGTAGTAGACACCTGAACGGCCGCTGCGCTGCTGCTCCTTGGGGCTGCTGAGACGTTTCATATACCCGTAGTTGTCGTCCGGCCATACGATTGTCACATCTTCCGGAAGCTCCAGGCCCCTGTTGAATACATCGAGGACTTCCTTGTATGGGGTGAATGCCTGCGGGATATCCGCAGCTTCCCTGCCGAGGACATCTTCAAGGATTTTCCGCTGGTTGATGAGTGCTTCCTGCATTGTCTCCTTGCGTGCATCAAGGTCATCATCACCGCTCATCGCCCTGTCGTGGAGACCGCGGAGTGCCAGGGTATAGACATTCTCGTAAGGAGAGGCCTCTGTCACCCTTGCCTTGAGGACACTGTCTACCTTCTCCATGTTGCTGTTGTAGTTCCATTCACCGTATCTGTCCTTGAACCATTCACTTGCGGTGTTAAGGAGCAGCGGCTCGCAATGTGAGGTCGTTATTATGATTGCATATTTGTCTGCAATTTCCTTGTTCTCAGGTATCTGGTAGAATGCTGTCGAGGCTTCGTGCATTGCAGGGGCAAGCATATTTGCCTTGAGTCTCAGCAGAAGCTCGCATACCTTGTCATATGTCTTGGGGCCGATGTTGCCAAGCTCTTTCTCGAAGTTTTTCTTTGCCCAGCGCAGCAGTCCCCAGTCCTCGTCGTTTATGAAGATTCCGCGGTATTTCACTGACGGAGACTTTGAGTCAAAATCCGTTACAGAGAGGGTAATCTGGCTTTGCTGAGGTATAGGCGCATCAAGCCACCAGTACCATGGATTTACGCCTATTCTGCGGCTTATCTCCATCAGGCCGTATGCTGTACCTCTCCTGTCGCTTCCGGCAACTATAATGGCCTTTTTAAGGCCTTTGCACGGGTTGTTGACAAGCCTTATGGCGTATTGCTCCCAGCCGCCTTCTATTGAAGACACGTCAATCTTTCCGGCCTTTATCATGGAGTCAATCCAGATACTGTTGCCTATTGTCCCTGCTATGACGGCATATTGGCTGTCAGCTTTGGGAAGATTGCCTTCCTGTGTGGCATCAGTGCCGGCCAATACAGGTTCCTGGCCTGTTATTTTCCAGATGTCTGATGCCAGGAGCTCTGCAGCGGTCTTCACTACAGCAGCTTCTGTAGCATCGTAGCATATTGTTGCAGCTGTCTTTCCTGCAAGCTGGAATGTGTCCTTTCCTGACCTGCTTTCTGAAATCCTGACCTGTGCATGTGCTCCGATAATATTCAGGCATAGCAGGATTGCCGGGATTGCTTTTTTTGTCCTTTTCATGTGTATGTCTGTCGTTTTAATGATTTTATGCGACCTGGTGCTGTCCGTATGCAGGTTATGCAAAGAAAACTTGTTTCTTCCGGAAAAATGTCTCAAAGAATGCTTCTATTGTCTCAAATCACGTGTCAAGCCTGCAGAAAAGGTAGGCAGCCGTGGCCAGGTGAAGGACCAAGGAAATATTCAATAGCTTGATTATGTTGCTTTTCTTCCGTGTCGTTCCATAGAACCTTATAATTTTCTGCGGGCTCTATAAATTTCTATTTCCTCTTTGGTCAGCCAGGTCTCAAACATCTCGAATACCTGCTCGTTGCTCCAGCCAAATTTCTTCTGTGCTTCCTTTTTCCAAGATTCTGCAAATGCGTTGAATGTGGCTTGGCCCTCTTCAGAATAGCTCTCAGGAGTCAATGTTTCGAAAAGTATCTTGATTTCAGATTTCTCTTCTTTTGATAGAGTCTTGTCTTCAAGCAATTTCTGCCCTTTATATTGCCAGAGGGCCGCTTTTTGTGCATTTGACATTTTCTGGAAAATGCAAAGCTGCTCATCCATGTCCAATTGTACGAAATCATTCCTTTTAATTTCGTCATATACGTACGGATTGCAAGATTGGTCTGTGCAGGAGAAAACGAATAATATACCGAATATACTTAAGATTAACTTTTTCATGATATTATTGTTTAATTAGTGTCATTTGTCCTAATAATTAGGACTTTACAAAGTTAGGACATTATTGTGTTGAAAACAAAAATAAAATCTTACAATGGATAATTGTAACTTGTTGTATATTATTTGTTTACTAAAAAATATTCTTACACATGTAATTAACTCTTTAATACATGTCACGTAGTATCTGGACCAAGTGCCTGTTGTCTGGTGTCTCTATTATTTTCTTTCTGATCAGGCTGGTCCTGTGGTATATTCTGCTGTCTTGTGTGTGGATTGATATTTCCTTTATTGAAAGTCCCGAAAGAAGCATACAGCATATCCCGATTTCATACTGGGAAATGCCATATTGCCTCAGCCTTTCTATGAAATTGGGATTTTCCGTAGCGATGATGGCGATTCTTGACAATGCAAAAGAATCACAATTATCGACTTTTTCTATAAATAAGGCCTTGCCGGACTTTATATCTTGTTCTATAGAAATTAATGTTCTTTTCATTGCCCGATATATTTTTAAAGTTCCCTTTGTATAACATGACGCTTTGGGACGGTTCATGTCTTTTACATGGAAACCATGTCTTCATGATTTGAATGAATTCAATAATATGGCCCTTATGGTTATTTCTATTTTTCTTGCAGTCTCAGCCATTCCTGCACCACATCATCGTATGAGAACACCCTGATCTGATTTCCCCGTGTGAGATTGTTAAGGATATATAGAGTTCCCTTTGGAATCCCCCTGTACAGTATAGAATCTGATGAGGAGATGACAGCAGGTACGCCAATGTCTACCTGGCAAGTGCCTTGACGATTCCTGCGGTGTGGAGGTCCTGGCCGGCGAGGTTCGGGTGGAGACCGTCGCGGAGATAGGCAGTTGAGTTTTCTGCTGTAATGCCGGAGCCATTGTAGCAATCAATGTATTCTACACCAAGCCCTTCACACATCTTCTTGATTTTCTCTGTCTTTTTCAGGTTGTCCTGGTTCTTTGTCGTGTATTTTTCAGGATTGGCCTGGATAGGGGAGAGTACATAGATTTTTGCATGGGGGAATCTGTCTTTCATTGTCTGGATGCACCATCTCATCCCTCCGGTGATTCCGAAGGCATCGGAAAGGCCGGGCTGCTGTGCAAGGGCTTCATCTGCATCAGGTTCATCTGTCTCTGTGACTCTGTCGTTGGTCCCGTAGGAGAACATGATGCAGTCCGGAACGAAGTCCGGACGGTCTGCAAGGAATTTCTGGACATGTACCACTCCGCAGTTGTTGTAGCGTGTCTGGACAGGCTTGCTGCTGTCATTGCTTATTCCGGCAAAGTCAGGGTCGGAATAATCCTGTGTCACCCCGTCAGGGCGTGTGCGCTTGCCCCAGACGGCTCCGCCCACTGCACCGTTGTAGAATTCCCCGAAGCCGAGGACATACCTTATCTGGAATGCCCAGCTGTTTTTGCCGGAAGTGATGCTGTCCCCGAATGCGGCAAGGCTTTTCCCGCTGAATGCCGTGATATCCGGCTGTGCATCCCCATATTTCAGGTCAGGGTCGTATCCGAGGTATATCTCATTGATCTGATTGGATTTGCCGGCAGGATTGCCGTATTGCTCCATATATGGGCAGTCTTCACCTGGATATGTCCAGCAGGCCGGGTTCGTTGTCACGAACTTGTAGTAGCGGTATTCTGTTGCCGGGAGGACAATCTGTCCGGTCTCCTGTGCAGGGTCTTCGCCCCCTGTCTTTACCATTGAGGCTATGCTGGTGAAATTTATCCCGTCATTGCTGCCTGCAATCTGGTCAAACCTGTATATCCTGCACCACATTTCCTTTGTCCCGGAGTGTCTCCACACGAGACGGAAATAGTTCACTTTCTTTTCCTCGCGCATGTCCACGATGAAATAGACTTCATCCCCTCCTGGCACTGATACTCCTCCGAAGGACTGTCCTGGACGTACCATGCAGAAATTTGTGGTGTAGTTCCCGTCTATTGCAGATGTAAGGGAGTTCTTTTCTGCGTCATTCTCTGTCCTGAACAGTTCGTGCGAGGCATAGACGGCCCAGTCAGTCCTGTAGTATTCCACAGCTTCCTCCGTATCCGGTTCCTGGCCTCCATTGTCCATGTCCGGTTCTTCCTGAGTATAGATAGGGAAGCAGGACGCCGTTGTGAACGCAAAGAGGGCCGCGATTATTGATATTGCCTTATTCATTTCCATTGTATTAAATAACTCTAAAAAACACCAACTTATTTTTTTTAATCGGTAATGATTAAAAAAATTGAGGGTGAAAAGCAAAATGTTTTTTCACCCTCAATCCCTAAACATAATTAACCGGTCTTTTATTCAGAGTATGCCTTGTAGCCCATGAAAAGCTCTGCTATCTGCATGGTGTTTCCATCCCTGTCGGCATTCGAGCCGTCAGCCGGGTTGTTGTAGTATCCGTAGCAATGGTCCTTCATGTTGAGCAGGAACTTGATATATCTGTAAGGCTTGTCATTGTCAAATGTGGCTTTCAGTGATTCAAGCGGATATACGGTGCCGCTTTCATGTGTCAGCGTGCTCCTTGGGTTGAAGTCTGATATGCCTGTGGCCAATGTTGTCCAGCTGCTGCCGTCATTGCTGCCCTGGATTTCACTTACACGTGTAACGCGTACGCCTCTGTCATCTGCATTGTCAGAGATGTTGACGGTACGGAAATAGCTGACAGGCTGGCTTTTTCCCATGTCTATGATGAAATATACGCCATCAGTCTCCTTAGACATCTGGTTTCCTCCAGGACGGTTCCAGCAGAATGCTGTTCCGTTGCTTGCTACAGGAAGATTGTTGGCAGCACCGCTCCTGCTTACTATATATCTGTTGTCAAGCATTGCGTACCTGTAGGCATTGCGCTGTCCTGCTCCTGCATTCCATCCTGAAGCGTCCTTCTTGGAGGCATCCTTCTGCCAGCAGAATTCGCTCAATACCCATCCGCCGTCTGTATGAGGCATTGCATTCCATGATGTAGTTGAGCTGCCCATGATTTCACGTTCGTTTCCAGCCCTGTCTCCAGGGAAACGCTCATATTCTACCCATTTGAAGAACTTCAGGTCTATTGTGGCAGGAGCTACATCGGAGACTTCAGCGGAAGCAGTCACTGTGGTCTGGCCAAGTTTGTGGATTGTGAGGATACCGTTTGCATCAATGCTTGCTACATCCTCATTTGAAGAGGAGAACAGGACTGGCTCGTTGGCATCTTCTGTCAGTGACTCGGAACCGATGTACAGGCGTTTCTTCATGTCTACGCTTCCGGTTTCAATCTCATATTCCGTGTCTCCTGCCCTGAAGCTGAGCTGTGTGATTGAGATATAAGGTGGCTTTACCACTGTGACAGGGAAGTCGGCATTCACTCCTTCTGTCCCGATGTACACTGTAATTATACAGTCACCGGTTTTCAATGCGGAGAGTATTCCCTGGTCCGATACATCGGCTATTGCCGGATTGGATGATTCATAGCGTTGTGCTGTGTTTGTCGCGTCTGACGGATATGCCGAAATATGCCCGGCAATGGAATATGTACTTCCCAATGTGATTGAAAGCCCTTCTGACAGTGCTTCGTCAAACACAACATGCTCGACAAGCGCATTGTTTATGCTTCCGGCCTTTGGAATGTTGTCATTGCAGCCTGTTGCAATCAGTGCAATGGCGGCAAGGATGTATGATGTTAATCTTTTCATGTTCTTGTGTTTTATAGTTTACCATCCTGGATTCTGGACGAGCACTCCTCCTTTGCTTCTCTTGATTTCGTCAAGAGGGATAGGGTAAAGGTAGTTCTTTTCCATGAATGACCTTGGATTGAAGTTCATGCGTGTGTAGAAGCCGTCTTCCTCTGTCCTGTAGGTGTTGAGCTTGGTCATGTTCTTGTTGAGGGTCTGTACTCCAAGAAGCCAGCGGCAGAGGTCAAAATAACGCTGGCCTTCTGTGCACAGCTCGATACGGCTTTCGCGGCGGATTGCATCGCGAAGCTTTGTGTAGTTGCCTGCGATGTCAGGATTGCACACTTCAAGGTCAGGGATTCCTGCACGGTTGCGTATCTTGTTGACATATACGAGGATGTCCGGGTCTGTACCCTTGCTCTGCTCATTCAGCATCTCTGCATAGAGAAGATAGAATTCTGCGAGCCTGAAGATTATCGAAGGACGGTATTTGCTTGATACAAGGCCAGTACCGTTGCCGAGCTTCCTGTAGTAGCGTTTGTAGACCATGTGGCCTGTATTAGGTTCACCGTCGCCTCGTCCTGCACCGGATGTGCCGCCGTATGCGAATTCAACACGTTTGCCGCTGGAGGCCCATTTCATTCCTGTAAATGTGACGCTGCTGTAGAAACGTGGTTCGCGGTTGAGGTACATGCCGTAGACATTCTGTCCGTCAAGCTTGCCCCAGCTGTCCTCATTGTACAGGCTGGAGGCATCCATGAAGCTTTCATCCTTGATAGGCTTTCCGTCAGAGCAGTAGAAGTCATCCACAAGCTCCTGGACCATATCAATGCCGTTGAGTCCTCCATATTCTCCCCTTGGAGTGGCATGCCCGTCGAATGTTTCCTGGCTCAAGGCTCCCCAGCTGTTGACTGTCGTCGCCCAGATGATTTCCTTGTTATAATCCTGGAATACATTGTAGAGGTCCTCGGCAGGATTGTCTGTGTCTACAAGTTCGTATCTTCCTGCTTCTGCATAGTCGAGGAATTCCCTGAGATATTTGACCGCATTGGCTATTTTCTCATCTTTTGTTCCGGCATCAGGGAAGAGTTTCTTTCCGTCTACATTGGTGAGATTCTGTCCATATTCCCAGCTTCCGTTGAACAGAGGGCTGGCTGCATAGACCCAGAGCTTTGCCCTGTAGGCCATTGCGACTCCCTTGCTCGGGACACCGCGCATAAGCTCATTGTCATAGTATGATTCCTGGTACATGTCCTGCATGCATTCGTAAAGTTCATTGTCAATCCATGCAACGACTTCATCCACTGATTTCCTTTCAAGGTTAGGCAGGTTGTCGAGCGTGTATGACTTGTCTACGATGGGAACAGGTCCATACATCTCGAAGAGATAGTAGTGGTAGATGGCGCGCATGAACCTGGCATTTGCCTTGTACAGCCTCATCTCTTCTTCACTGATGCTTGGTGCATCCGGTCCGCCCTCCTCTGTAAGAGGATGCGCCATTTCGAGGAAGATGTTTGCCTGGCGGATAGAGCCGTATAGCCTTGTCCACCTGTGGTTGTGACCTAACGAGGAGTTCCAGTTGCTGTATTTCCCGTATTTGAGGTGTTCGCGTGTATAGACCTCGTCAGCATATCCTGTCCATGCGTTTCCCATGGCATTGGTAGCTCCCCATACATTGGAGTAATCCGGCCTGTCCGTAAATATCTGTCCGTACCATTTCTTTGTACGGTCAACATTGTTGAATATGTTCTCAAAGCTGGAGATTCCTCCAAGCTCGTCAGAGACGTCAAGATAGTCGCATGAAAGCATAGAGCATGCAACCACTGCTCCTGTAAGAACTCTTTTAAATATATTTTTCATATCCAGTCTTGTCTTTAGAAGTTAACTTCAACTCCGATGGAGAACGAGTGTGACATAGGGTAGCTTACACCCTTGTTCCTGTTGCCCTGCTCCGGATCCCAGAATTTAATCTTGTCAAATACGGCGAGGTTCTCACCAAGCAGATAGATACGTACTCCACTGAGCCTTATTGCCCTGAGGGCCTTTTCAGGAAGGATGTATCCGATCTCTACGTTCTTCAGGCGCAGGAAGCTTCCGTCACGGAGCCACCATGTGCTTGGCTCGTCATTGATGCTGTTGCCGTATCCGACATGGAGCCTTGGCGAGAATACATCCTGGCTCGGGTTGTCCTCTGTCCATCTGTCAAGGAATGCTGTACGGTAATTGCCTTTGTCTACACCCCAGTTGAATGGCCAGAAAGTGCTGTTGCCTTCTGCAAGAAGAATCGAGGTGTTGGCTACTCCGGAGAAGAATACGCTGGCGTACAGTCCTTTCCATTCTGCATTGAACCCGAATCCATAGTTGATTTCAGGGGTTTTGTACGGATGGCCGATACCCCTTACCTTGTCATTGGAGTCGATTACGCCGTCATTGTTCATGTCGACATACTTGATGTCTCCTGGGCCGATGATGCCTCCGAGTGCAGGAACAGGCATTCCCGGACGCAGCTCGTAGCTGTATGTGCCGTTGTCATTCATTGACTTGATGAAATCGTCCTCGGTGTACAGGCGTTCAGCAATATATAGCAGCTGTTCGTTGATACGTGTGCCTGTTACCCTCTGGTATTCCTCTGTAGGCGGAAGTTCATCGATTTCAAGGACCTTGTTGCGTGCAAATGTGAATGTGCCGCGTGCACTGAGCTTCCAGTCTCCGAATCGCTTGCTCATGTCAATGCTTGCATCCACTCCCTGGTTCAGTACCTTTCCGTAGTTTTGCCAAGGCTTTTCGTGGAAACCGGCATATCCCGGAATCGTGTTTCTCTGGAGAAGGATGCTGGAGCGTATGTTGTAGAAGTAGTCTGCCTGGATCTGGATTGCCCTGTCGAAGAATGCGAGGTCAAGCCCGACGTTTGTCTTGTCCTCGATTTCCCATCCGAGTGTCTCGTTGACAAACTGGAGATCGTAGATACCGGCACCGAGTCCGTTGGTTGCACCGTTGCTTCCTATTCCCTGGTTAAACGTATGGCCGCTCTGGGAGAAAGTCGCACGGTAGAGGAAACGGCTTGTGCCTGTGTCGTCGTTTCCTGTACGGCCGAATGAAGCACGTATCTTTGCAGAACTGAGGACATCCTTTACGGACTGTGGATACCATTTCTCATTTGATATAACATAGCTGGCACCGACAGCCGGGAAGAATCCGAAACGCTGTTTCTTTGCGAATGTCTCACTTCCTGTGTAACCGAAGTTCGCCTCGATGAAATAGCGGTTGTCGTATCCGTATGTGATACGTCCGACAAGTCCCTGTTTCCTGTACTGGAGTACATTGTCGTCCCTCTGCTCCTCTTTCTGGTTGTAGAGTACCATTGCACCTACTGCATGCTTTCCTGCAAATACATTGTTGTACTGCAATGCTGCCTCTATGTATATCTTGCGGTTGTAGCCGTTGCTTACGAATGCTATCTGCTGCACATCAGGAGAACCTGCATATACCTGGTTGAGGATGAGCTGGCCTGTCTCCGGGTCGCGTCCTGTAGCATGGTATTTCGAAGGCCCGTAGTTACGGAGCTTTGATACGCCGCTTTCAAGGTCGAAGCTGACTGCAGCCCTTGCACTGAGACCCTTGGTGATGAACTTGAGATCCTGGTTCAGGTTTACCTTTGACTGGATCTTGGCTGTATGTTCCCGCCTGTAGCCCTGCTGGTAGAGCATGTAGTACGGGTTACGGTTGTTGGCATCAGTCTCTTTTTCGTATGTGGATACTGAACCGTCGCTGTAGACCATAGGGAAGAGATGAGGCGGTGTGTGCAGCATGAATACGAATACATCATCAGGGGAGCGGTTCGCGGTCCTTCTCATGGTATACTGTCCTGCAAGGTCAATGCTGAGCTGTGTTGTCTTGCTGACTTTCAGGTCAATGTTGCTTCTGAGGTTGAACCGGTCGTATGAGAAGTTGCTGTTGTATTTCGATTCCGGGTTCTGCTTGAAGACACCGTCTTTCTGCTGGTAGCCGGCTGATACGAAATATTTTGCATTTTCTGCACCTCCGCGGAAATTCAGTGTATACCTCTGTCCGTGTACTGTCTGGGCAATGAGGTCTGTCCACTGTGAGTTAGGGTAGAGGTCCGGGTCTGCACCTGATTCATAGAGGCTGATCAGTTCATCCGAATACTTCTGGTCCATGCCGTCATTGTAGCAAGCTTCGTTGGCAAGCTTCATGTAGTCCCATGAATCAACAAACTGTGGAAGCCTGTAAGGGACTGAGAGGTTCTGCTCTATGCGGAGCTGAATCTTAGGCTTTGAAATCTGGCCTCGCTTGGTTGTCACAATGATTACTCCGTTGGCTCCCTCTGCACCGTACATGGCTGTTGCCGCAGCGTCTTTCAGGAGGCTGAAGCTCTCGATTTCATCTGCATCGAGGTCTGAGATTGAACGTGGGACACCGTCGACAAGGACGAGCGGTGATGTGCCTCCCTTGAAGGAACTGACACCGCGTATCCAGAATTCTGCATCGTCGCGTCCAGGCTCGGAGTTCCTCTGGACTGCAATAAGTCCCGGGAGCTGTCCCTGTATGCTGGATGTGATGTTGGTTGATGTGACTTTAAGGTCATCGGTTGTGATTGTGGAAAGGGAACTGACCACCGCCTGTCTCTTCTGTGCACCGTATGCCACAACTACGGCCTCTTCAGCCATAAGGGCATCCGGGACAAGCTGGACATTGAGCGTATTCCCTGCCTTTGGTGTAACGGTCTTCTCAAGAAAGCCGATGAAGCTGAATGTAAGCTGGTCTTTGGGAGCGATGTCAATGACATACATACCGTCAAGGTTGGTGGTAGTTCCCACTTCCGTTCCCTTGATGTAGACGTATGCACCTGGCAATGGCCCTCCATTCTCGTCTGTGACGGTTCCGGTGATTCGCCGTTTACCGCCGTCCTGTGCATTTGCACTGTATAGACCATTTGAGATCAACAGTGTAATGAACATCAGAAATCTGTAAAATCCTTTCATTGGACTGTTAGTTTATAGGGTTATTGATTTGTAATGAAATCCAAAGCTGTTCCGGCTTCGTATCCATTTGCTATTTCAGTGAGTGCAGTGGCGCACCATAGCATTCCTGCCTGTCCGTGTGTGTCGCCTGCGTAGCGTTTCCTGTCACGGTAGTGCTGTTCAGTGCTCCCAGTGCCTGTTCCTTCACAGACTTCACGGATATCATAGTTCGGATTCAGGTAGAACATCAGGGCATTCCATGCCTTGCGGGCTGCAGCACCGTATTTTACGCTGTCAAGCCAGCCGTTCTTGACACCTGTCATGAATGCGTATGTGAACATTGCTGTACCTGATGTTTCGGACCATAGGCTTGTCCTGTCTATCAGCTGTGCCCACATTCCGGTGGGCTGCTGGTATTTGAGCAGGGAGGCCATCATTGTCTCATATTCCTTGCGGAGCTGTGCGGCCTCAGCCTTGTAGGAAGGGTTTTCTCCTATGATCTTAAGCATCTCCGGCATTCCTACTGCCATCCATCCGTTTCCGCGTGCCCAGAAGAACTTTGCATCAGGTGAGTGCCAGTACAGGCCGTCAGAACCTTGTATCTTCTCTATGTAGAGCTTCATTTCGCGGACAGCACGGTCCAGGTACCTGTTTTCGTTGTTTGTCTTGGCTGGCCACCACGGGTCTGTGTTGTATGACGGGTCATCCTTTGTCGCCTGGTATGCCTGTATCTGCAGTGCGGTAATCATGAACATGTCATCTATCCAGAGACGTGTCTGCCATGAATATCCGTCCTTGATGTAGCTCTCCCACTTTTTCCAGTCCCCGTCGCTCATCTTGAACAGGGTGCTGGTATGGTTATACTGCGGACTGCTGAACCTTGCATCGAATTCTGCCCTTGTAAGCGGATTCCACTGGTTGTCTGCATATTGAAGGCCGAAATCAAGGTATTCCTTCCTTGACTGCCTCCATGTAACTCCTTCATATTTTTCATCATCCATTATGGAGGCGATGTGGAGTGAGACAGCACCGAATATGTAGTAGTCTACACGGTTGCTTTCATGTCTCCAGAGAAGGTCTGTGAACAGGGGCAGGGAATTGCCCTTTGAGTCTGTATATCTGGCCTTTCCTGTTATGACATCGTCATATTTGTCAACCAGTCCCTGGATAAGTCCTATGGCCTCATCCCTGGCTTCGTCATCCCCTTTCAGGATTGCGTTGTCAACTGCTGCCTCAAGGAACCAGAAGCTTCCGAGATAGGCACATACATCGGGGTATGTGACGAAAGAACTCGGCTGCTTGCCTGCGTCTGTGCGTCCCCAGTTCGACTGAGGGATCGCGATGAATCTCCTTACAAGGTTCTTTCCGCATTCTAACGGCTCTGCCTTTCCCTCAAAATTGACAAGCTCGGATTCACCTGACTGTACCGGAGGCTCGCCATTGCCGTAATTGCCTCCGTTCAGCGGAGGATATCCCTTCTGGGTGGAGCACCCGGAAAGGAATATCACCGCAGCACTTGCGAGGGACAGTATGTGTAAATGTCTTGCCATGTGCCGCCACTGTTATTTTACCTTGTATGGCTTGACATCTCCGGCGAGGGCCTGGCAGCACCAGATCATTGCTGCCTGTCCGTGAAGGTCACCTGTCAGCCTCCTGCGGTTCTGGTACCATGAGAAGTCGTTCTTTGCCCCGGTACCCTCACATACATTGCGGAGTTCCCAGTTTTCGTCAAGGTATGAAAGAAGCCTCAGATATCCTTTGCGGGCAGCTTCACCATAGACTTTCCTGTCAAGCCAGCCGTTCTTCACACCGACGATGAACGCATATGTGAACATAGCTGTGCATGAAGTCTCCTTCCATGAATCAGGATTGTCTATGAGCTGGTGCCACATTCCGTCATAGTCCTGGTAGCGCAGCAGGGTGGACATCATTAGCCTGTATGCCTCCTCGATGCGTGGACGGTACTCGCTGTCCTTAGGCATAAGCCTCAGCATCTCTGCCATCCCGACTGCCATCCAGCCGTCTCCACGTCCCCAGAAATAAGGTGTCCCTGTGTGGTGGTAGAACAGTCCGTTCGGACGCTGTATCTTGTCGAGGTACAGGACCATTTCCTCGGCTGCCCGGTCTATGTATTTCCTGTCACCTGTCACCTGGTAGGCTTCTGCCTGCAGCTCCGTAATCATGAACATGTCATCTACCCATAGGCGTGTCTGCCATGAGTATCCCTTGTCACACCATCCCTGCTGCTCCGCAGTCAGGTTTTCAAGGGTTGTGCTCCACTGCATATCGGCATATTTGAGGCCGAGCTCGAGGTATCTCCTGTCCCCCGTCCTTTTGTACAGTTCGAGGGGAACTGCGCCGAATACATAGAAGTCAACTACATTGTGTGCCTTTGGACGCATTTCAGGCTGCAGATGCTTCTGCTCCCCGAAGAGAGGCTCGAAACGGTCCACAAGCCCCTGGTACAGTCCATCGTTTCCTGTGGCATTTGCAAACCAGATTGAGCCGAGCCATGCACAGACATCCGGGTATGTGACCAGGGTTACCTTATATTTGGACCTTGTGTCCCCCCAATGGGAATGCGGAGTTTCAAGATAGTGCTCCACAAGCTTCTGTCCAACCTCTTCCGGCTGGCATCCCTCCGGGAAGTTCCTGATGTCCCAGCTCTTCTGTGCAAAACACATTGAACAGATGAATGCAAATAGTGCAATAAGTGAAATCTTTTTCATAAATATCATGTCTAATTCCTGTTTTTACCTATGTGGCGGAGCCTGCTATTTAGGTTCTCCTGACGGAACCTCTATCTCTTCCTGCCATCCTGCAGGCTTGCCGAAATCAGGCGTCCCGTCCTCTTTCCATGTGAATTTCTGTACGAAGCAGTCCCTGTTGTCCCATCCGCTGTCCTTGTACCTCTTGACATGGTAGACAATCCAGTCCTCGGTGCCGTCGTACGATTTTGTGAAGGTGTTGTGTCCCACTCCATGTACGCCTCCGATGTGCATTGTCGAGGCATTCTGTGCATTGTCTGCGTTAGGGTTGTCCGATTTTGAGACATTGTCGCATCTCCAGAAAGTATAGTTTGAAGACTTCTTCCAGTTTGATGCAACCATAGGGTCGTTCTTTGCAGGGTCTGTGAGGTCAAGCTCCAGCCATCCGAGCCTGTATTCCTTGGTCCATGAACCGTTTGCGGAATATACGCAGAAGAGCTTGGTCTTTTCCGGATTGAAAATCATCGCAGGCCCTTCGTTGATGCTGCTGTTGGCTGTCTCCCATGCAAGCTCTGCCTTTGAAATCTGTACGCGCGGACAGTTGATTGTGTAAGGGTTGTCCATTGTCGCTATATACAGTCCCTGGTTGCCGTTTGTCTTGGACTGGTTTCCTGACCAGATTGCATAGAGCTGCTCACCGACCTTGACTACAGTCATGTCGATTGCATAGATTGTGTTGTCTGCAGTCAGCTTGCCTCCTTCCTTCCAGTTCCTGAAGTCTTCTTCATTGCCTGTGAATATGAGGCCCATGTCCTCCCATTTTCCTGTAGTAGGGTCTGCATCCTTGCAGCGGAGCACTCCGGTCCTCTGTGTGCCGTAGCTTCCTCCAGTCTCGCTTGTCGGGCGTCCTGCGGCATAGTATATATACCATACTCCGTCAATCCTGTGCAGCTCCGGTGCCCACAGGTTGGCCCTGTTCCATACCTTTGTGGCCCCGTCATTAGGACAACTCCATACTGTCTTTGTCCCTCCGAGGCTGGTCAGCTTGTTTGACTTGCCGAGGTTTACACCGCTGCCGTTTGACTTGCACGCATAGTAATGTACGCTGTTTCCTTCGGCTTCCCTCCAGACATAAGGGTCAGGCATAGGCATGAAGACGGGGTTCTTGAATGTCCTTGCACCCTGCTTTATGGTCACCTTTACCGGGATTGTCCCGTCTGCGGCAAACCTTATGGTCCCGGTTCTTTCTTCGCCCGGAGTCCCTTCCTGGTCTGCGTAGTTGCTTCCATATTCGATGATGACATTCCTGTTGCCCTCACCTTCAGTTACATTTGCCTTTATCCAGTCTGCCTGTGGCTGGACTGTCCATTTCGTATTTGAAGTCACGTAGACTTCGAATGAGCCAGCCTTGTTGTTGACCAGCTTTTCACCGATGCTGACCTTGATGGACGGCTTCTGGGGGCCGGCCTCTGTCTGTGCCTTTCCGCAGCTGCAGCTGACAGCAAATATGCATAGGGTGATAATCAGGATGTTGTAAAGTCTCTCCATATCTAAAGTATATAAAAATTGGCTATGTGTATATGCACAATAACTATGTGTCATTCTATGACTGCAAAGGAACACAATGCATTCGTGAAAATTTTCTCAAATATTGGCAGAATTGTCTCAAATGCCACAGGAGTCGGCTTATACCTTAAATAATAGCTATATTTGTATCAGTCAAAACGAGATGCCATGAAGAAGATATTTGCAGCAATGTTTTCTGTCTGTATGCTGAATGTGTGTGTCCGTGCACATGCACTTTATTTTGAGCATATAGATATAAGTGACGGGCTGTCGCAGAATACTGTGAATGAAATCATACAGGACCGCCGTGGATTCATGTGGTTCGCGACAAAGGACGGGCTGAACAGGTATGACGGGAAGCATTTCAGGATTTTCAGGACGATACCTTACGACAGTTCCAGCCTTGGCAACAGCCAGATAAGGAGCCTTGCCGAGGACCTGGAGGGGAATATATGGGTCGGGACAAATTCCGGACTTTACCTGTATGACACAGAAAAGGGGACTTTTTCTGAAATAACGGTTCCGGATGGCCTGGGGGGGCACTCTATAGCCCTATATTGAAGATGAAATGCGGTACTGACGGCAGGATATGGATTGCAGTCGAGGGCCATGGCGTCTATCGGCATGATCCCGGAGCTGCATCTGTCGAGTGTGTCTACCGGACGGCAAGCCCGCTCCGGAGCATAGAGATAGACAATATGGCAGGAAGAATCTGGTTTTCCTGGTCTGGAGGAGGGCTTTTCTATACTGATGACGGTTTTGAGAGTGTGCATCCTTTTCTTCTTGACAATGGGGACAAGGTATATCCGGAAGATATAATTTCATGCATACATGTCAGCGCATACAACAAGATTTATCTTGGCCTTGAACAGAATGGCGTAGTCGAGCTGAACAAGGCTACGGCCAGGATAACCAGGCTCAACCTTTCTGAAGAGCCCCTGTTTGTCAGGGAAATTGTCCAGTACTCTCCTGATGAACTGTGGATAGGGACCGAGTCCGGGCTGTTCATCTACAATGTCAGGAGCCGTACATGGCAGCATCTTGTGAATTCTGACGATGACAGGTATTCGCTGTCTGACAATGCTGTATATTCAATCTGCAAGGACAGGGACGGAGGACTGTGGATAGGCACTTTCTTCGGTGGGGTAAACTATCTTCCGCAGAGGATACCGGATTTCAGCAAATACTACTATAGCAGGGAGCAAGGCGGACTGAACGGCAAAAGGGTAAGGAAGATATGTCCTGACGGGAAAGGCTGCCTGTGGGTGGCGACAGAGGATGCCGGACTGTACCACTTCAATCCGGAGACAGGTGTATTTGACTTTTTCTCCAGGAGCAGCGAATTTACAAATATCCAGTGCCTGCTGATGGACGGGGACAACCTTTGGGTAAGCACTTTTGCAAAAGGCATCAGGGTAATTGACACCAGGACATCCCGGGTGAAGAAATATGAGTTTGTCAAGGAGCCTGGACCGAGGCTGTTCAGCAACAATATCTTTACAATGGCCAGGACCAGCAGCGGGCGGATATATATAGGTACAATGCACGGTCTGCAGTTCTATAGGCCGGAGGTGGACGGTTTCGGGTTTGTACCGCAGATAAACGGGGGAAAGATGGTCAATGACATAATGGAGGATTCCGGTGGCAACCTCTGGGTAGGGACTATTTCCAACGGAGTGTATGTGCAGAGTGCAAGGGATGGAGAATGGAGGCAATACCTGCATGACAACGCGGACAGAAGCTCTGTTCCCGGCAACAATATCACAAGCATATTCGAAGATTCCAGGAACAGGATATGGGTGACTACATACGGTTCGGGATTCTGCATGTATGAGCCTGAGACTGATTCATTCTGTACATATAATTCATTGAACGGGATGCCGGGGGATGTAGTCTACCAGATTGTAGAGGATGATGCAGGTGACTTCTGGATATCTACCAACAGCGGCCTTGTCCTCTTCAACCCGCTGGCACGTGCTGTGGAGCGGGTCTACACTGTGGAGGACGGGCTTCTGTGCAATTCATTCAACTACAGTTCCAGCTACAGGGATGAATCCGGAAGGATATACTTCGGATGTATCGAGGGCATGGTTTCATTTTCTCCACAGAACCTTGTCAACAAGAGGAGCAGTACAAGGACGCCTGAAATATATATAACTGATTTCTCGATACTCAGCGACAATGCCTCCGGAAGCGGAAACCCTCTTGAAAAGGATATAATATGCACGGATTCCATTGTGCTGAGGCATTGGCAGAATGTCTTTACGGTCGAGCTTGCCGCCTTGGGATTTTCGGAAGACCATGCAATCATGTACAGGCTTGACGGTGTGGACGGAAGCTGGAGGAGATATGACGGAGGGAAGATTACATATTCCAATATCCCTTCGGGGGACTATTGTTTCAGGGCAAGGTTCCAGGATGAATACGCAGGGACAGGGGAGAAGACACTCAATATAAGGATACGGCCCCCTTTCTGGAGATCTACAGTTGCAAATGTCCTGTATCTGTTTGTCCTGCTTGGCGCGGCCTTGACAGGGATAGGGTACTATCACAGGATGTCTGTCATCAAGCGCAGAAAATATATCCGTGAGTATGAAAGGAAAAAGGAAAGTGAACTGTATGACACTAAGATAGCGTTCTTTACGAATATCACCCATGAGATACGCACGCCTCTGACACTTATAAAGGGACCGCTTGACAATATACTTGCCGGAGGCAATGTGGATCCTAAGATTGCAAGGAACCTTGACATAATGAGCAGGAATACGGACCGTCTGCTTGTGCTTGTAAACCAGCTTCTTGATTTCCAGAAAATCGAGAAGGAAAGCCTGTCGCTTAAACTTGCAAGGTGCAACGTGGCGGATATACTTGAGTCCACGTTCAACAGGTTCAGCGCATCAATGTCATGGCAGCATAAGGAATTCAGCATCGATGTAAGGGACAGGGATATATGTGCAATGATAGACAAGGAGGCCTTCACGAAGATTCTAAGCAACATGTTCACCAATGCGATGAAATATTCCGACAGGCATATAACGGTCATACTTGAACGTGAAGGGGATTTGATGAAACTCATTGTCGGCAATGACGGTGATGTTGTGCCTGCGGACAAGAGGGAAATCATATTCACTCCATTCTACCGCCATACAAATACCAACGAACAGACCGGAACCGGTATCGGCCTGTACCTTGCCCGCTCACTTGCCGAGCTGCAGTATGGAACACTTTCGATGAGCCAGGACCTGAGTGTGAATGAGTTTGTGCTTATGCTGCCTCTGTGCAGTGATGATGGGCCGGAAGAGGATATCCCTTCTGCCGGGGATATGCCTGCGGAGGACCATGGAGAGCCGGAGGCTGATGTCATTGCCGTGTCAGGAAGTTCGCAGGATACCATACTTGTGGTTGAGGACGATGTGGAGCTATGCCGGTTCATAAAGGATTCCATAGGGGAGAAATGGCCTGTGATTACGGCCCATAATGGACGTGAGGCGCTGGAAGTACTTGACAAGAATAATATTACCTTGATTGTCAGCGATATAATGATGCCTGAAATGGATGGTATAGAGCTTTGCCGCATAGTGAAGAGCGACTTCAGATATACTCATATACCGCTTGTGCTGCTTACTGCAAAGACAACCCTGGAGTCCAAGATAGCAGGAATGAATGTCGGTGCGGATGTCTATGTGGAGAAGCCTTTCTCGCTTACCTACCTGATGTCAGTGATTGCCAACCAGATAAAGAGCCGGCAGACTTTGAGGGAGGCGTTCCTGAAGAACCCCCTTGCCACAATGACCACAGTGAACATGTCGTCAGGGGATACGGACTTCCTTTCGCGTCTCCAGTCTGTGATACATGAGAACCTCAATAACCCTAAGTTCAAGATGGATGACATTGCCGAGATGATGCACATGAGCCGCGCCAATTTCTACCGTAAGATAAAAGGTGTGCTGGACATGAGCCCGAATGACTATCTTAGGGTCGAGCGTCTCAAAAAGGCTGCACAGCTGCTTGTCGAGAATGACTACCAGGTCAGCGAAGTATGCTATATGGTAGGATTCAGTTCACCGTCCTATTTCTCCAAATGCTTCTATAGCCAGTTTGGGGTGAATCCAAAGAATTTTGTCAAAAACCAGGAAACTAAAAATCAATAGGAATGAAATCTTTTATGAAAATTATTGCCTTTGTGGCATTGGCCCTATGTACCGGTACTGTAGCATCCGCACAGGGCAGGGACTATCTGTTTTCCCTGAAGTCCGTTGAGGGACATGGAGGGAAGACCGGATGGATGATGAAAAAGGCATCTGATGTTGCTGTCTCTGCGGAGGAACTGTCCATGGCCGGATTTGCTGAGGATGGCTGGATGCCGGCCATAGTGCCGGGGACTGTCCTTAATTCACTTGTCCACAACGGTGTATATCCTGAACCCTACTATGGACTCAACAACAAGATTACCTCCGGTATCATTCCGGATCTAAGCACTGCAGGACGTGATTTCTATACCTACTGGTTCCGTTCCGAATTTGACAGGATTCCGGTCGGGAAGGACGAACGCGTATGGATGCAGCTTGACGGAGTAAACTACAGGGCTGAGTTCTGGCTGAACGGAAAGATGGTGTATTTCCTTTCAGGAATGTTCCGCCAGGAATCCGTGGATGTGACAGACTATGTCTCACGCGATTCAAGGAATGTCCTTGCAGTGAAGGTCTACCCTATAGATGAGCCAGGAGGGCCTCGCAAAGGTACATCCAAGTCATGGGGAGCCGCAGGTGAGTTCCGCAATGGAGGAAACGGGGAAATCGGCAAGAATGTCACGATGCTTATGAATGTCGGATGGGATTTCACATTCCTTGACGGGATACGTGACAGGAATACGGGAATATGGCGTGACATAAAGTTCTACAGGACAGGGAAGGTTGCCTTGGGACATCCTTTTGTCAGGAGTGCCTTGGAAAAGCCGGGATACAACAGGTCAGCCCAGACAGTAAGCGTAGAGGTCACAAACTCTGGCTTCGGCACACAGAAGGTCAAGGTCTGCGGAGAAATAGAAGGAGAGGGGATAAGGTTTGAGAAGGAGATATCCGTCCTAAGGGGAATGACTGAGACAATCGAGTTCAACGCAGGTGATTACCCCCAGCTGCTGATTGATAATCCGCGTCTCTGGTGGCCTGTAAACAAGGGCAGCCAGGAACTTTACACCCTTTCACTCAAGGCCGAGCAGGGAGGAAAGGTGCTTGACTCAATATCTGTCAGGTTCGGAATCAGGGAGATAACCTCGAATACAGATACACCGGACAAGTCACGCACATTCTATGTGAACGGCAAGCCTGTCTTCATAAAGGGAACCAACTGGATACCTGAGAATATGCTCAGGACTTCCGATGAACGCACGTATGCGGAACTCCGCTATACTGCCCAGTCAGGAGTCAACCTTATCCGTCAGTGGGGCGGAGGAATTACGGAATCCGACAAGTTCTATGACATGTGCGATGAACTTGGGATAATGGTCTGGACGGAATTCTGGATGACAGGAGACACCAAGCATCCTGTTGACAGGGGGCTTCATCTGCAGAATGTCGAGTCTACGGTAAAGCGTATCCGCAACCATCCGTCCCAGGCATACTATGTCTGCTCGAACGAGTCTACAGAAATGACAGGAATAAGGGAACTCATAGACAGGCTGGACGGCACCAGGGGCTATCAGATGCAGTCCGAATGCAGCGGTGTACATGACGGAAGCCCGTACAAGACAGTAAACCCTATGCGTCATTATGAGAACACGGCCTCGGAGAGGGGAAGCCGTGTGGACGGGTTCAATCCAGAGTACGGTGCCCCTTGCCTGCCTACGGTGGAGTGCCTGAGGGAGATGATGCCGGAGGAGGACCTCTGGCCGATCAACAGGGAGGTCTGGGACTATAGCGACGGCAACGGTTTCCACCAGATGTCAACCCTGTATGTCGACCTTGTAAACAAATATGGAGAGTCTTCAGGGATAGATGAATTTGCTATGAAGGCCCAGTTTGTCGGTGCAATGAACTACAGGAGCATCTGGGAAGTGTGGAACTACAACAAGTTCAACTACGGTGACCGCTACACTTCCGGTTTCCTCTACTGGTACCATAACTCGGCAATCCGCCAGGTCTGCGGAAGGATGTGGGACTGGTCTCTTGAGCCTACGGCAGCATTGTACACCGCTGCCAATGCCTGTGAGCCACTGCACCCTCAGTTTGACTATCTCAAGAATACGGTTTCTGTCGTAAATGACTATTACAGGAGCTTTTCAGGATATAGGGTAGTCGCGGAGGTCTGGGATATAGCCTCGCGCAAAGTATGGAGCAGGTCTGCAGTTGTGGACATACCGGAGGACGGTGTAGTCAATGATATCTTCGAGGTGGAATTTCCGGACGGGATCTCCCCTGTGCATTTCATAAAGCTGCGTCTTCTCGATGCTTCCGGCAACCAGGCTGGAAGCAGCTTCTACTGGAGGTCGGACAATGTATATGAGGGGCCAAAGACCCTTACCGGGCCGGCAACGGCAGGGTTTGAAAGCATTGATGGCCTTGCCCAGGCGAATGTGTCTGTGAAATACACTTCCCGTGTCAAGGACGGCAGGCATTATGTCGATGTCGAGCTGAAGAACAGCCGTAAGGCAATAGCATTCTTCACACAGCTCCAGTGGCTGGACAGCGAGGGCAAGCCGGTGCGTCCGTCATTCTACACGGACAATTTCTTCAGCATGATGCCGGGTGAGACCCGTAGGGTGACAATAGAGACCGGCCTGGAAGACCTTCCTGCAGGGACATATTCCCTTGTGGTCAAGGGCTTCAATGTCAAGAGAAAGGATAATGCGGTCCAGGTAATCTAAAGGATAGGGATATGATAAGGAATATATTGCTCTCAATGGCGGCCATGCTCTTCGCAGCCCTGCTGTCCATTGCTTTTGCAGCTGAATACGATGTGGTTATAGTCGGGGGTACCCCTGGGGGAATCATGGCTGCCATTGCAGCTGCACGCGAAGGTAAGGACTGTGTCATACTTGAGCGTACTGCACATGTCGGAGGGCTTCCTGCCAATGGACTCGGGGCAACCGATATCGGTACACGTGGGGCAACCACAGGGCTTTTCGGGCAGTTTGTGGATATGAACAGGGCCTATTATGTGGAAAAGTACGGAGCAGGCTCACCGCAGGAGAGGGCATGCAGTGACGGATACCATTTCGAGCCTCATGTTGCTGAGGAGAATTTCTGCAGGATGATAGACGGGGCAGGCCCCGGCAGGATAACGGTACTTACAATGCGCCAGTTCGACTCCTCGGGAGAGAATGTCGTGATGTCCGGCAGCAGGATTTCTGCAATATATATCCTCAACCGTGAAACCGGGGACAAGGAGAAATATGACGGGAAGGTATTCATCGATGCAACATACGAAGGTGATCTCGGGGCTGCTGCCGGAGTGCCGTTCAGGACAGGCCGTGAGGGTATGGAAGAGTTTTCAGAGCCATGTGCAGGCAAAGTCTACAGATGGTGGAAGCACGGCCCTGACGAAGACGGGACAACTTACAAGGGCGATGATGCCATCCAGGCCTATAACTACCGTATCTGCCTGACCAGGGACAGCAAGAATAGGGTGCCTGTCCGGAAACCTGACAATTACAACAGGGAAGAATATGTCTCACTTGTGGAGGATGTCCTTACGGGGAGGAACACCGATGTCCGTTTCAGGGGAGTGACGGAAGAGCAGATGGAGGCCAACAGGCAGAGGGTCCTTGCCGGTGGAAAGACTGCCATACCAGGAGATCCCTGGGGGATTTCCAAGGTCACGAACATGGTCTCACTCCCGAACGGGAAGACAGATGCCAACAACCAGCATCTTGCCCTGATTTCTACAGACCTGCCGGAAGAGAACTGGCCATGGCCGACAGCCGGCTGGGAGTGGAGGGATGCCTTTGCTGCGCGCCTTAGGGACTATACCCTTGGACTGCTTTGGTTTGCACAGAACGATGAGGCCTTGCCTGCGCATTTCCGTGAAGCCTGCCTCGAATATGGTCTTGCTGCCGATGAATATGTAGACAACGGCAATTTTCCGCGTCAGGTGTATGTACGAGAGGGCCGTCGTCTTGCCGGGACATACTTCTTTACTGCCAATGATGTGCTTCCTGTGCAGGACGGCTCCCGTCCTCCTGTCAGCGGCGCTTCCGTTACTGCAAGCCACTATGCCCTGGATTCACATGCTGTGCACAAGCGTGAAAAGGGCAGGGTGCACCTGGACGGCTTTTTCAGCCATCCGTCATCGGTGTACACTGTCCCGTATGGTGTGATGGTGCCTGAGGCTGTGGACAACCTGCTCTTCCCTGTGGCTGTGTCTGGAAGCCATGTCGGCTTTTCTACATTGAGAATGGAGCCTTGCTGGATGGCAATGGGCGAGGCTGCAGGAACGGCTGCAGCACTCTCCATAGACGGGCATTCCGATGTGCGTGGCATTCCGGTTGAGAGGCTTCAGCAGAAATTGCTGGAAAACGGTGCTACACTGATATATTTCAGGGACCTTAAACCTGGAGACCGTGACTTCATGCAGGTGCAGATGCTTGCACTCAAAGGGTATTTCCCTGGCTGGAATGCAGAACTTGACAAGCCTCTTGATGAGGAGACGGCAAAGCTGTGGAGCCGTCTTTCAGGCAAGGTGATCAAATGTGACGGAGGGACAAGGCGTCAGTTCCTGAGGATGCTGGAATGGAACGGTATCAATGATTCCGCACCAGACTGGGCGTGGACAGGCTTTGTCCGTCCGGAAGGGGTGAACCCTGTCTTTTCTCCTGATACAGCGACTTTATTCCGGTGCCCTGTCTCCGGCCTGAAAGTGCCTTGGGAAGGCAGTGATACCTTCAATCCAGGGGCAACTGTCCATAAGGGGAAGATTGTTGTGATGTACCGTGGTGAGGACAATTCAGGTGTCGGGATAGGGAAGAGGACATCACGCCTCGGATATGCCGTTTCACGTGACGGAGTGCATTTCAGGAGGTCGAAAACACCTGTCTTCTATCCGGACAATGATGCCCAGAAAGCCCTTGAATGGCCCGGAGGCTGTGAGGATCCGAGAATAGCTGCAACAGAAGACGGGCTTTATGTGATGTTCTATACTCAGTGGAACCGGAAGACAGCACGTCTTGCCGTGGCAACGTCGCGTAATCTGAAAGACTGGACCAAGTATGGGCCGGCCTTTGCAAAGGCATACGGAGGACGTTTCTTTGACATGTTCTGCAAGTCAGCCTCAATAATAACAAAGGTGGTGGACGGGAAGCAGGTCATAGCCAAGATAGACGGCAAGTACTGGATGTACTGGGGGGAAAGGTTCATCAATGTAGCTACTTCTGACAATCTCGTAGATTGGACCCCCATGCTGGACGAAAAGGGTGAACTTCTTAAAGTTGTCCTTCCGCGTGACGGATATTTTGACAGCGACCTTACGGAGTGCGGCCCTCCCGCTGTCATTACAGACAAGGGTATCCTGCTGATGTACAATGGAAAGAACAAGGGCGGCAAGAACCGTGACAGGAGATATACAGCCAATTCATACTGTGCCGGCCAGCTGCTTTTTGACCTTGATGACCCTTGCCGGCTGAAAGGACGTCTGGACGAGCCTTTCTTTATTCCGGAGGCGTCATTCGAGAAGAGCGGACAATATCCTGCAGGTACGGTGTTTATCGAAGGACTGGTGCCATACAGGGGGAAATGGTATCTCTATTACGGATGTGCAGACTCACGTGTGGGTGTAGCCATATATTCTCCAGCAAAATCAGATAACAAATAGATTATGGATAAAGGGAAAATCTTGCTGTGTGTTTTGGCGTTGGCTCTGTCTGTCTCATGTACAGAGACCATAATCTCGGAAATTGAAGTGCCGGTCCTGCAGCCTGAAAAGGTTTCCATAAGTTCCGGCAGCTTCTCTGTTCCGCCGGAGGGAGGGGAATTCACAGTCACTGTGACGAGTGAAGGTGAATGGAACATTTATGGAGAATGTGGATGGTGTACTCCTTCTGCTGTTTCCGGAGTCAGCGGTGATGAAGTTACATTCACTGCCTGCACGAACATAATGCATGGCAGGGAGGCAAGCTTCACATTCGTCTGTGACAACATGTTTTCTGTGCTTGATGTGTCTCAGCAGGGGGCAGGACCGGTCCCGTCAGATGAGATATGGTACATCTCAGCAGACGGGAATGCTGTGAATTTCACATTGCCAGGGATTGCATCGAATACATATCAGGACGGCAAGGGCATACTGAAGCTTGAGAATGAAGTCACGTCTGTCGGATATGCTGCGTTCAGCGGGCTGCTGAACCTGGAAAGCGTCAACCTGCCAGGGAGCATTGTCTCCATAGCTTCCGGTGCATTCAAGGAATGCCATGACCTGAAATATGTAAATATACCGGAAAATGTCAATTCAATCGGTACTGATGCCTTTTCTTCCTGCCATTCACTGAGGGAGGCCAATCTGCCCGAGGGTTTGACATCTGTTGCAAACAAGGTCTTCTATAGATGCTACGCCCTTGAGAAGGCTGTGATTCCGGAGACTGTGACATCCATCGGGACAAGTTCATTTGAAGGCTGCCATGCCCTTTCAGATGTCCATATCCCTGGATCAGTGACCTCAGTAGGGGAAAAGGCCTTTGCGGATTGCCATAATCTCACTGGCATTGTCCTGCCGGAGTCATTGTCATCCATCGGGAAGTACACATTCAAGGGATGCTATAACCTGTCTTCTGTCACTATACCTGAGACTGTCACGGTAATCAGTGACTATGCTTTCAGCGGATGCTATTCGTTGCTGGACTTCCGTTTCCCCAGGACAATGGAGTCAATCGGACGATATGTGTTTGAGGACTGTAAAGGGTTGACTGAGATTACAGTTCCTTCATCTGTCACTTCAATAGGCTCCTCTGCATTTGACGGATGTGAACTTAAGGCAATCTACATGGAGCCCATGACGCCTCCGGCACTGATAGCACGTATCTTTGACATGTACAATGTGCCGAAAATGAAGATATATGTGCCTGAAGGTTCGGCAGAGGCCTACAAGGCTGCCGGAATCTGGTCACAGTATGCCCCATATATGGAAGAATATAGTCCGGATAAGAGGAATTAAAGATGAAAACAATTGCCAGAACAGTCATGATGGCCGTGGCCATCCTATCCACTGCTGTCTCATGCAAGAAGACAGATATCGTCGAAGTTGAGGTGCCTGTCATTGTACCTGTGCCAGAAAAGGTTGCCTTAAGCTCCAGTTCACTTTCCATGCCGGCTGACGGCGGTGTGCAGTCTGTGACTGTTGCCAGTGAGGGTGAGTGGACACTTTACGGAGAGTGCAGCTGGTGTACACCTTCTGCAACTTGCGGAACCGGCGGTGACGAGGTGTCATTTGTGGCGGATGTGAACATAATGTCTGCAAGGGAGGCAGAATTCACATTTGTCTGCGGCAATATGATTGCCCGTCTTTCTGTCGCCCAGGAAGATGCCGGAAGGGTACCATACGATGAACTGTGGTACACGACCATAGACGGGAATCCGGTTGAACTGAACAGACAGGCGGCAGGCACTGTCAACATCCTTTCGAACACATACCGGGACGGGAAGGGGATAATCAAGTTCGGGAACAACATAACAGAAGTTGCCCCATCATTGTTTGACGGATGTCTCCTGCTGTATTCCATCAATATCCCGAGGACGGTCATGTCTATCGGTAAAAATGCATTCTATGGATGCAACGGGCTTTCCTTCATCAATATACCTGATTCAGTCACATCGATAGGTGACCATGCGTTTATCTATTGCTACAGATTGACTGACATTGAATTGCCGGAGAAAATATCATCTATAGAAGCGTATGCCTTCCAGGGTTGCTATGGCCTTAAGGAGTTCAATATACCTAAGAATGTGACATCAATAGGCGAGCAGGCTTTCCGCGATTGCTCCGGCCTTGTTGCCCTGGATATTCCTGATAAGGTGACTTCCATTGGACGTGCAGCATTCCAGGGATGCAGCGGACTGGCTGAATTCACTGTCCCGTCAGGCGTTCCTGTTATCGCCGATGACTTGATGCGTGACTGTAGCGGGCTTGTAAAAGTCTCTCTTCCGGAGACTATAGCCTCTGTCGGCAGCTATGCCTTCAAGGGCTGTCTGAGATTGCAGGAAATCAACATTCCCAAGGCTGTGACTTCAATCGGAGAGTCTGCATTCCAGGAGTGTGGGGAGCATGAAAGAGTGGATATATCGTCTTCAATTACGTTTATCGGAACAAACGCGTTCCGTCTTACAAAGGTGAAGGACTTCTATATAAGGGCCCAGACACCTCCGGACCTCGGAGGATATTCCATGGTGACCTCATTCTATACTTCCGGCCTGGAGAAGATATATGTACCGGCTGGAGCATCTCCGGCATACAGGACAGGCAGCAAATGGGCCACATATTCAGAATATATAGAGGAATATGATTTCCAGTGATTTGTTGCCATTGACCACACGTTGAGAGTCAACATGATTCCCAATCTGAATCGGAGAACATCACAGTTTTCGCCTTAAGGGCAAACAAGTTCTTGATTCATAGAAGAATATGCAAGGGCCTTGCTGCGTATATGGTATTTTTCGAATGATTTATTCCATACAATGGAAAATGGTTATCTTTGCAGCCGGAAAATAATTAATCATTTAACGGGTAAAAGGAATCCCATAGACAGAATCCCATGAAAACTTTTACAAAGATTATGGCGATTGCAGCCCTGGCGGTCTTCTCAATTGCATCGTGCATTAATGCCTCTGCTGCAGAACCGCAGCTGTTCGGCAAGAAGTCGGCTGCATATACAAGCGGACAGACAACAGGCTCTGCATTGAAGGCCTTGTATGCGCAGTATAAGGCTGATGGAAAGAAGCTTGACATGAAAAATGCAAAGAACCTGCTTTCCCTTGCATCCCTTGCAACCAGCATCTCAGGACTTAAGGACACAACCAAGGACAGCTCATTCTACAAGGAATTTGCTACAGGAATGGTGGCAGGTTCAAGCAACCTGGTCACTACAGGCACTTCGGACAATGTGATGTCAAGCCTGACAACCCTTGCCGGAATGGACCTTTCTGCCATTGCCGGAAAGTCTTCAACAGCCTCAGGCAGCAGTACCTCAAAGGAAAGCAATATCTCTGAAATTGCAAGCAATGTAAGCGGAATCCTCGGACTGTTCAAGAAATAGTCCTGCCAGGAAAGTTATCTCCATCCCTGTGACTTGAGCGGAAGCTCCAGCCCGTCGGGAGTCACTATCACTGCCCCCACTTCAGGCTTCGCAAGATGTCCTATTATGTCGAATGTCTGGAAATCATGCCTGAACTTGTCATGGTTGCCGATAGGGACTGTATAGAGTATCCTGTAGTCATCTCCTCCGTTCATTGCCGCTGAGATTGGATCAATGTTCATCTCCTTTCCAAGGTCGAAAGTCTTCCCTGCAAAGGGAATCTTGTCAGCATAGACCTTTGCGCCCAGTCCGCTGTCCCTTACAAGCCTCTTGACTGCATCTGAAAGTCCCCTTGTCACAAAATATCCGTATGAGGGGATTATTCCGGCATCTTCAAGCTGTTTTACAGTGTCGTGGTTCAGCTCAGGCTTGAGATATGCACCGACAAGATGTTTGTATTCCTCAAGCTTTGGCTGGTTCCTTTCATCTTTTTCCTTGTTGAACTGTGCCTTTTCCCTTTCAAGTACCATCTGCCCGAAATATGCCGCACCGAGATTGTCAGAGACACATATCAGGTCCATGCTTTTGGCGGCAGGGCGTCTCTTGCCTGTCAGAAGCGAGGTCTCTCCCGAGCCTGATACAGCTATGCACAGCCCGTTGCGTGACGGTACAAGGTCCAGGGATACCTTTGAGTATCCATGCTCCCTTGCAGCTGTGACAGCACCGCTCCAAAACTCCTTTATCTGCATGAAATCGAGTTTTGCTGATATCCCCAATGTCAAGGAAAGTGTACGTGGGTGTGCCATTGCTGCATAAAGCTCTCCTGTAACGGCGACCACACTTTTGTATCCAAGATGCTTGAGCGGGAAATATGTCAGGTCAAAGTCAATTCCCTCAAGCAATACCTTTGTGTATTCTGAAGAGTATGCCTTGCCTGCAGTCTCGAACCGGCAGTCCTCGAATGGCCTGTATCCTGTTCCTTCGTATAGCCTTTCTATTGCCTCGACCCTGCCGAGGTCTGAAAAATTCTCTTCTGACATATGATTTTGTTTTATTCAGCCTACAAATTTAAAAACTGTCAGTTAATAAATCAAAACAATAATTTCCTATCTTTGATGCCGGGAAAAATGATTGCTATGCAACGTATATGGAAAAGGCTGAAATCTGTATGGCGGCTTTATGCTGACGGTTTCAGGAACATGACGTGGGGACGGCCGCTTTGGGGACTGATAATCCTGAAGCTGTTCTTCCTCTTTGTTGTCTTGAGGCTGTTCTTCTTCAAGCCTGTGCTTTCGGGCAAGACGGACGGGCAGAAAAGCGAATTCGTCGGTGCTTCACTGACTGAGCGTGCCTGGCAGCCTGCGGAAACTGGACAGCACAAAGAATATCCAGTAGATATGGACAAATAATTTATAACGCTATAACACTATGGTAGATACAACTTTAATTGACTGGTCAAGGGCACAGTTTGCCCTTACGGCCTGTTATCACTGGGTCTTTGTGCCGCTGACCCTCGGGCTTGCAGTCATCATGGCGGTCATGGAAAGCATCTATGTCGCCAAAAAAGACGAGTTCTGGAAAAAGGCGGCCCAGTTCTGGATGAAGATATTCGGTATCAATTTCGCTGTGGGAATTGCCACGGGACTTATCCTTGAATTCGAGTTCGGCACCAACTGGAGCAACTATTCCTGGTTTGTGGGTGACATTTTCGGTGCTCCTCTTGCTATCGAAGGAGTCATTGCATTCTTCATGGAGGCAACATTTGTGGCCGTCATGTTCTTCGGCTGGAACAAGGTAGGCAGGAAATTCCACCTTGCATCGACATGGCTGACAGGCATCGGAGCTACAATCTCAGCATTCTGGATCCTTGTTGCAAACGGCTGGATGCAGCATCCTGTGGGAATGGAGTTCAACCCGGACACCGTCCGCAATGAGATGGTGGACTTCTGGGCTGTGGCAACAAACCCTGTGGCCATAACCAAGTTCTTCCATTCTGTGCTGAGCGGATGGATGACAGGTGCTATTGTCGTGATCGGGGTATCATGCTGGTATCTGTTGCGCAAGCGGGAGACAAGGTTTGCCCTTGCAAGCATAAGGGTGGCAGCAGCAGTCGGTATCGTAGGTACATTTGCTGTGATGTTCACCGGTGACAGGTCAGGTGTACATGTGGCTGAATATCAGCCGATGAAGCTTGCAGCAGCTGAGGGACTTATGGATGGAGGCCAGAGGGCACCGTTCTCAATTGTCCCGGGCATCGAGATTCCGGGAATGCTTTCAATCCTTGCAACACATGACATTGACGGATATGTCCCAGGCATAAATGACCTGCTTGACGGATATACAGACCCGGAAGGCAACGAGCATCTTTCTGCCGAGGCCAAGATGTACAAGGGCGAGACTGCCCTTAGGGCATTCAAGGTCTACCGTCAGATAAAGGACAAGGCACCGAAGGCTGCCGCTGAGGTCCGCAAGGTACTTGACGAGAACATGGAGTATTTCGGATACGGATATATCAAGGACCGCAACGAACTGGTCCCTAATGTATGGCTTGTCTATTGGCCGTTCAGGATAATGGTCGGCCTTGGCTCTTTCCTTCTCCTGCTTATGGTGGTTGTGCTTTTCTTCGAGCGCAAGGGAAAGATAGTCGACATGAAATGGCTGCAGTGGGTGGCATTGCTCTCTATTCCTTTGGTATATCTTGCCGGACAGGCGGGATGGGTGGTGGCAGAGGTCGGACGCCAGCCTTGGGCCATCCAGGACTTGCTTCCTGTAAATGCTGCCATATCAAGCCTCAGCGCAGGTGCGGTCAAGACTACGTTCTTCATCTTTGTGGCAGTGTTTACATTGTTCCTTGCCATAGAGCTGAACATCATGTTCAAGGCCATAAGGAAAGGACCGGAGACAGAGGAAACTGCTCCTGATAAATAGTGGCTGATTGATAATTATTTAACTTGTACAGTATCATGTTTACATACGAATTTCTACAGAATTACTGGTGGTTTATAGTGGCTCTCCTCGGCGGCCTGCTTGTCTTCCTCCTGTTTGTCCAGGGGGCAAACGCCATGCTTCTCCTGACAGGTGCCGATGAGAGGGAGAAACAGCTTATGGTCAATTCTACCGGCCGTAAATGGGAATTTACATTCACTACGCTCGTAACTTTCGGCGGTGCATTCTTCGCGTCTTTCCCGCTTTTCTACAGTACGAGCTTCGGCGGTGCATACTGGGTGTGGATACTGATTCTCATCACTTTTGTCCTGCAGGCTGTGTCATACGAGTTCCAGAACAAGGCCGGAAACATCATAGGGAAAAATACGTTCCGCATATTCTTGACAATTAACGGTTTCCTTGGACCGCTCCTTATAGGTACGGCTGTGGGGACATTCTTCACCGGTTCGGACTTTGCTGTCAACAAGGCCGCTGTCGGGGATAGCCTTGCACCGGTAATCAGCACATGGGGCAGCGGATGGCACGGGCTTGAGGCAGTCACGAATCTCTGGAATGTAAGCTTCGGCCTTATGGTAATGGGACTTGCTGTCTGCCTTGGACTCATGTATATGATAAACAATATTGATGATGAGGGACTTGACAGGAAATTGCGTAGCCGTCTTCTCGTGTTCGGGACATTGTTTGTCGTTTTCTTCCTGAATACTGTGGCTGGACTTCTGCTGAAAGATGGCTTTGCTGTGGCCGAAGACGGTACAGTCTTCATGGAGAAATATAAATATCTTCACAATCTTCTCCAGATGCCGGCTGTCCTTGCCATTTTCCTTGTCGGGGTGGTGCTTGTGCTCTGGGGACTTATAGGAACCCTTGTATGCCGGAAATTCAGGAGGGGGATATGGCCGGCAGGAGCAGGTACAGTCCTGGTTGTAATGGCCGTATTCATGCTTGCAGGCTACAATGGCACTGCATATTATCCGTCCACAGCAGACCTTCAAAGCTCGCTTACGCTTGCAAACAGCTGCTCAAGCCTGTTTACGCTGAAGACAATGACATACGTGTCGTTCCTGATCCCGTTTGTCCTCGCATACATTGTCTACGCATGGCGTGCGATGGACCGCAAGTCATTGACAAAGGCAGAACTGGAAAATACTGAGCATAAATATTAGACCAGTTCCGGAATGGAATCCGGACATGGCCTTTACAGGTTTTGGCGGAATGGCGTACTGTTGCCGTTCCGCCTTTTTTGCTTCTGCTGTTTGTTGGCAACCGGATAGGGAAAGCAAGATTGTAGAAGTCAAAATCGTGAAGCACTATTTTGCCCACTTCCTTATGCAATGATCCACCCCTCGATTCCCCTCATCTGCGAACTGAAGCTGGCCCCGATCCTTA
>JAMPAT010000032.1 GCA_023667095.1 Bacteroidales bacterium
ACGCCTGGAGAGTGAAGTAACACTATAAATTTGCGTTGATTATCTTAAAGGCATTCTGGCTCAGTGGATTGACTGGACAGAATGCCTTTTCTGAGTCCATAATGAAACTGCCCCAAGACGTTAGACATCAAACGTTCCGGGGCAGTTCTGATTACCAATTCCAGGGCTATAGAACCTCTATCAGCTCCACTGTAAAGACAAGTGTGCTGTATGGAGGGATAGCCCCAGGTGCACCAGCCTCACCATATCCAAGTGTATAAGGGATATAAAGTTCATACTTTGCTCCCTCAGACATAAGCTGAAGTCCTTCTGTCCATCCTGGAATTACCTGGTTCAGTCCAAATACAGCTGGCTCGTTCCTGTCGTATGAGCTGTCGAACTTGCTGCCATTTATAAACTTGCCCTCGTAGTGGCATTTTACCTTGTCAGCAGCCTTAGGCTTCTTGCCCGTACCTTCCTTGACCACTTTGTACTGCAGGCCGCTCGGAAGCACTGTAACGTCATCTTTCTTTGCGTTGTCAGCAAGGAATTCCTCACCTTCCTGACGCACTGTGGCACTCATTATCTCCATTTCTGCCTTCTGCTTTGCCTCAATCTCGGCAAAATACTTGTCAAGAAGCTTTCCTGCCTCCTTAAAGCTTACTGCAAGGTCACCGCCCGTCAGCACAGCCTTAAGCCCGGCAGTGAAATCCTCGAATACGACCTCCTTGACTCCTGAGGAAATCATGTTGTGGGCAATGCTCATGCCCAATGCGTAACTGTTCTTGTCCATAAATATAGTATTAAAGTATTTTCAAAGTCATTACTCAGGGATATCTGTAAACATCATCCCATGTTTCAATATGCCGGGCACAGCCCGCATGGCCATTTTCAGCCAAATGCTACAGGACAGGCACCTCAATATATTCAGCTCCAGGAAATTCCGAAGCAAGTACATTTTTCAGGTAAGCCTTTGTGTCATTTTCTATCGTCTCGTCATCCTCGTGAGGGAAACCGTTAAAGGCCAATGCTTTCAGCTTCATCCCCCGCGACTTTATCGCCTCAAGCCCAAGCAAGGTGTGGTTGATGCTTCCAAGCCGCCCGGAAGTCACGAATATCACCGGATATCCCTTGCTGGCTGCATAGTCTATCGTAAGCATATCCCTTGTCAGAGGTACCATAAGCCCACCTGCCCCCTCAAGGAGCACTGCATCGAAACGTTCTGAAAGATCAGCTGACGCTTTCTCTATCTTCCCGAAATCTATCGGCCTGCCGTCTATCTCTGCTGCAAGATGGGGCGAACACGGATATGTAAATATCTCCGGCATCGTAAGCCCTTCCATGTCCTCCGGAAGCAGGCCGCAGCCCATTATCTGCCTATGAAGCTCTATGTCCTCAGACATCCCGGTATTGCCGGTCTGTATCAGTTTCTGGGTTATTGTCCTGATCCCCTTTTCGTTCCACTGCCTGGCAATCCAGCCTGTGGCATAGCTTTTTCCGACATTCGTGTCTATTCCGGACACAAAATAAATGTTATTTTTCATATTCTTCTACATATTTCAATCTATCATGACAACTTAAGTTTCGCAAGTGACAAATTTTATTGATAACCGTGCATTTATGCCGTTGGCGAAACTTGAATCATAATAATATTTTGGCCATGGCACCATATTACCAGGCCATTGCCCATACCGGATGCCATGTCAGGGTCACTCCGGCCGGACACCCGAATTGTTCAGCATACCGGCGGACAAAATCAGCATACCGTCCCCTCGTCCATTTTTCACGCCTGATACCAGCCACACCTGTATCACTCAAATGCCTCAGCACATCGGAAGGAGAAGCAAATTCCATGGACAGATGCTCCTGAACAACGGATACATTTCCGAAATGAGCGGAAAGCATATCCCCCAACTCATCTGCGCCGTGATATTCAAGGCCGGCACCCTCAAGTTCAGAAAATTCCCTGAAATTGTCCGGACCGAACGTAGATAATGCAAGCAGTCCTCCTGGTGACAATACTGATGCACATTTGGCGAAAAATGCAGACAAATCACTGAACCACTGCACAGTCGAGCCAGATACAATCATGTCCACTGGACGTGGGAAAGCTATGGTTTCAGCATCTCCAGGCAAAAAAGTCAACCCTGGAATCCCATCCACAAACTTACCGGCAGACGGGCACAGGTCATTGACAAACATGGTTTCAGGTACAAGACGGCCTGCAAGCATCCTCGTCAGCAGTCCGTCACCACAGCCTATCTCCAGGATCCTTCCTGGAAACGATGCCGCACTTCCGGCAAGATTACCCGAGGATGGTCCATTGCCGGCATAATCCCGGCTACCTGTTCCCAGGTATTCAGAAATCAAGTCCAGCAGCCTGACGGCCACCTGTCTCTGTACATCCGCGTGCGCGGAATAACCTCCGAGTGCCTTTTCAAAGCGCGTCTTTATCAGTTCCTTGTCCAGCATGTCCAGTTTCCCTCCAAAGCAGCCTTGAACACTGAAGGCTCATAATGCCATGCCGTCTCCATAAACATAGTCTCCACCCCAAGGATTTCCCATGCATTACGCTGGTTCTGCTCCGGAAAGATCTTGTCAGCACCGCAGATTACAGCCATATCCCAGCCAAATCCGCAATCCACCGATGAAGAATCCACATTATACAGGATACAGGCGAGCTCCTCTTTCAATTCATCCGCATTCCTGTCAGGCATATGTGCCATGAAATGCTCCAGGGAAGAGCCGCACATTCTCCTGCGGAATTTTGCGAGGGTGACGGGCGACATACCGTCAAGTGTTCCCTTGAATATGTCTACAGGTATACCCATGGTGTCGTTGACAGGGAACGGCGTCCCGTTGATTGCGACACGTCGTCCCCATCTCATGTCATGGTTGCCGAGTACCTGCCCCGCAGCCCAGACACCCATCGACCACGCCACAAGCCTGACATCCGAATATCCCTCAAGCATGGAAAAGTCAAATTCCATATCCCGGTAGTCATAGCATAGCATGAAGTCATATCCGTCCGGGACGGCATATTCCCTGAACAGTTCCGGTCCAGAGCCCCATCCTCCGAACATCAGCACCAGGTCTGGACTGGATTCCTTTTTTATAAATATCTGTTTCATAATATTTCTATTGCTCCCGTTTCGCAAGCGGCTTGTGCCGGAGGCATTCTTCTGACTGGGCGGCTTGCGTTATTCCTGCTTCTTGGGCAATTCCGCGCAAGGCATCGACTATGGCATCCGTCTCCTCCCCTGTTATTGCGGCTGTCATGGAGATACGGAGCCTTGAAGTCCCTGCAGGCACTGTCGGCGGCCTTACCGGAAGAAGATAGAATCCGGTATCCTGCATCTTCTTTGCAATCCGGATGGCGTCATTGCTGTCCCCGACCATGAACGGGATTATATGGCTGTCCGAAGGGCATTCCTGCCCGAGGGCCGATACTGCGTTGCGCACCTTTGCCGAATTTTCCTCCAGTGTCCTGCGCCTTTCCGCAAGAGATGGAAGCATCTCCAGCATCCTGAGAGTCCAGAGATAGTTCAAAGGAGGAAGTGCAGTGGTGAAAATCAGGGTACGCATCCTGTTGACAAGGAATTTTCTGACCGTATCGGAACAAATCAGATATGCCCCCATCGAGGCCAGGGCCTTGCCGAATGTACCGCAAAGGAAGTCAATGTCATGCACACACCCCTGTTCCTCAGCGACCCCAAGACCGTTTCCGCCCCTTGCACCGAAAGCATGCGCCTCATCCACATACAGCATCACTGACGGCACGGATTTCTTTATCTCCACAAGCCTCCTGAGGTCAGTAACGTCACCGTCCATGCTGAAAATGCTCTCCGTAACTATTATTATGCGTGAATATTCATTGCAGTATCTTGTAACAAGCTGTTCGAGCTGCCCCAGGTCCTGATGCCGGTAGCGCAAAGTCCTTGCACTTGCCAGGCGCATTCCGTCAATAAGGGACGCATGTACCAGCTTGTCAGCCAGTATAAGCGTCCCTGTGTCTGAAACTGCCGGAAGTATTCCCGTATTCATGTGATAGCCGCTGCTGAATGTCAGGGCAGCCTCCGCACCGAACATCGATGCAAGGGTCTCCTCAACCTTTGTGCACACAGGATGGTTGCCTGTAAGCAGCCTTGAGGATGAAGACGAGAGAAGCCAGGCCGGATTATCTGACACAGAGACGGCATCATGGAGGAATTCATCCATCATGACACCGTCCGATGCTATCCCGAGATAGTCATTAGATGACAGGTTAAGCATCCTGCGCCCGTCCCTGAAAATATATTTCCCGGAATGTCCCGCCTCCGGCAGCGTCCTGAGGTTTCCCGATCCGGAAAGCTCCTCAAGAATCATTTTCATGTCCATCTCCCAATCGAAAGACGGCAAATTTACATGAAATCTCCGGATTACATGCCATCAGGCGGGAATTTTGTCAAATTTTATATGCCCTTTACAGCAAATGCAGCCGTCAGAGATCAGCCTTCAGGACACCGGTACGTCTCATCAACGCTTCGAGATAATAATAATCGGCATAGACAAGCGGCCTGTCGACCTCCGCCCCATGCGGAATGCTGCCCACAGAGTGCATCAGGATGAAATTCCCGTTGGCTCCAGGAGCCGCGGTGTACACATCGGTGGACAGGGACTTGAGTATCATGTCTGCCTTGACGCCATATCCGTTGCCAGGTGCATAGCTGTCAAGTTCATACAGCGCAGAAGCCATGACTGCGGCTGCCGAGGCATCACGCGGTGCATCATCTTTCGAGGGGGCATCAAAATCCCACAATGGCACAAGGTCAGACGGCATGGCAGGATGCCCGAGGATGAACTCAGCTACCTTGCAGGCATGTCTTAGATATTTTTTGTCACCGGTATATCTGTAGCACATGGTATAGCCATAGAGTGCCCAGGACTGTCCCCTTGACCAGGACGAATCATCAGAATATCCCTGCCCTGTCTCCCTGCTGCGCACCTTACCGGTAGAAAGATCATAGTCAACCACATGGAAACAGCTGCCGTCCGGACGGAAATGGTTCTTCATTGTCCTGTCTGCATGGCTGATTGCAATTTTCCGGAAAGACATGTCCCCTGAAAGAAGCGAAGCCTCAAACAATATCTCCAGGTTCATCATATTGTCTATTATGACGGGGCACTCCCATCCGCGCAGCGACTGCCAGTCACGGTCGACATCCCATGACTGTATGACACCGGCCCTGTCACGGAAACGTGTAGACAATGACTTTGCAGCCTGCACTATAAGCGGTACACATGTGCTGTCCCCTGTCATACGCAGGCTGTTCAGATAGCTTGAACCGATAAGGAAGCCAATGTCGTGGTGCGCTGTAAAGTATTGGGCATCATGCATCATCTCTGTATATTTGAGAGCATCTGTCTTCCATCTGCCGTCACCTGTCAATCCGTACATATACCACAGGCATCCCGGGAAGAATCCTGACCTCCAGTCCTCCATTGCAACATATTTCACATTTCCGTCGCTGTCTGTAGTGCATGGGAACAGTCCATTCTCAATGCCGGACATGCCTGAGAGCTGTCCGCACAAGGCCTCCGAAGCATTTTTCTTGACAGCAGTCACATCCAGCCCCTGCGGCATTCCAACCGGTTCCGGGAAGGCTGCCTCGACATTTTTCAATTCGTCCACCCATCCAGGCAGGCGTCCAAGACGTTTCTTCAGTTGCCACTCATACAGGGACTCAGGCTCGACAGCAGTGCCGTGGAAAGCATCTGCAGCACATTGTTCCTGCACAAAATCACATTTTTCGCCATGGAATCCGACAATCACCGGAGGCAGGAACTTCTGGTAGACATCTGTCTTGCTCCACCATATCCACTCACCCTTTTCGTACGGGACAGTACACTCGAAATTCCATATTACAAGATCAGCAAGATGGTTAGGGCACTGGTCCGCAGCACCGCCCTGCCTGTAGTCCACCCATCCGCCTTTGCAGCAGTCAATCAGCGTAGCCCTCGGCTGTGTCGCATGGCACTGGAAGCAGGCATCATTACCCCAGCTGTTGCGCCAGAAGACATTGCCCATATCCGGCTTGGAACCTCCTGTGGCATGCCATTGTCCCGTGCCCTCGCGCCATGTGTCCGGATCATTCGCAACAGCACCCGAGGTCCAGTCCCCTATGGCACCGACAAACGAGCGTGACGACTCTTCCGTATAGACCGAACTGTGCCCCCTGTTCCCTGTAAATGTGATGTCATACGCGCTGCAGTTGGCACAGTCGCGCAGGCACACTCCCTCGCTTACACTTACGAAATCACATCTGCGTATCCATCCGTCAGTGACATCCTCAAACCTTATTATCTTGAATGCACCGTCATCCTGCCAGCTTCCGTGATGGACGAAACGGTCCTTTGCATTTCCCCTGAACGTCAGATCCTCGACACCTACTTCACTGTAATTGGGACAGGTGTACACAGCCCAGCTGTATTTGGCATCAACTTCATTCAGCAGAGGCTCATAGAATGTCACCTTGTTTCCCCTCACGCTCCTTACCTTGTGGTAGTCACGCACCTTCACGCCCTGCCTTACAAAATCCGTCATCTGCTCCTCGAACCCGTACGGGGCCAATTCCTTCTCTATAAGTTCCGGGCTGTTGTCAGTAAGGTTCAGGCAGACATAGTCTCCAGGATTTATTCCGGCCGCAGATTCCACCTTGACAGAGAATGTGCCTTCCGGGCTGTCCTCAACAATCCCAGACAGCTTTACAGGCTTCCCGCGATGGCTGAATTTCAGCATGAAAGGTGATGTCCACATCTTGGGAGGGTCGGCAAGGTTGCATGGGTCCTGCATCACAAGCACTGTCCTGCCGCGGCCTGCACCCTTTACTACAAGATGGCCGCCATGAATATCTATCGCACTGCTTCTCCCGTCCACGTCATCTTCAGAAGTGTGGAGGATATACTCACCTTCCGGGAAATATATCACTGCATCCGCAAATGGGTTTCCGTTCTTTCCGGTTGCAGCAAGGATGGCTTTCATGAAAGCCTCACGGTCAGATTTACCGTCATTGGGAATCGCCCCATATTCAGTCACATCAAAAATCTTCCATCCGCGTCCTTCCGTCTCCTGAGGCAGGCATTCTCCATGATGGTAGCCGGCATACGAGAAATCTATGTCCACATATCTTGACGGACGTATTTTCTGTGCCCCGCAAAGGCAGGGCACAACAACTGAAACAATCAGAACTGCTGTCTTTTTCATATCCTATTTCTGTAAAACAAAAACTTTAACTTGCTGCACATCCATGTCAGTGTACAGATAATTGGCATTTACCCCGCAAAAAGTCGCAGCGTAATTGCCCGGTTCATCATACGTATATTCATACGAGGTCATCATATTCTGCAGATTCTTGACAACCGTCCCTGCATCAGGTTCAACCTTGTTCAAGGCCCTCGGAGTGGAGACTGCCCATCCGTCCAGCTGGTAAGGAAGTTCGCCGAATGCAACCCCCTGGAACCATATGTCCGCTGTAGAATTATTGAAATTCACTGTCCCGTTTCCGCTGTTCTTCACATATGGGTCAGCTATCTCGTCATTTGTCATTACCGTAAGCATGTCAAGGTCGCAGATGTTTATTCTGGATATTCCCTCGCCCTCTACATCAATGAGGATATTGCCTGTCACACCGTAAGACCTCTGCGCCGAGCTTCCGCTTGCCCTCGGGTGCCAATGGATGGCGATGCAGAAATTGTCTATGAAGTCTGCCATGTCGAAGCTCTGGTGTGTCCAGCTGCCGTTGGCCCCCTCCTTATAGTCCAGCTTTGTCCATCCCGGTATATTGCCGTCTGCATCCTTCTGGGCCTCAAGGGACTGCATAAGCTTTCTATCTGCCTCCCCGTCATTCCCGTCCAGGCCTTCAAAGGTATTGGAGATATAGATGTCCAGGCCCTTGTCGGCTCCATATCTTGCAAGGAAGTCACAGTCAAGCACCGCACTCCTTATCTGTTCTGCAGGCACACTTGTACGGTTGCGGTTTTCCCATTTATGCCCGTTCTCCCCGCTGAAGAACAGGATATTGTCAACCTGCGGATTCCCGAACAGGAAATTTACAGGCTCACCCGCATAGAAGCTTCCGGACGGGTCTACAGCAACCGTCCATTCCACCTTCCTGTCAAGCCCCTGTGAGCAGGCAACGGCAAGAGCCACTAAAGCTATAATTGATATTCTTTTCATAGAATCTGTTTAAATTACCATAGAGGGTTTTGTACAAGTTCATCATTTACTCCAAGCTCTATCGCCGGGATTGGCATCAGTATATGCTTTTCCGAGACTGCGGCACCAATGGCCGCTGCATATATATACTTATTGTTGAAATTCCATTCCTCATCAAGTGTATAATATCCGTAGGAATGCATCGCCTCAACAAACGTGCCCCATCTTATCAGGTCATATTTGCGCAATGACTCAAAGCACAGTTCACGTCCACGCTCATTCCTGACAAGCTCCCTGAAGCTTTCACCGTCATATTCCTTAATGTCACGTGTCTTTATCCCGGCCCTGTCACGGACATCCTTTACAGCATTGTATGCAGACTCATCCGGAATTCCGTAATATTCATTGTATGCCTCAGCGTACATAAGGAGCACATCTGCATAGCGCAGGAGAGGGAAATTGACAGCAGTATATATGCTCATGTTGTCCTTCACACCCTCATACTGCACTTCCCTGCGCCATTTGCCGCAGTTACGGATGGCACGTGCCGTCATCGGGTCATCAAAGGTACTGACATTTCTGTAGACATACGGAGTCTTCTCCTTGGAAGCGACATACAGAGGTGCCGATGTCCTTCCCTCATAATTGTATGGCGGCATATTCCATATCTGGCGTCTGTCAGTCACTGCCGGGAGCATATTTTCATCGTCTGTGCGGTCAGTGCTCCAGTAAAGGTTCCATAGCATCAGCGTACCGTCATACTGGGCGTACGAATAATTGCACGAGAATGAGAGGAAATCCTCCCTTCCGCTGCTCCTCAGTCCGATTACGTCCCCAATCCTGCCGTTGCTCCACAACTGGGAACCGGACCTGTCCCCGCTGAACTCGACTTCCCACATTGATTCATGGTACTGAGTGTCATAGCTGTCCCTGACCATATTTATGAATATGTCCTGATAGGAAGGGTTCAGTTCATATCTTCCTGTGGAGATGACATGGAGGGCATTCTCCATTGCCTTTCCATAAAGTTCCTTCCTGTCCCCTCCGGCTACACTCTCACCTGCCATGAAGAGATAGACCCTTGCCAATATTCCATGAGCGACATCCACTGTGACACGTGATGGCTGGAGCGAGATGTCGTCCGGCATGTCGGGCAGGCATGCCTCCATTTCCTCTGCGCACCATTTCAGGACCTCATATTGCTGAGTGGCTGCGCATGGAGTGTCTGAATGCTCCTTGCATGCTTCCTTGCGCACAGGGACATTGCCCCATGCCTGCCCGAGCAGGAAATGGTAATATGCCCTCAGGAAACGGGCCTCCGCATAATATGCCCCGTCTTTATCAAAATCAGTGTCCACAATGGCATCCATGAATGCATTTGCATTGCGGATTCCCCTATAGATTGCAGTCCAGACCTGGTACACCTCCGTAGAACCGGAGTCATGCCTGTATATCGCGGTCTTCTGGTCTGCTGTGCTGCGGTTGAAATAGCACAGGTCATCCACATTCGAGATGAACATCGAATAATAGTTGCCGTAGAATGTCTCCAGCCCCATAGGTCCGTAGACGCCTGCAAGCCCGGACTGCACATCGTCCATTGTCCGGTAGAATGTATCCGAACATATCACATGCGGTTCCTCATCAAGGAAACTGCATGAGGACAGGAACGCAATGGCAACGCCTGCCAATATTGTCTTTTTCATATCTTCAAAAATTTTCATGTCCGCTCCTCCTAAAATGAAAGGTTCAGTGAAATCGAACCGCCCCTTGCCCTTGCATAGGCTGACCAGTCGAATCCAGGTGTAAGCACTGAGCTGCGGGTCGAGACCTCAGGATCAGCCCCGGAATACCGTATGAATGTCACCGGGTTGTCAATGGATATTCCGATACGGCATGAGCTTATCCTCGCCTTGGAGAGCAACTTCGACGGCAGGGTGTATCCGATTGATATTGAGCGTATCCTCAGATAGGACCCATCCTCGACAACACGTGACGAATATACGTATGTTCCGTTTGCGAAAACCCTCGGGATGTCACTTCGCGGATTGGCCTGTGCATTGAAACGGTCCCTGTATGATGCAAACTGGTTGGTACTGTACCACTGTGCATTCTCGAAATACAGGCGGTTGGCATTGAGAATGCTGTTGCCGTAGCTCCAGTTCATGAAGATGTTTATGTCCACTCCATAGAAATAGAACGAGTTGCTGAATCCACCGGTATGGACCGGCTGCCCGCTGCCTATTACAGTCCTGTCGTTGTCATCAATTACACCGTCGAGGTTGATGTCCCGGTAGCGTGCATCTCCCGGCTGAGTCTGTCCTTTGCCGACAGATACCATATAAGGTACATCCTCATTCAGTATGCCTGAGGCATTGAAGTCCTCTTCCTTGTATGTTCCCTCATAGATGAAGCCATACATCAGTCCTGTAGGCGCACCTACCTGTGTAATATACGCATACTGGCTGTTGAACCTCGTGTCCCACGACACTGATGACAGAAGAGACTGCTGCCCCAGATTAAGGCCAGTGACAGTATTCCTGTTGAATGCGATATTGAATGAAGTGCTCCATTCGAAATGCCTTGTACGCACAGGGACTGCATCTATTGAGATCTCATGTCCGCTGTTGCGTATTGAGCCGATATTGAGCATTTCCGAAGTATATCCGGAAGAGGACGGGATTGTGGCTGCCAGGAGCAGGTCTGAAGTCAGCTTCCGGTACCAGTCATACGTAATCTTGAGACGGTCACCGAAGAATGCAAGGTCAATTCCGGCATCCAGCTGGGAGGTAAGTTCCCATTTCAGCTTTTCGTTTGCCATGTTCACTGGCTGGTAGCCCTGAACATACATGCCGTTGAAAGTATAGTCCGCCATGTCACTGCTTCCTGGTGAGGAGGCAATCTGGGAATAGAAGTCGTATGGGGTACTTGTCCTGTTGTTTCCCGTAACTCCGTATGAGAGCCTCAGCTTACCGTTGGAAAGGGGCTTGAACCCGGAGAAGAAATCCTCCTGGCTGAAATTCCATGCAAGGCTTCCGGACGGGAAGAATCCCCAACGGTTGTCCTTAGGGAATTTCGATGAGCCGTCTGCACGGAATGTCACTGTTGCATAGTATTTATGCATATAGTCATAATTGAAGCGCAGGAATGCAGACATCATCTTCCAGTTGTAACGGAACGGGGTCACATTCTGATACTGTCCCGTGTTCATGCCCTCAAGACCGAGAGCTTCCGTCGTCATGTTCCAGGCAGCCACACCATGGCAGTCCTTTTTCTCGCCCTGCATGGCAAAACCGGCAACTGCATTTATATTATGGCTTGAGCGGAATGTCTTCCTCCATGTAAGCGACCAGTCATTCTGCCAGCTTATGGTATTGGTTGTGACGATTTTGCCGTTAATGCCCTTTCCGGAAGGCGAGGCCGGGAATCCGGTATAGGTCTGGGTCCCGTTGAATTCCTCATTCCTGTAGCTGTTGAACGTATAGCCGCCTGTAACCTTGAAGGTAATGTCCTTTGTCATATACCAGCTGAGTCCACCGTTGCCTTTCATATAATTGACAACCTTCTTCTTGTATTCATTACGGACTGTCTTGGCCGGATTGAATCGGTAGTCGTTGGCATCTGAGGCATCAGTGAAATCATCCATCCATTCATCAACATCGTCCATGCTGTAGAGCGGAAGCACAGGACGGTATGCCCACACGGAATACATCAGCCATCCGGAAGCAGAAGACGCCTCATTTGCATCAGAAGGGGTAACACCGTTCGTAAGGCTCCTTGAATAGGACATGTTCAGGTCAAGCTTCAGCTTCTTCCCTATCTTCTGCGCAAGGTTCATCTTCGCACTGTAACGCTGGAAATTGGAATTTACTATGATTCCGTCCTGGTCCAATGCCGAGAATGACGCATTGTACGATGTTCCGGAGGACTTGCTTCCCCCTGAAATCGAGATGTTGTAGTCCTGGACAAATGCAAGGCGGTATATCCTGTCCTGCCAGTTCACGCCCTCAACATTGCGGTAGTCATCAAGTGTGTATCCATTCTTTGTATAGATATTTTCCGAGCCCTTGATTCCTGTCAGTTCCTCCTGCAGAAGGACAAAATCGTATGCCCCCATCATCTCCTGCCTTTTGGCAACTGTATTGAGTGACCAGGAGGACTTGAAATTGATTCTTGGCTTCCCTTCCGCCCCCTGCCTGGTCTGGATGACAATGACACCATTTGCTCCCCTTGCCCCATAGATGGCAGTGGACGAAGCATCCTTCAGGATATCAATGGTCTCTATGTCTGCCGGATTTATGGAAGTTGCCAGTGAACTCTCGGAAATGAATCCGTCCACGACAAACAGAGGACTGTTGCCCTGTGTAAGGGAGTTGTTTCCCCTGATTACTATATTCGCCTCGCTTCCCACGGCACCGTCACCTGTAGTCACGACTACACCGGCCACACGCCCTGAAAGGGCCTGGTCAAAATTAGTCACAGGCGCAGAGGAAAGCTTGTCCATGCTTACAGAGGCCACGGAGCCTGTAAGGTCACGTTTCGCGACAGACATATATCCGTCACTCACCACCTCGGCAGCATCAAGCAGAAGCTTGTCATCCTGCATAGTCACATTGATTACTGTCCTCGAGTCCACCTTTTCCCTCATTTCCTTATAGCCAAGGCAATTGAATACAAGTACAGCGTCCTTTGCAACAGTAATTGACCATTTCCCGTCATTTCCTGAGACGGTCCCCCCTGACGGATCCTTTTCCGGATACACCACTGCCCCTGCCAGCGGCTGGCCGTCTGAATCCGTAATCCGTCCGCTTACGGCAACCGTCTGTGCACGGAGAAGAATCCCCATGCACAGCATTGCCAATATCATCAATAATCTTTTCATACTAAGACTATTATTCAAGTTTTTCAAATTTCATTGATAATCGTACATTTATGCGGTTTGCAAAACTTTCCCACCGCACAAGTTATGTACACGTTACCTCCTTGCACCGAAGCCGGCATAGATGTCCTTCTTGACGAATGAGCATTTTGATGCATCATACGAGACGAAAGGACTTTCATCAAGCTTTACAGCCTCATCCGAACCGGCAAATCCGTTGGCGATGCCACCGAAAAACACCTGGAAGGACTTGGAGGAGGCTGTCTCTGTGTAGTAGACATTTGAATCTACAGTACCTGCAGACGGATACTCTACGCGGCATCTGAGGAATCCCTCAGCATCCACCAGCGCATCCTCAAAGAAACACAGATTACCAGAAACGACAGCATTCCGGCATGTTCCCACATTGCAATAGAAATCAGTCTTTGAATGCAGGTTGAAAAGCGTGTTTCCGGTTATGACAAAATTGTCTACGGCCAGGTTGGAAGATCCGTTGGTGCCCTGGAAAAGATAGAAGTTGATCCTCTTCTGCTGCGAATACCAGATATTGTTGTCATATTTCACTGTTCCCCAGTTGGATGTACCAGGCTGTGCATTCACAAACTGCGTGTTGTCCCTGGTAATCTCTATCTCCGAATTGACAACAGCAAAATACTTGAATCCCCTGTCGCTGTCCTTGCTGTAGATCAATGTTGTGTAAGGCCTGATGCTGCAGTTGTCAAACACAAGCCTGTCAAAATATCTTGCATTGTTGACCTTCATAACATAGTTGCCTATCGTCAGGGCATCTACATTTACATTGTAGAATGCACAGACATTTGTACCTTCAGAAGACCCCATCTCATAGAACTGCATCTGTCCGCCGAAAACGACATTGGACCTCTGCGCAGGGTCATTTCCGACTATTATAAGCTTGGAAACCGACTTGGACGGCTTGATTGTGAAAGTTACACCCGGGTCGACGAAATACACGCCCTCACCCGGTTCTGTGAATGTATAGTCTTCTGTAATATGCATAGTGACACCGGACGCGCCGTATGTATCCTTGCTGTACTTGACACCGTCTATTGTTATTGCACGTCCTGACTCCCAGACATCGTACCATGAAGTGACTGGAAGTGATTCAGTAGTAAAAGCAAGTTCTGCCACATCGCTGAATCCTTCTTCACCTGCTGCAATGAACCAGGCCTTGTAGTCTGTACCGTCCTCCAGCTCTGAAAGGACAAGGCTATTACCTTCACCATCTATACCTCCAGAAAGAAGTTCGACAGCTGACGGAGCAGTTTCTGAAGCCTTCTTCAGCATATATTTCCATGAAGACGCATTAGCTGTCACTACAGATACCGATGCTGTCGAGACTGTAACATCTCCAAGCGTGGCGACTATTGCCGGTTTCCTTGCAGATGCGCCTTCTATGACTACCGGCATCTTGGCCACTGCAGTAAATCCTGTCAACGAGAACGCAATTATGCAGACATCCCTCGTATTGTCTGCGACTACTGCCTTTGTCATGGCCTCAGGTGCCGTAACCGAAAGTACATTGCCGTCAAGCACACATGCCCATCCGTCCGGTGCAATGACAATTGCCTGGCTGACACCCTCCATCCTGACCATCCAGCTTCTTGTCTGGCCGTAGTCGAATGCCTGCTCACCCTCGGCTTCAATTGTGCATAGGAAATTCGTGGCGACAGGTATCACGATAGTCTTCCCATCCTTAAGTTCCAGGATAAACTTTCCACCGGCCTCATCATATTCCACATTATTGAAAAAAGTATCTCACCCGGCAGAACCTCCTGCAATGCATTCCACTTTCTCCCCGTTGGCATCAAGTACATAGCTGAATGTAGTTCCGCCGTCATAGCTGACCTGCCAGCAATTGTCTCCGGAAATACAGAAAAGAGGAGTCTTGCCGGTCTCTCCCTTTGACTGGACTTTCTTGCCGTCATACATTACATACTGCGGGCCTTTTCCGTCCTGATAGTCAACCATCCAGAACCCTTCTTCATCAATTGTCATTACCGGGACAACTACAGCCCCGTCTGTCCCCTGGTGGAGGGTTATCACCTGGCCGTTGGAGAGCGTTATTGTATAGGTCCCGTCTTTCTCCTCGCAGGAATATATCGTTCCCGCCTCGGCCAATGCCCTCAGTGCAGCGATATTGTCATTCAGGCTTTTAGTTACATTCTCAAGGACAGAGACCCTGTTGTCAAGGTCATCTATCTGTCCGCGCAGTTCCGAAATGCCGGAACACGAGGCCGCAATGACCGCGGCGAATGTCCATAGGATTATGGTCTTCAGATTTGTCATATCAATTATGCTTTAAATTCTATAACTTAAGTTTCGCATGAATCTGCTCCTCTATTTCAAGGCATTCAGCCAGGCAGGTACATAGCCGAGCCTTGCCTTCAGCTGGGCTTCATACAATGATTCCGGCTCCACAGCCGTCCCATGGCTGCTGTCCACCTTGCATGATGACTGCACGAAATTGCAATACAGTCCATGGTAGCCCACGACCGCAGGCGGCAGGAAACGCCAGTACTTATTGTCCGTCCTCCACCATGTCCAGCTTGAAGCCATAGAAGACACGGATGTGGCGTTGAAGTTCCAGATGACAAGGTCATCAAGATGGTTAGGCTGCAGGTTGCTGTCACCTCCCTGGCGGCTGTCTATCCATCCACCGTCACAGGCATCCACAAGAGTAGCCCTCGGCTGGGAAGCATGGGACTCGAAACAGCTGTCCTTTCCATAATGGTTGTGCCACAGGACTGTACCCATTGAACGTCCTGCAACCCCGGCCCCATGGTACTGGCCCTTTCCGGAAGAAGATGCATCCATAACCTTTCCGATGAATACCCTCGATGAATTCTGGGCATGGATTGAAGTATGGCCCCTCATGCCTCCTACAGAGATATCGTATGCCGAACAGTTGGCGCAATTGGTGAACGAGACCAGCTCACTGCAGCTTGTGAAGCTGCAACGCCTGCACCACGCATTGTTGATTCTCAGGAACTCTACCATACGGTACGCGCTGTCATCCTCCCAGCTGCCGTGATGGACAAAATTGTCCTTTGCATCACCCTTGAATGTAATGTCCTCTATCCCGACATTGCTGTAATATGAATAACGGTACAGTTCCCAGCCCCACCTGGACTCCACCTCATGCATCAGAGGCTCCTCAAAAGTCACGGTATTGCCTTCAATCGACCTTATCTGATGGTAGTCAACCACCACGACCCCTGTCTCTATCAGCTCGGTAAACTGGTCCTCCACAGGATATGGCTGCAGCTCATTTGCCACAAGCTCCGGATCATTGTTTGTCAATGAGAGCATTATATAGTCCCCTGCTGAAATCCCTGCAGTTGAGGACAAGGTCACGGAAAAGCTTCCCTTCTCCGCATCGGAAACAATATCCGCCACCTTTGACGATGATGAAGACCTCCTTACCGTAATCATGGTTGGACATGACCACATCTGTGACGGATCAGAAGGCTGGTTAGGGTCTTTCATGCTGATTGTTGTCCTCCCTGCGCCAGCACCTTTGACAATGATGTCACCGGCCTCTATGACAAGGCTCTGGCTGATGCCGTCTGCAAGGTCATCAGAAGAATCATGCAGGATGAATTCACCCTCTGGAAACCATATCACAGCCTTGGCTGAGCTGCGCCTGACACCTCCAGGACCGATTGCTGCTGAATACGCCTTGAGGAAAGCATCACGGTCAGACTTGCCGTCATCAGGGACAGCACCATAGTCACACACATTATATACAGTCCACCCGAGGGAGGCTGCCTCAGGAGGAGCAGACATTCCATGGTCATATCCGGCATACGAATAGTCAAGCAGGATATTTTCCCTGGACTTCCGGTAGAAATCCTCCCATTCCTTGCACCCGGAGCCGGAATATTCTTCATCAACATACTCAGCCATGATGTCGAAAGTCTTCGCATATCCGTCACCGGACACGACAAACAGTGTTATGGAATATTCCCCTGAAGGTGTATCCGCAGAAGGCGAGATTGACATTTTCTCATCATCGAAGACCACCTCCCATCCGGCAGGTGCATCATAGACAACCACAGAAGACACATCCACATATTGCACAGGATACTGGACAGACTCATTCCTGTAGATCCTGACCCCGTCATGCCACCCTGCAATGTCCACATAGAAGTCCCCGACAACGTCAAGGGTGAGCGAAAGCCCGTTCTTCAGGACAAAGGTCACCCTGGAATCATCTGCATCATACCGGACATTGGCAAAGACAGAGTTATCGCCCTTGACCGCGACCGGATCATCGGCACTCTGCTTCTTGCCATTTTCATCATAGACAAAGTCCCAGCTCTCTCCCCCGTCTGTGGAAATCAGCCAATAGCCGTCCGTGTCCACTTTCAGCAATGGCGTATGCCCTGACGGGAGCAGTGCCATGTCAGCATCCTCTATACGGATAAATGTCACGCCACCGTCCGTGGAGATTATCCAGTACCCTTCATCGTCAACAGAAACGACAGGTACAGCAGGTACTATTCCTGCCCCGTCAATAATATTGACGACAGTACCGTCACTCAGGCTGACCTCATAGCCTGTGTCATTGGAGACTATCCCCGTGACAAGGATTTTAGGTCCGAACAAGGCCTTGAGCGCAATTGTGTTGCTGTTGACTGCACCGACGGCATCTTCAAGTGCCTCCACCCGGGAGGCAATGGCATTGACTTCCATCTGCAGCTCCCCTATGCCGGTACATCCCGGCACAAGGACGGCACAGAATGCCGCTGCAGCTAAAATTTTAGTGAATCCATTCATATTTCTTTTTTTCAAGTCCACAAAGATTGCAATATAAGTCCGTGAAATGTGTACAGAATAATCCAAAGATGGTACAAAATAGTCTATAAAGTCAACGGGGATTTCCGCAAGAGCCTTTTTATAGTAAATTTGCCGGCATGAAAAAAGCATCCGCAATATCAGTCCTGGTGATTATACTTTGCCATCTGTCCGCCACAGTCCTGGCTACTGGCAGCCGCTATATCTCATTCTCCCACATCTCTGCAGATGAGGGCCTGTCACAGGTATCAGTAAACGACATATATATTGATGAGTTCGGTTTCGTCTGGATCGGGACGAATTACGGGCTTAACCGATATGACGGACGCGACATCGAGAAATTCCGTATGGAAAAAGGCAATCCGCAGAGCCTGTTCTGCAACAACGTCTACCGCCTCGCCGGAAACGGGGACGGAAAAGTCTGGGCAGCATGCACCGAAGGCATTGCGGAACTTGACCTGGAGAAGATGTGCTTCCGGACACTGATGAAAAGGGAAATAAAGTCAATGTTCTACGGGGATGCCCTGTATGCAGGATACGGCTGCCATGTCCTCAGGAAAGAAGACGGGAATGATATATTTGAGGAATACATAAGCCTTCCTGACAATGTGACAGAAATATCGGCAATCACAGCAACGGCAGACGGGCTGATGTGGCTTGGCACAGCAGGAGACGGAGCCTATGTCCTTGACAAGGGAACCGGTTCATTGACACATCCGGTCACATCCGGCAGCATCACAAACATATACGAAGACAAGGCAGGAAACATCTGGCTCGGCAGCTGGGATGAAGGGCTGCGGTGCATCACTACGGAAGGCATCCAGACCATATACCGCCATGACAGCAGCAATCCGGACAGCATCGCATCTGATTTCGTGCGCTGCTGCTGCGAGGACGAGTCAGGCAGGATATGGGTCGGGACATTCACCGGACTGGACTGCATTGAGCGCACGACAGGCAGGATATCGCACTATACGGCAGACAGGGAGCGTGATGACGGGCTTTCGCATTCCTCAATATGGTGCCTGCGCAAGGACAGGCAGGGCAACATCTGGGCAGGTACATATTTCGGAGGGGTAAACTGGTTCAATCCGGAATTCTCGATATTCACCAGATACCTGGAATCCTCACAGCCAGGCAAAGGCCTCAGTTCATCCATTGTCGGCAAAATGACAGAGGACAGGAACGGCAACCTCTGGATTGCAACTGAGGGTGGCGGTGTAAACTACCTTGACAGGAAGACCGGAAGATTTACATGGTACAGGAAAGACGGAAATCAAGATGCCTTGTCCGGAGACAACATAAAGTCCCTGTACTACGACTCAGACAAAGGGATACTCTGGATAGGCACACATATAGAAGGGCTCAACAGGCTTGACATCAAAAGCGGCAAATTCAGCCATTACAAGCTGTCCTCATCAGAAAAGCCAGAACTGCCATCCGATATAATAAGGGATATCCTGCCTTACGGGGACTCACTCGTACTGGCGACGGAAAACGGGGTCAGCATATTTGACCGCAGAAGCGGAAACTGCAGGAAACTGTTTGCAGGGATGCCGGAAGAGACACAGATCAAGAAGGTAACTGACCTGCTGATGGATGCCAACGGCAACCTGTGGCTCTCCACCATGGGCGAAGGCGTGTTCAAATACAGGCTGGAATCCGGAGAGATACACCGTTATGTACATGACAGCGGAATCCCTGGAAGCATCAGCAGCAACAGCGTCTACAACATATTCCAGGACAGCATGGGAAATCTCTGGTTCTCCACATCCGGAAGCGGGATGGACCGCCTTTCACCGGGAAGCGAAGTGTTCAGGAACTATGACAGGGAAAGGAACATGCTTGGCTCCGACTGCGTCTACCAGGTCTGCGAATCACCGTTCAGCGGCAATCTCCTTATCATAACTGACAGCGGCTTCTCTATCTTCAACTATGCGACGGAGCAGGCCAGGTCATACAACATCGGGAACGGCTTCCCATTCACTGCGGCCAATGAGAATGCGCTGCAGATAACACGTGACGGGACAATATTCCTCGGAAGCACCCAGGGAATGGTGTCATTCAGGGAAAGTGACCTTGACCTTCCGCAAAAGCCCTACAGCATCTATTTTTCAAGGCTGTATGCCAACAGCAATGCAGTCAACCCGAAAGACGGCACAGGAATTCTGGACAAGTCACTGCTGTACCAGGATGAAATCATTTTGAAGCCTGACATATCAATGTTCAACATTGAGGTCACTGCATCTAACTACCTTGCTGCAAACAAGCACAGCCTCGAATACCGGCTTGAAGGATTTTCACAGGCATGGAATCCATTGAGGAATGACAACACAATCACCTATTCCAACCTATCTCCAGGCAGATACAGGCTTGTGGTCAGGGCTGAAAACCATGACAGCGATATTCAGTCTTCAAGCCTGTCAATCACCGTGCTGCCTCCATGGTATGCATCTCCGGCAGCCTATATCACATATATATTTCTTGCCGTGATAATCCTCTGGATATCAGTCATGTTCTACAAGGGAAGAGTACGCCTGCGTACCTCGCTTGAATATGAGCAGAAACGCAACCAGGACATAAAGGCATTGAACCAAAGCAAATTACGCTTCTTTACAAATATAGCGCATGAAATCAGGACCCCATTGACGATAATAATCGCTGAGGTGGAATCAATAATGCTCAACCGCCAGGACTTCACCCCATCGCTTTACAAGAAGGTCCTGTCCGTCTACAAGAACAGCATCCAGCTGCGCGGACTGATCTCGGAACTGCTCGAATTCCGAAAGCAGGAGCAGGGACACATGAAGATAATGGCAGCACCGCACAATATAGTGTATTTCATCAACGAGCTTTATCTGCTGTTCAATGAATACGCCCAGTCAAGAGGACTGAACCTCGCATACATCAAGGATATGGAGCGCATCGAGGTCTGGTATGACCAGAAGCAGATGCAGAAAGTGCTCAGCAACATCCTTTCAAATGCCATGAAATACACAGAGACAGAAGGGAACATCACAATACATGTATATTCAAAAGGCAGCGACGCAATAATAGAGATATCCGATACAGGGTGCGGAATCGCAGCCTACGAGCAGGAGAAGATATTCGACAGCTTCTACAGGATAGACCGTCCTGCCCAGGAGACGGCAAAGGAAGGCAGCGGAATCGGGCTTGCCCTTGCAAAAGGCATAGTTGAGCTTCATTCCGGCAAGATATCCGTCACCAGCAAGCCAGGCTGCGGAAGTACATTCACGATTTCCCTGCCTCTCGGATATTCGCATTTCAGGCCGGAGCAGATAGAGAAGGCAGCTCCTGCAGAAATCCCAAGGGACGGACATCAGCCAGGTATCCAGGAAACCGGTGGGAGCAGGCAGGCCGACACCTCACTCCCGAAAATGATCGTGGCCGAGGACAATGAAGGTATACGCGAACTGCTTGTAGAGATTTTCTCCTCATACTATAATGTAATAGCTGTCAATGACGGGGAAAAGGCCTACAACATAATCTGCAAGGAGATTCCGGCCATTGTCGTCAGCGATGTAATCATGCCAAACATGTCAGGGATAGACCTTTGCAGGAAAATAAAGAACGACATCAATACATGCCATATACCTGTAGTGCTGCTTACAGCAAGGGTAGCTGTCGAACAGAACCTGGAAGGGCTTCTGACAGGTGCAGATGACTACATCACCAAACCGTTCAACACTTCTCTGCTGATTTCACGCTGCAACAATCTCGTCAATTCAAGGATCACACTGCAGGAAAAATTCTGCCGCCAGCCACAGGCCCCTTCAAGGATACTTGCAACCAATCCTCTGGACAAGAAGTTGATAGACAAGGCCAACAGGATAATAGAGGAGAATATCGGCAATGCTGATTTCAATGTTGCAATGTTTGCCAAGGAACTCGCCATGTCACGGGCCGCACTGTTCACCAAGATCAAGGCGATAACCGGCATGACTCCCAACGACTTCATCATGAGCATAAGGCTGAAGAAAGGGGCATATCTGCTGAGAAACAGCCCGGAGCTAAGCATCACTGAAATTTCAGAGATGACAGGCTTCAATTCTCCCAAATACTTCTCGAAATGTTTCAACGACATGTACCATACAAGGCCATCTGCCTACCGTGAGGCTCATGATTAACCAAAAAGTTTCCTATCTTTGAAGTTTGGTTTGACCTTTGCAAAGAGGTCAGCCCCAAAATATACAGGGCCACAATATAAGAATAAAGGATGACAGGTTTTTGGATAATATTGCTTCCGTTCCTCGGGACTGCCCTCGGGGCAGCTTGTGTCTATTTCATGAAAGACAGCATCAGGCCTGCAACGGAAAGGGCCCTGTCCGGATTTGCAGCCGGTGTCATGGTTGCAGCATCAATATGGAGCCTCCTGATACCATCGATGGAACAGGCCGAAGGGATGGGCAGATATTCATTCATCCCTGCTGTAGCAGGATTCTGGGCAGGAATACTTTTCCTGCTTCTGCTTGACCATATAATCCCTCATCTTCACAACCACGGCACAGAGCCGGAAGGCCCAAGGAGCAAGCTGAAACGCACTACCAAGCTGGTCCTCGCCGTCACCCTGCACAATATTCCGGAAGGTATGGCTGTAGGTGTGACATATGCAGGATGGATAAGCGGCAACGAATACATGACAATGGCAGGTGCCATTGCCCTGTCAATAGGAATCGCCATCCAGAATTTTCCTGAAGGAGCCATAGTGTCAATGCCGTTGCGTGCTGAGGGAATGTCAAGGCACAAGGCATTCCTCTACGGTACACTTTCCGGAGCCGTAGAGCCTATAGGCTCAATACTGACAATTATACTTGCCTCGTATCTGATTCCCGCGATGCCGTATATGCTGAGCTTTGCAGCAGGTGCAATGATGTTTGTCGTTGTGGAGGAACTGATACCGGAAATGACAGGGGGCAGGCACTCCAATGTCGGCACCATAATGTTTGCCATAGGGTTCACACTCATGATGTCGCTGGATGTAGCATTGGGATAACATTTTAAAACAAGATATAAGATATGAATTTCAGCGGAATAATAGTAGGTCTCGCGACCTTTCTCATAATAGGGCTGTTTCACCCTATCGTCATAAAGGCAGAATATTGGTTCGGCAGGTCGTGCTGGTGGGTATTCCTGCTTGCCGGCATTGCTTTCTCAGTACTGTCGCTCTATATCGGGAATTTTATATGGTCTACAGTGACAGGAGTTACGGCATTCTCATGCTTCTGGTCAATCATGGAAATCTTCGAGCAGGAGAAACGCGTAGCAAAGGGATGGTTCCCTGCAAACCCCAAACGCAGGAAAAAGGACTGACACGACACATATTCGGCAGAGAAAGGACTGATCAGATTCACTTTCAGCAGAAAAGAACCGGCATAACGATTATATGACATATATGGAAAAAGACATGAAGAATACCGTCAACGAAGAAGGCAGATGGGAGACAGTAAGCAGCAAATACCTTTTCAGAAGGCCATGGCTGACTGTCAGGCACGATGAAGTGCGGCTTCCTGACGGCAGGATAAATCCGGAATTCTATGTTCTCGAATATCCGGACTGGGTAAATGTAATCGCGATAACATCTGAAGGCCTGTTTGTGATGGAAAGGCAGTTCAGATATGGCCTCGGCAAGACATGCTATGAGATCAGTGCAGGCGTGATGGAGAAAGGCGAGACTCCCCTGCAGGCGGCCAGGAGGGAACTTCTCGAAGAGACAGGATATTCAGGCGGCACATGGGCACATCTGATGGACATTTCCGGAAACAGCAGCACCACCAATAACATTACGCATTGCTTCCTTGCTACAGGGGTTGAAAAGGTATCCGGCCAGGACCTTGACCCGACAGAGGACATCACAGTTGAGCTTCTCAGCAGGGAACAGGTGAAGGATCTTCTTGTAAATGACCAGGTGAAGCAGTCCCTTATGGCCGCTCCCCTATGGAGATATTTTGCAGAAAATGGAGGTCTGTAACAAATTCAAGCATACTTTTCCGGTACAGATTTGCGTGCCCGCTCATTGACAGACAACATGGCTACGCAGCAGGAATGAAGCTATTTCTTGACCACGCAGCGGATGAAGGCGGCATCGCAGTGTTCAATTCCTGTCTTTTGATCTTTATAGGCTCCATCCGTCAAGAAATGGTTAAAATCGAATGTACGGAAATTGATATCCCATGCATTTGTATTGTAACCGGTATTGCTGAATCCCGCAGGAACCACAACTTGCCTGTCCAGCCAATAGATTGCACCCTCAAATTCATGGATATAATAAAACAACGGAGCATAATTGGCATAGCCATCTCCCCACGGTTTCTCCGGACTACGCTGTGCATATCTCAGGACACCACGCTTTTGAAAGCCACCAACTTTTTCATTGGGATTCTGATCTTTTCTGCGTCCGTATCCTGTACATCCTACCGGGAAGAATATAGAACGGCCATCTTTGGAATTATACACAAAGACTCCACGCATTCCATTTGACTTCTCCGGATTATTATATTGATTGTATCCGACAGCCTTTTCTGCATCAAATTCAGTTCCAGGAGCATCGTCACCATACAGGATACCAAACTTGAATGATATATCAGCATTCAGGTATAAAGCCTTGAAATCATCAAAGGAAGCGGCCGTTGCCTTTCCATCCAAAAAAACGGTTTCTGAAAAGCCCTTTGCATCAATAGAATACCCTATCTCTGTCCATGGCAGGTTCCCACCACCTTCTATTTTAAGGTCATTGGCATGTGCGCCAATATTTGAAGTTTTCTGATTCTCTGATGAAATAGGTTCCTTTTCATTTCCATACTTGAACAAAGAGCCTTCATCAATCGGCAATGGGGCAAGTTCATCCTTTGTCAGCAAATTACGGTAATACCATTCACTTCCCTTGTCAACCAAGGCTAACGGCTTATCTCCCTGCCGGAGAATCACTCGATGATGGCATGTATAGTTATTGTATGCAATGTCTACGTATGCACATTTTGTATCATTCTCGTCAATTACATCAATAGGCTTAACATTAAAAGATATCTTGGAGCCGTCATCACCGGAAATTATGCCATTTTCATCTGCATCGACAATCTCCCATCCCTCTCCGACATTAATCTGTGCACGCCATGGGCCGATTGAATGCAACGGCTGGAATTCCGGTGCCTCTGGAGAAGTACGGAAAGCCATTGTCAATTCGAACGGTTTCTGACTGTCGTGATTACGGAAGACACCGGACGGATTGATGATTCGGTGCATCTGATAGACCTTGATCTCTTTCTTCTCCACAGCCTTGCCTCCAATGACTCCAGAAACCTCCAATATTGCTTCACGCCTGTATTGAGGATAAATGTTGTTTCCTGTAAAACCTGTCGGCTTGACAAGCTGCTTTTCACGAGTATACAGCGGCACCTTTACTGCTCCTTCCTTAGCCATTGCATCTCTCAATTCCTCATACTTTATCGTCTTATTGCCCAGATTTCCGTTGTTGACATCATACCAATAAGTGTAGTTATAGTTGGAAAGATAATTATTGGTGCTGCTGTTCGGGTCAGCCACAACTCCACTTGCCTGTGTAGATGGTTTCAGAGACAGGAAGCCGTTACAGAGCTTGTCTGCCGCCTTTCCATACAATTCAAAAGGATACATCTTTTTCAAAGTATCCGGATCCGCCGGTCCCCACCCGTTCTTGATAATCTTCAGGTCAATATGGTCACCCTGCTGCAGCTTTCCGCTGACATATAGCGGCAAATCCATGGTCTGATTATACAGATATGAAATATAGTACGGGTCCGGTGCATACAGGATGTCTGATTCCGGGGTATAGTCAATATGCCAGTCCACATCGTTTGCGTTGCCGTTGAATTTCAGCGTCAGCTTATAATGGTTGTTACGCTCCGCATTGTAGTCCTTCTCTGTGTCCTTTCCAAGCATGAACCGGTAGAAAATCTTTCCCTGGCCGTAGTTGCCTGGAGCATTCGAGACATAGTGCGCCTCTATCTCCACGTATGTGCCATATGGTTTCTTGTCCATATATCCTGAATCGGCAGGATTTGTATTATGGCCTGGATAGTCAAGTTCACCGTCACGGTCACTGTCCTGGCCCTTGTCCTTGCCTTCACCCTGCATATTCTCATAGAAGAACAGAGCCTTTGCAGTAGGAGTATGCATTCCGTCATATTCATCCAGGATTGCACCGTTAGTCCCGTCAAGGATTCCTCCCCTTGCCAGCACCATCCATGTCTCACGGTCATTCCTGGTCTTCTCAGGATAATAGTCAATATGGAAATAAGGGGATTCGGTATCCGGTATAAGGTCCTCATCACTTGCCGGAACATTCTTCTCTCCGAGCGGACAATGGAGAGGTATATGGCGAAGCCTTGCAGACTTCAGATAGATTCGTATATTGTTGCGCATCCCGGAAGGGTCAAATTCTATGGTAACCTTCGAGGCAGCCCTGCATAGCCACGAATGGAATGTCATCTTGCTGCGGTTGATGACAACAGACTGAGCATTATAGAAACTTGTAGGGTTGCCTGGAGCCTCACCTGCGGTGAAATATCCAAGCATCTCCGCATTGTTGTCTATAGACTCAGGATCCCATGTCAGCTGTATTCCTTTCAAGTCATCTACCGTGGCAAGTCCGCCATTCTGGCGCATTCCATCAAGCACCTGGTAGGTAGTTGTCTGCACAGTAGCCTTGGAAGTCTTCACCGGATTGCCGAGATTGGCAACTGCAAACATATAGTATTCGCCATAAGGCACCTTCCTGAGGGAAAATCTGGCATGTCTGTCAGTTGCATATCCAGGATTATCGACAAAAGTCATGTCAGTACGCCTGACTTCACGGATTCCGTCCTCTATAAGCTTGCCTTCCTTGTCAAAGAAAAGTATGCACAGGTCGTTGATATCGTTAAGGGTATCCCCTGCCGGTGCATTTGTGGCACGCGTAGCAAGAGCCTTCTCCACAAGAGGCTCAAAAACTATATTGCAATCAATGTCAGTATCCCCTTCCGGTATGTTCCCGTCCCAGAATTCCGGCTCCTTTACGCACCCTATGCACAATGAACACACCGCAACGAGCACATAACACAAAACTGATATTTCCTTAAAGCACTTCATAGACCAATTAGTTCTTTTTAAAATAGACCGATGCTATCAGGTCACCCTTTTCGTCCCTTATGCTATATCTTCTTGAATACTGGTCAAGTATCACCATATCTATACTCCACAGGAGTGCACCTGTCCCCGCATCTGTCCTTTCGTAATGTCCGGCAGCATCAAGCAGTATTGCCTTGCCGTCACGGTCAGTTATGGAACCGTCAGTTGCTATCTTTATCAGGATCAATCCATCACGGCCTGTGACAACGATATTTTTGTCCTTGTCAACCTTGTTGCCCTCGTCATCAACAGTAAGTCCATAATCCGGAATGAGGAGCACATTGCCATAAGGTATAATGTCCACGGAAATCTCCGGATCCATGAACTCCTCATGCTTGGTTATCTCAAACTTATAATAATAGTTGCGCCTGATGTCAAAAGGCTGGTTCAGCCTTGCCCCTGCCGGAGCATTCCTGTAATACTTGAAATCAATTGTATATTCAGCATCCACCCTCTTGTCGAAAGTGACAACTATATCCGCCGCATCGGAAGCCTTCTGGCCATCAGGAGCGACATTGCGGTACTCAGGGACATAGATAATGAACCTGCCATCATCCTGATTGACAAAATCAATCTCCTGGTCCACAACCGCACCTTCTACAATATGTATGTCATCGGCATAGTCCCCGTCATAGTTCCCTTTCACATAGTCCGCTTCCGTATATACACCGTAAGGGGCACAGAAAGCGGAAGAATTATAGCGGCGCAACTTCACAGACTCAATGTTCCAGTCGACAGAATCATCAGCATTCATGCTGACCTCCACCTTTGCCATTGCCCTCAGCAGATGGATAGTGTCAAGATATGTCATCTGCCCTTCAATAAATGTCATTCCGCTGAATTCCTTCAAGCCGAAAAGAGGGATCGGAGTCTCTGTAGAGAGGGTAAAAGGTGCAGAATAGGCATAACGGCTGTATTCAGATGCACAGAGATCATCAATTGACGTCTTTCCAGGGACAAGTCCACTATCCTGCGGATAAGACTGCCAATTGGCGATAATCACCACCTTGAAATCTGACGGGAGAGGATTTTCGAGCGTTCCCATAAGCTCATATACCTTGGAACGGTTCTGCTCCTCAACTGGACGCAAGACAGTCGGCACAAAAGTGGCCATGAACTTGTCTGCGCTGTCGAAAAACATGATTCTCGCGTTGGCAATGTCAAGATAATTCTCGAATTCCGTACTTCTGCCGTCGTCATAGTCACCCTCCGGAGTAGCCTTTGTAGCCGGAGCAGCCACCTCATCGAGTGAAATCCTCAGCCCGATCTGGATATTCCCATGCCTGTCCTCGACAGGAATGATATCCTCGCCATCATATATAAGGCCGCACGACGGGACAATCCCCATCACCATGATGGCGAGAAAAGCAAGGCATGTATGTCTGTCAAATCCCATCGTTCAGCAGTTGTTTTCAATTAAATTATAGAGAAGCATTCTGGTACACATGTTTCCATGAATGGATATTTATGCTCATGTTTACCCATCTCCATCCTTCATCGAGGACAAAGACGATGCTGTATTCATCCATACGGTCCAGGAACTCCTGGTCGTCCATATCTTTCCTGTATTCTCCCTTCACAAGCAGAGCGTAGTCTACAAGGGGAATACTTATTATCATCTTTCCTGTCTCATTGTCAATGACATTGAGACGCATCTTCTTTTCAGCAGGGAAATTTTCGTCAGCCCTTGTCAATACACTCCTCCTGGAGGCAGTATTGTCCCTTGTCATGAGACGTGCTGTAGTCAATTCAGCGACAACCGCGCTGTAGGAAGAGACAAAGCCATTTCCCAGGTCAACTCCTGCAGTACCGCTCCTTGTGCTCCACGCATAATAGTCAAGGTGCTCATCTGGCATCAGTTCATTGTCCCAGTCCATGGCACCGTTCTCTGCAGAGACGATGAATGTAAACCTGTCTTCATCAATAGGCAGCCCGGAAAGCTGCTGCAGTACAACACGGATGTTGTTGGTATCTTTCTTAAGCGGAACAGTATATGTATAGACGCCCTCCGTCTCACCGAATGTCTGGTCTGGAAGCCATCCGTGGAACAGCCTGTCTATATCTCCGCGCACATCGGCAGAAGTGCCGTCAGAATCCGTGCGCTGCACGAGTGTGCATGTAAGGTCTTCCCTGACCTTTGCCCCGGCCGGTATTTCGAATGAGCCTTTGTCCGTTGTTCCGCACCATGCAAGCATGTCATAGACACCAGGCTCCACATCGACAGTCATGGCATAGTTCCCATCCTTCAGGGCTTCACCGGACTCTGTCTTCTGCCACACAATATTTCCGTCCTTGTCAAGGAGATAAAGTGTTACCGATTCAACCTCATGTGCAAAGGCATCAGAGTACTTCAGGTTCCAGTCATAGCGGAACTTGACGCGGTAGGTCACCGAGCAGTCCCCCTCATCATCGTATATGACACCACAGGCCATTGCAACGAGACATAGTGACAGCAGGGACATTATCCTGCAGCCTACTCCTTTCATTATACACGACAATAGATTCATGACTTTTGCTTTAATATTTCTGCCCTAAGGCGGTCAATTTAAAATTCAGGAACAGAAGTTTTATTGAAATCCCGGGGCCATGGCCCTGAAAGCACACAGCCCCAGGATGAAAATCTTATTTTAATTCAGATTAAAGGTCAACGCCCTGGCTTACTATCTTCCATGAGAGGATGTTGATTTCAGCACCAACATAGTATGACTCTTTCTCGTCATCTTCGTTAGGAATGATAACCTCATCTGGATTATAGATACCTTTACCAAGCTTAGTAAGGCTGTTGACTGTAATTGAGTAGAGATGGTTACGTACAACACCATAGTTAGCCTCTCCAACTGGGTCAGTTACTGGACGCTCAAAATGCTGGATAGGAATGTTGTAGTACATCTGGCCACCCTTGTAGCCATTTGCGCTTGAAGTCTCTACACCATCAGAATTTTTAGACACATTGAATGCCTTCAAAGCATTGTTTGCCTCTGAGAAGTCTGTAGCAGGCTGATAGTCATCAGTTGTACCGGCCGTAAGGGCATACAGTCCTTCTGCACCTTCCGGAACCTGAATCTGCGCATAGACACCATCTGAACCAAGCTCTGCAAGAACTGCATATTTGTTATCAACTTTTGTATATACAGTCTCGCCCTTTTCATTTTGCGACTTAGTGTACAGATTCAGTTCAACTGAATTAAGTACATAATTCAGATAAGAAGCCTTTGTATAGAGGATACCATTGTAACGTACATAATCCTCAAGGGCCTTGCCTTCCTTATCACAGATTTCAGCAACAAGTACGACACTTGTCACAGCATCACGATTTGCAGCGTATGTAGCAGTCGTGGTGTTCTCTGCACAATAGTCGCTATCACCGATTCCGTTCCCTGTAAGTCCCTTAACATTCTTGTATGTCAATTTTTCGCCATAGTTTGCATCATTGTAAAGATATGACTTGCCCCAATAGCTGCGGAAATTGCCGGCATCGTTCCATTTGAATGAGCTGAACTTGCCATCATCCCATCCTGTATCAATGTTTTTCATCATATATGAATCATTTGCAGTAGCATTAAGACCCCATCCGATGAATTTGAGATAAATATTTGTCGCACCTATGTTATTGTCTTCTTCCTTCTCACCCTCATTATTGTCATCACCAGAAAGGGTGACATTCAATTTGTAAAGTCCATTCTCTGACTTAAGGTCTGAAGAGACGTTAAGTGTAACCTTTGCTGCAAGACGCTCAACATAGACAACAACTGGATCTGCAATCTCTGCTGCTACCGGCTCATTTGCAAAATTTTTCATCTCCACCTCAGTCACGAAATAATAAGGAAGATCCGACTTGTAGCTGGTTGTGCTCATTGCAAAATAACGGGTAGTAACGTTATTGTCCGTGTCTTCCTTGTATATCTTTCCTGCAAGTTTAGTCTCCATTGCTGTAAGAGTTTCACCTGGAGTAAATCCATCCGGAGTATTCAGGACAGTGACAACATATTCCTGACTTCGTCAATGCGTACCCCAAAAATCATCAGAGAAAAGAGGTGCGATG
>JAMPAT010000033.1:0-4315 GCA_023667095.1 Bacteroidales bacterium
CTGAAGTGGGTCTGCAAGAACAGGTAACAGGCAGAATCCCTGCCCTGACAGGGACAGGAGTAAACATAGTATTTTGGGATTGGGCGTGTCAGGGAACGCCACCACCCCCGGACGCCGGGAGGTCTCCGGGGACAAAGGCAGCAGCGGAACAGGGCGCGACAGGGGTTCGAATCCCCGGCTGCCTCCAACCAATAAACATTTAAATCAAACAATATGGAGAACGAGAACACATTCAATCAACTGAAAAGCATCATCCTTGAACGAGCAAGGAAGGCGAATGCATGCAGGGAGCAATACGGCAGGGCTTATGCTGCCGAGACTATGGAGCAGCTTATGGAAGTAATCCGCGACAACTTCTACTGGTGCTGTGAATATAAAGTGATAGATGCTGACCTGATTGCGGAATATGAGAAGCCTTTCTCTGATGGGCGGATATGGGCCAACACCGATGTCACTGACGGTTATCTTATCGCTTCCGGCACCAGCACGGTGATAGCTTCCGGCACCAGCACGGTGATAGCTTCCGACACCAGCACGGTGAGAGCTTACGGCACCAGCACGGTGAGAGCTCACAACACCAGCAAGGTGGAAGCTTACGACACCAGCACGGTGATAGCTTACGACACCAGCACGGTGAGAGCTCACAACACCAGCAAGGTGAGAGCTCACAACACCAGCAAGGTGGAAGCTTACGACACCAGCACGGTGGAAGCTTACGACACCAGCACGGTGATAGCTTACGACACCAGCACGGTGAGAGCTCACAACACCAGCAAGGTGGAAGCTTACGACACCAGCACGGTGATAGCTTACGACACCAGCACGGTGAGAGCTTCCGGAAAAGTATATATATTAAGCTACTCGTCTATTGATTGCCAACTGTCAGAGTCTGCCATTTGTCGAATAGGATCACAGAACAAGATTCTCTATGCAGATGATTCAATGACCTTCGAGAAAATCAACTAAACTCAGATATCATGGAAAAATTCACTGAAAAGGAAATCAATGCGGACAAGATGTTCCGCACGGTCGCAGGGGCGGCAGTCAAGTCTGTAGCCGTAAAGGCCGGGAAAACAGAAAGGTATGAGCTGACAGTCTCATTCAGGGGCGATAAGTTCCACGTTGAAGAGACCACCTACCTGCTCCCTCACGAGGTTAGGGCGGTGATGAACGGAGTCACCGGTGATACTGCAGGAGCAGTCTTGAGTGTTGCAACCGACCTTATACGCAAGTATGAGATGTTCATTGACAATATTAGTGTGTATAATGGACGCGCATAAGGGGCTGACATGGACCATGGCATTCAGGGCCGTTTTCCTGACGCTTGCCATTGTATGCCTGGTCCTTTCACTATGGGTCAAGGGCTGCTGGTGCCTTTACCCTCACACATACTTCTGGGTATTCGCCTACGGGTGTACATACCCGATGGGGAAGTCAAACAAATCAAACAATGACAGCAATCATGACAAGACAAGAACAGGAACAGGCAATTAACAGGACAGGCGTCACCTATGAGCGCGACTGGGACAATGACGGCTACCTCCGCATCGAGAACGACAAGACGATAGGCAGGTACAAGGCCCTGAAGAAGGAGAAGCAGGATGTAGACCTCCGCAAGTACAATGTCTTCGTAGCCTTCAATCAGGAGACATTCGACAGGGAGATGAAGAGGATTAAGCCGCTCCTGGAGGACGGAGAGAAGCTGGTGAGGATTGGCGGAGGCGTCTACGGCACCAGGGAGGGTTACAGGAGGCTGACGGAATACTACGACAGCGTGCAGGAAAAAATCCGCCAGGAGTGCGACCCGTGGGAGATATACCTGTACGAGTGGAACAACTTCGAGTGCTGCATCGCATGGGACGGTGATGAGGATGCCATCAAGGAGATATGCAGGATATGGGGTGACGAGGTTGCCCGGAGCATACCAAGGCTAATACAGATGTACACAATAGATGAAATCAAGGAGAGGCAATAATGAGACAGAGACTGAACACCCCTGTAGGGGCAAGAAGAGAAAAGATGGACATGGCCATATTGAGGGACTGGGAGGAGCTTGTCTCAGTCCCCGGCCAGAAGATTACAATGGCCCGCAAGGCCTTGGCGGAAAAGTACCAGTGCAGCGAGACGCGCATATACATGGGCGTAAGGCGTGCGCTTAAGCTGATGGGAGGGCAGGACCATGTGTGACATGTGCAAGGGAATGAACAGCGACAAGTGCCCGGAATGCGGGCCGAGCTACATGCAGATGGAATGCCCGAACTGCAATGGAACAGGGCACCTGTACTGGGCGTATGACATCATCAAGGAGGATGACGTGCCGGTGACAATGGAGACATGGCTATGTCTTCCTGAAAGCGAGGAGGACTGCCGGAGAAAGGGCCAGAGGTATATCAAGTCGGACCGTGCCGTGTGCCAGATGTGCGAGGGAGAGGGGTACATATACGAGGAGGAGCAGACATGGAAGAGATGATGACACTTAAGGAGACAGCCAAGGCTACAAGCCTGAGCACATCGCACCTGTATCATCTGGTTGATGACAACAGCATACCGCATTACAGGTTCGGCAGGGCCATACGCTTCAAGCGAAGCGAGATTGAAGAGTGGATGCGCACTAAGCGCGTGTACACAAAGCAGGAGATAGACCACCAGGCAGAGACTTACACAGCAATACGTTAGAATATGAGCAGCACAATGGAAATATATGAGTCCCTCCGCAGTGTGCCGGAGGAGGCCAAGAAGACAATACAGGGCGGACGCCTGAAGGGGTTCACCGACATCAACCCGATGTGGCGCATCAAGAAGCTCACAGAGGTCTTCGGGCCGTGCGGCTTCGGGTGGTATATCGAGGAGGTCGAACGCTGGACAGAGGATGCCGGGCAGCAGAAGGCTGCGTTTGTCAAGATTCACCTGTATGTGCAGGACGGCAAGGAATGGAGCAGGCCTATAGTCGGCATCGGCGGCAGCAGCCTTGTGAGCGTGGAGAAGTCCGGCAGCGTATTCTTCTCCGATGAGGCCTACAAGATGGCGTATACGGACGCGATCAGCGTAGCATGCAAGGCCCTTGGAATGGCAGCTGACGTCTACTTCGAGAAGGACAGGACAAAGTACGATGTGCCGCAGCAGCCGGAACCGGTGCAGCAGCCTGCCAAGCCTTACAAGAAGCCCCTCGGGAGCGTAGCCTATAGCCAGGCCCTGGAGCGGATCCGGAACGGTGAACTGAACCTGATGACAAAGCTCCTGGAACGGTTCGAGCTGACGCTGGAGCAGCGCGGGGAACTCGGCCAGGCACTCGTGGACTACAAGGTAAACCATAACATCAAATAACAGAATCATGGAAAACATCTACAGACTATCAGAACGCGCCTACCGTGCATCAATGGAGTACGAGGAGGTGATGGCAGCCCTCGATGCCAGGTACGAGGAGAACGGAGGTGAGGTCACCTCTGAGACGGAGGCAATGGAAGCCGAGGCGGCAAGGCTTTCGGCCGTGCAGGAGCAGATAATGGAGGACTTCTGCCGGTTCCCTGACGAGTATGCCGCATGGTACAAGAACGTGGAGGCGCAGAAGAAGGTGCTTGAGGCAGAGAAGAAGGCGGTCGAGGAGGAGCAGAAGAAAGTCCTGCAGCTTCACCAGGCACGCATCAACAGGCAGGAGGCCACCATGGAGTGGATAAAGCTGAACATGGAGGCGGCAATGAACATCGCGCATGTGGACCGTTTCGACAAGAAGAAGACCGGAGGGCTGTTCAGCATCTACTTCAGCAAGAGCCGGTCACTGAATGTTGACGAGTCCCTTGCACTGAATGACTACCGCGGGCGGATAGAGGCCCTGCAGGCGCAGCTGCCGGACTGGCTGACGCTACAGCCGAAGATATCGAAGTCGGTTGCCGGCAAGGCTGATGTGCTCCCTGCCGGGTTCGAGAGCGTGGAGTCGAAGAATCTTGTAATACGTTAGGCCATGTATCAGATTTCAGACAGGGACATGGAGCTTGTAGTCCGGGCCTTGAAGCTCATCGGACGGCAGAACCTCGGGCGGAAGGACCGGGAGAGCCTGAGGATGGCTTCAAGGTGCGTCCCGAAGTTTGAAAGGAAGATGCGTGCAAAGGAGGACATGCCATGAAGAAGGACAGCAGGCCATATCTGACGCACGACCTGGGCGCACGCAACGACCCTAAGCTGATGCAGCTCGTCTACCGCATGGGCGGCCTTGGCAAGGCCATCTGGTGGGACCTCGTGGAGATGCTCTGGGAGCAGGAGGGCTATGTCCCGATGGACTTCGAGATTCTCGCCTACGACCTGCGCTACTGCAAGGCCG
>JAMPAT010000033.1:4415-28723 GCA_023667095.1 Bacteroidales bacterium
AATTAATAAATTAATAAATAAAATAAATAAAGATAATATATTTCTTTTCCGCGCGTATGCGCGTAAAGGGGAAAAAGAAAAAAGGGAGATAGAGATATATCATGCAATATTCTTCTTCGAGAAGAACTGCCGCAAGGCGGCAAACGAGGTGGCGCGGTTCATCGCGCACTATTCACCACAGGACTGGACGTTCAATGGCCAGCCGATAAAGGACAGGACAGCCCTCGCCCGCAAGTGGACGGTGGAGAACCCACAGGACAAGGCATTCCAGGATGCGCATCCTCTGGCCTACCTCCGGGAGGTCTACATCGCGCTGATGAGGCAGGACCATCCGGACAGGTGGATGCTTTTCGACCAGGTGACCGGGATGAGGGCGGACGCCACGGCCGAGGGCATTGTCTATACCTACAGGTGCTCCCCGGAATGTCAGGAGTTGATAACTGATTCCGCCATTGACACTGCCGGAATCGCAATCAGGTTTGTCCGATGACACGCGAGGAGCAGAGGCTGCTTGACAGCATAGGGCTTGTATGCCTGGTCAAGGCCATTGCCGGCATCCGTCCGCTGCATGCGGTGTCCACCGAGGTGGCACGCGGCAACTACGGCGCGACATACATGGCAGCAATGGCCCTGCAGGCAGCCGGAGCCCTCCGGGTAGGGGTAACACTCAACAACAGCTATTTCATACCAACACACAAGCAACAGTACACAATGAACGAATTTGAAAAGACCATAAAGGCACACCTGGACGAGGTGGCCAGAAAGGATGCCGCATTCGCGGCCAAGTATACACCGGACGCCAAGGACAAGAAGAAGGACATCTCCGCCTGCTGTGCGTACATCATCAGCCAGGTCAAGGGGTCCGGCCGGCAGGGATTCACGGACGAGGAGGTCTACGGCATGGCCATCCACTTCTATGACGAGGGTCTGACGGCTCCGGCAAAGGTGGACGGATGCAAGGTGATAGTCAACCATGAAGTGAAGCTGAGCCCGGAGGAGGAAGAGCAAATCCGCGCAAATGCGCGAAAAGAGGCCGAGGAGCGCATCAAAAGGGACGAGTTAAACAAGTTATCGCGTGAGCGGGAAAAGGCGCGCAAACGCGAAGAAAACGCGCAAAAACGGGCGATGGCAAGGAAAGCGGCGGAAGAGGAAGCGAAAAGGAAGGCCCGCGAGGAGTGGGAGAAGGCCGACATGTTGTTCAACTTTGACGAGGAGGACGAGGCATGAGACCGAGGACAGGAGTAGAGAGGCGTCTGCTTGAGGAGAGCTTTGCACCGCTTCCGGAGAAGACTGTGGAATGGGCGAAGTCAAATCTGTTCAGTCCGAGATGTGTGACATTTACCCGCGGACGCGGAAAGAAGAAGGAACGCGTGCTCTGGTGTCTTGAATGCGGACATATTGAGACTGTACCGGAGAGTGAGTATGAGGAGACGAGGGATGAACTCGTGGCTGCTGGCTGGATATGTCCATCGTGCCGTGAGGTCTTGAAGATGGGCACAATGCCGGGCAGTAGTAAGCGTGCTGAGGTCTCGAACCGTCTTCTTGCCCTGGAGCAGCGTGACGAGTGGCAGGTCTTCCGCTGCTTCATTATTACCAAGAGGAGGGAACTTGGGGGCGAACTGGAGTACTGTGCTGAGGAACTGTTCCGGACTTTCATCAATGCAAAGGGGGTTGAGCACATTGTATCACGCCGCTATTCACGTGGGTGGAGCTTCTTAAGGTGGAAGGATGGCGGATGGATGATAGGCCGGCATAATGGTGGAGCTACGGGATACTATTTCATGGAAGACGTCTACGACCTTCGGGGCATTGCAATTGCTCCTGGCGGAGTCTTGCTGCCGGAGATGCTCAGGCGCGGACTGAGCATTCCATACCTCAAGACGGTAAGGCAAGATCTGGCACAGACCATCCGGTGCGTAATGAAATACCCGCAGGCCGAGACCCTGCTGAAGTCCGGGCATGGGACCCTGCTGAAGGACATCATCATGTATGGAAAGAGTTCACGGATCCTGAAGTACTGGCCAAGCGTCAAGATAGCATTGAGACATGGATATGATTGCACCGGACATGGCATGTGGCTTGACTACCTGGATGGTCTTGAACGGGAGGGAAAGGACATGAGGAGTCCACGGTACCTGTGTCCGGCTGACCTCAAGGCCGAACACGACAGGCAGATTGAGCGTGAGACTGCAAGGCGGAGGGCTGAGCAACGAAAAAAAGAGTTAGCCCTCCTTGGCGATGATTCAGAAGAAAACCAGCAGCTGCTCCAGCGTATTGCCCCGATTATGGGAGTCGTGGTGGCGGACGGCCATATCTCCATCAGCCCACTGCAGTCCGTGAAAGACTTCTACGAGGAAGGGGAGACCCTGCACCACTGCGTCTTCCAGAACAGGTACTATGCAAGGGAGGACTGCATCATCCTCGGGGCCAAGGTTGACGGCTGCCGTACGGAGACAATCGAACTCAATGCCCGGACACTTGAAGTCGTGCAGTGCCGGGGAAGTCACAACGGTAGCAGCAAGTTCCACGATGACATACTGAGGCTTCTTGCGCAGAATGTCGAGAAATTCAGCCCTCGCAGGGCGGTAGCGGCAAGGGAGGAAAGGGTATGAATGAGATGATACCCCGCATCGCGCCTGATGCGCCACCGCAGAGGCTGTCGGACAACGGCACCCTGTACATGAACCTTGACTTTGATTCTGCCCTTGCCCTGCTCAGGAGCCGCATTGGCAAGGAAGAGCCCAAGCCGAGGGGAGGAGTTAACTATCAAGAATATAAACCTAAAGAATTAGAATCATGCTGAAATCAGAAATCATTGGAAACCTGGGCTCGGATGCCCAGGTAAAGGAAATCAACGGAAAGGAGTATGTGAGCTTCAATATAGCCCACACAGACCGCAAAGGGGAGACAATCTGGATGAGCGTCCTGTGGCGCGGGAATGGAGGGAACCTGACACAGTGGCTTACCAAGGGGACGTCCCTGTTCGTGAGGGGAGACCTGGACTTCAGGATATACACGAACAACAGAGGGGAGCAGCGCATCTCATACAGCCTGATGGCGAACGAGGTGCAGCTGCTGTCCTCGACACGCGGGCAGGAGGAGCGCGGCTATGTCAACAGCGCACGGGAGATGGCTGCCAATGCCGCCCCGGCGGCCACCGCAGCGGTGGACAATCCGGATGATGATTTACCGTTCTAAAACCAGACGTCATGAAAAGAGACATCAAATTCAGAGGCAAGCGCCTCGACAACGGGGAATGGATTTTAGGATATCTTTTTCAAGATGATGATGACCACTTTCCGGAGATTCATGCCTGTGGAACCTTAGATAATTGGGAACAAGTAAGAGAAGCAACTGTCGGACAATATACTGGGCGGACAGATAAGAATGGTATAGAAATCTATGAGGACGACATAATATTGCAGCAGGGAAACAGTGGCAGGAGAGTGCCGATGCTTGTACGCTTTGAAGACGGCGCATTCGTTGTTGGCCGGCATAAGGGGGCATCTACGCCAGACCGTCCTATGCCTATTCAGAAGCGGTGCGAAGTCATCGGCAACATCCACGACAACCCGGAGATACTTAAAGGAGGTGAGCAATGAAAAAGATAATGTTCAATGACAAGTACGGCTTGACTCAGGCTGTACTTGATGGCAAGAAGACAATGACGAGGAGGGTAATCAAAAGTCCCAGACGATTCAGAGGACAGGAGGTAAACGGCTTCTTTGTGTATAGAAATAAGGCAACCAATGAGATTACTGAAGTAGTTATGAAAGACTATGATGATGGAATCATCGATGGAGGTCAGATTTTGCCGAAGTATAAGGTAGGAGAAGTTATTGGGATAGCTCAGAGTTATAGGGATTTAGGCTACTGTTCAATGTCGCCTGATATCAGTCCCAAAGATTTCAGAATAACCCGTGGTACATTAGAACAGTCGAAAGGCTGGACAAATAAGATGTTTATCCGTTCAGAGGCCTGCAAAAATTACATCCGTATCACTGGAGTCAAGGTTGAGAAGCTGCAGGACATTTCAGAAGAAGATTGTATCAAGGAGGGTCTTATGAAACCGCTAAGAGGCTTGTATGGTTTCCAGCATCACACTGAGTTGTTTTATTCTTTTGGGAAAGATGCCCCACGCAGAGCCTTTGCCGCTCTGATAGACAAGGTCTGCGGCGAAGGCACCTGGGAGATCAATCCTTATGTGTTTGCGTATGAATTTGAACTTGTCACCCCTTCAGATACTGCAGAATAGCATCATTGATGAGCTGGGTCTTGTTGCCCTTGTAGGAGTCCAGGATTGCTGCCACATTAGGGTATGCCTTGAATGTGTAGGCCTTGCCACCGATAGGCTTGCGTCCGGCACCCCTGCGGGCACCGCCCCTGTTCTCAGTCGTTTTTTTGTTTTCTTCCATAATGTTGTTATATTTGTTTTTCAAATCCTTGCAAGGAGGAGGGTGCGACCTCCTCCCGTGGCTTAAAGGATTAACGGTAATTGCCGATTGAAATCCTTATCCTGCCAATCCAAATGATGATCTGAAAACGTAGTTTCATTTGAACCAAGGATTTAAATTCGGGAGACTTCATACGGACCTCCCGGTATCCGGCCCCTCACCCGAGGGGCTTTTTTATTTCTATTTCAATGACCTCTTTTGTTTTTAACGATACAAATATACGGTTTATTTTTGAAATAAACAATTTTTTTCAAAATATTTTTCAGAAAATGCATCTTTTTTGGTGTGTATATTGTACACACTTATATCTTTGTGGGAAAATTGAGAATTATGGAATTACAGAAAATCAAAATTGACCTGCTCGAGCAGAACGGTGGACACTGTCGGGCAGGGAGAAAGCTCAATGAAAGGAGAGGGCAATGATTTACATCGGCATAGACCCCGGAACGAACACGGGCCTGGCGATATGGAGCAGCTCAGAAAGCATGCTGCTGGAGGTGAAGACGGTGACCATAACGCAGGCAATGGCAGAGGTACAGGAATACAAGGCCGCGGGAGGTGCCGGAAACCTCATGGTGGTCTTTGAGGATGCTCGGCAGCGCAAGTGGTTCGGTGAACGCTCGCAGGCCAAGATGCAGGGAGCTGGCAGCATCAAGCGCGACTGCTCGATATGGGAAGACTTCCTGAGGGAGCGGGGCATCTCCTTTCGCGCTGTTCCTCCGGTAAAGGGCGGAACTAAGCTGACGGCAGAGAGGTTCCGGAGGCTGACCGGATGGAAAGGGCAGACAAACGAACACGGCCGGGATGCGGCAATGCTGGTCTTCGGTAAATGAGGTAATGAAATGACGAAAGCGGAAGTAATAGGCGAAATGGCGCGGATGCAGATGGTGGAGAACATCGTCTGCAATATCAGTGGATGCAATACGATGCAGGCAAACCACCGTGACCTCGTTCAGGACATCTACTGCATCATTCTTGACTATGAGGATGACAAGGTGCTGCATCTGTGGGAGAGCGGTGCGATGTGCTTCTTTGTGGCCCGTATTGCAGCGACCCAATGCCGTAGCCGGAAGTCGCAGTATTACTACCGCTACCGCAAGTTCAGCGAACTGTCTGAACCTGTAATGGAGGAATGAGCATGGGAGCGTTCAAGGATATGGAGTACCACCTGGACATGATGACGGACGAGCCGTCTGCAGTGCGTGCCATCCGTTACATTGTGACGCGGGAGCTGAGCCTAAAGGAGCGGCGGATCCTTTTCACCTATGCCGGCAAGGGCAGTTACCGTGAAGCGGCAAAGATGCTCGGATGCTCCCACATGACTGTGGCGCGTGACATGAGGGCGATACAGAAGAAGGTAAAGGAGATATTAAAAAACATTGACATAGATGATTTATAGAGATTTGTTTTTCACAATGCTGGCAGTGGTCTTCATTGTAGACCTGTCAGGCTTCATGGATACATTCAAGACCGTACTGGAGAAAATCACCGGGCGTGACATTGACCGGGTACGGCCATTTGACTGCTCGCTGTGCATGACATGGTGGGTGTGCCTTGCATATGCTTTCTTTGCATCAGGGCTGACGCCTGGCATGGTTGCATACATCGCTCTGCTTTCATGGGTGGCATTTCCCGTTGGAAGCTTGCTGCAGTACCTGTTGGACGTGATAACTTCGGCAATAGATGAACTGATGGGATATGGAAGTGACATTTAACTCAGACCAGATGCGCGAGCTTTCCCGGTGGGAGGACAGCATGGGCACTGCAGTACGCTCCAACTGGGCGCGTGGAATCGGCAGGACTGCGACATTGCGCATGAATGAGATATACAACGAGGCGACAGGCAACAGAACGCGCGTAAATGCGTCCTGTGCCGGCTGTGTGCTGTCTTTGTTGCGTGATGTGGGCAGAATATACTTCAGGACAAAAGAATCGCTAAAAACGCAAGGAAATGGGGAAAACCTACACAAACGACACAAAAAAAAGAAAGACAGCCCAGAAGAAGGCTGAATTTCTTGCTGCCCTTGAAAAGAACCTGGGCAACGTAACACTGTCAGCCAGGGCTTGCGGGATAGACCGGACCTCCGTGTACAGGTGGAAGAATGAAGATGCGGACTTCGCTGCAGCAGTGGCTGCCATTGACGAGGTGGCCATAGACTTTGTCGAAAGCAAGCTGATGAAGCAGATTTCAGACAACGACACTGTCGCAATCATATTCTACCTGAAGACACGCGGCAAGAAGCGCGGATATGTAGAGAAGCAGCAGGTGGAAGCTGTCGGCCGGACCCAAATACAGGTCCAGGTGTCGAACGACAAGACTGCACAGCAGCTTAATGACATACTGAATGAGGACCACTGAGACATTCAACAAGCTGGTGGATGCCCTTCATCAGAAGCCACGATACATATCGTCATGCGGCAGCACACGAAGCAGCAAGACATACAGTGCCCTGCAGCTGTTCATACTTCTTGCCCAGAATGACAAGAAGCCGACCGTCAATTCTGTGGTGTCCGAAACATTCCCGCATCTCCGCAAGGGAGCCATAAGGGAATTTCAGCTTATCATGGAAACGGAGGGGATTTGGGAACCGGACAACTGGAACAAGACGGAGAGTACATATACCTTCGAGAACGGGGCTATTATCGAGTTCTTCAGCGCGGACAATGCAGGAAAGGTGCATGGCCCTGCACGTGACCGGCTGTTCATCAACGAATGCCAGTTCGTGCGGTTTGAGGTGGCCCGGCAGCTGTTTGTCAGGACACGCGGCCTGATAATGCTTGACTACAACCCTGTGCAGTCGTTCTGGGCAAACGAGAATATCGAGACGCGTGACAACTGCATCCGCGTCCATTCCACGTACAAGGACAACACATACCTTACGCCTGAACAGGTGGAGGAGATTGAAAGCAACAGGAATGACCGGAACTGGTGGCGTGTGTACGGTGAGGGAAAGGTCGGGCAGCTGGAGGGGCTGATATATGACTTTGACATCATTGACGCAATGCCGGACAGTGACGGCCTGGTTGAAATCTACGGAATGGATTTCGGGTTTACGAATGACCCGACAGCGATTGTCCGCGTCCTGGCCGACACAAGGCGCAGGATGCTGTATGTGGATGAGGTGTGCTACAGAACAAGGATGCTGAACAGTGACATAGTGCGCAGCCTTCAGCAGGCAGGGGTGCCCACAAGGTCCGTCCCGATATATGCGGACTGCGCGGAACCGAAGAGCATCGAGGAGATATCCCGTGCCGGGTTCAATGTCAAGCCGTGCGACAAGAGCGCGCCTGCCCGTTCGGATCGTCTGAAGTTCCAGATACAGTACATTCAAGGATGGCGGATGGAAATCACGAAGGAGTCAACGAATGTCATCAAGGAGGCGCGGAACTACACATGGGCAAAGGACAAGGAAAACAATCTGCTGTCCTATCCGATAGACGTTTGGAACCACGCTATGGATGCAATCAGATATGCGGCATATACCCATCTTGCCGAGCATGCTAACAAGGGACAATATAGAATCAGATAGATATGGAGAAGACAATAATTGACACTTATGAGAGGCTGCCCATTGGCAGGTATCTGGAAATAGCCCGCATCTCTGCGGACGCTAAGCTTGACGATGTGGACCGGCAGGTAGGCATCGTCTCCGTGCTTTCAGGCATGGAGACAGACGATGTCCTTGCGCTTGACCTTGCCACGTTCGCGGACATGTCTCTGCGCTCGACATTCCTCAATAGGGAGGCGAAGCCGGCCAAGGTTGCGTCATCTTACCGCCTGGGCTCCCTTGAGCTTGTGCGCGTGAAAGACTTCCGTTTCCTCACTGCCGGCCAGTACATCGATTTCCAGCAGTACTGCAGGAATGGCGGAGGGCTTGTTGACCTGCTGTCCGTCCTGCTGATTCCTGCAGGGCACAAGTACAATGACGGCTATGACATGGACAAGGTGAGGGACGTCATCAGCGAGCACCTGTCGCTGTGCGATGCACTTGCATTGCAGGACTTTTTTTTTCAGTCATCGAAAAAATTAATAGCGTCTTCCCTGTCCTGTTGGGAGGAGGAGATAAGGAAGATGAGCCGGACAAAGAGGAGGGAGAAGCTGAAGGAGCTGACGGCACTTCGGGATTCCCTGCAAGGTGGGGATGGCTCACCCTTGTTGATGTTGTCAGCGACACAACACGGAAGGACTGGGACGCGGTCTTCGAGATGGCAGCCGTGGAGTTCTTTCAAATCGTGGCTTACCGGAAAGAAAAGGACGAGTACGAATTAGAGCGGAGGAAGCAATGGCAGAGGACACACTGATAAACTGGGCCAATCTCAGGGCGGTCCTGCAGGAATATGGCCAGGCTGTCCGGAACGGTTACCAGGACAGCCTGATACGGAACAACAGGCTTGCATCCGGAGAGCTGCTGAACTCCGTAGAGTTCAAGGTGACGGAAAACGGGAATACATTCACGGTTTTCCTCACGCTTGAAGACTATTGGGAATATGTTGAGTACGACACCAAACCCCACTGGCCGCCACTGTCCAAGATTCTTGAATGGATAAAGATAAAGCCTGTAATCCCGCGTCCGGACAAGAATGGACGCATCCCATCGCCCAAGTCCCTTGCATTCCTTATAGGCCGGAAGATTTCAAGGAAAGGTACAAAGGGCTCCCACGACCTGGAGAAGACGCTGAAATCGCTCAACAGGGAGTATGCGCTGAAGATACGCGCTGCCATCATGAAGGACATCGAGACAATCTATTTTACCCTTGGTTTCACGGACCTTTCCAAAGCCGGAAAGTGACAAAAACGGCTGCCGGTATATTTACACAGAAAAAAGATATGGCAGCTTACATAGGTTTCCCGATATGGCGCGATTTTGAATCGGATTTCGGGGCAGTACACCAGGTGAACTTTTCAGTCAATGTCGGGGATGATGTAATATACACCGGACTCGCTTACAGACAGCCGGGGCAGGAGAACCTGAAGGTCAGGATAAACGACATCTGCGCTGACTACATACTAAGGATGGCGTCCAGCCTTGATGACAGTGTGGAGACATCATCCCTCAGATTCACGATAATGAACCAGGACACATCTCCTTCTACTGTCGTGGATTCTGTGACATTCGTGTGGGACTGGTCCTACATTGATGGCCGGAACTTCGACAGTCACCGCGTCCTGTCTGCTCCGGTATCAGCAGTAATCCCTCCCAATGGCTCTCCTCATGTGATAAGCATCTATACCTACATGATGCCTGAATTCAAATTGCCGGTTAAAATCGGGTACCGTGACGGCACATCGCGCTCGGTTTCATTGGAGCCCTTGACCAAGGCGGAGGCAATGGATGCCTATGAATTTGCCTTCAGACTCCCTGTGGGGCCGCCGTACGTCAAGAACTATGACTTGAATGTAGATGAGTACAATGACGTGGAATATATTGAGATATTCCCGAATACGCCTCAGTATACCCAGAGATACGTCCGTGGCAATTCATGTCCTGAATATGCCCTGTATTACCTCAATGCGTTCGGGGGCTGGGATTGCCTGGTCCTCAATGGCAGGACATCATTGCAGATGGATATCACCCGCAACAGCTTCACAAGGGAATATGACAACCGGACCAGGTCGGAAAGGGGTACAGTGAACTTCATGAATGAAGTCAGCGGTACATTCACGCTGCGTACAGGATGGATGACAGAGGAAGGGGCAGCCAACATATGGCATCTTGTGGGGTCCACTGATGTGATGCTCCGGAGCATGTCAACAGGCGAATGGACGCCACTTGTATTGGACGCCACCTCTGTGAAGATGAAGACCTATGCCGGGGAAGGCCGCAAGCTCATATCATACGAGTTGCAGGCTACATCGGCCAGAAAGGGGGTGAGACGATGAAGACGATCTATCTCTACATAGACGGGCAGCAAGTGGACCTTGACGGTGATGAACTGCTGCTGATGAACTATGTCCAGGAGGAACTGTCAAATCCGACAGCCGTCAGGAACAGCTACAGCCGTCAGATAACACTCAAAGGCACAGCTGCCAATAATTCAATATTCGGCAACATCTACAGGGAGGACAGGCGCACGGACTACTCTCCTGGCAGTTCTGTGGGCCGCTCGTTCAATCCGCTTGTCAGGACTCCATTTGAAATCTACAGGGAGACGTCTGAAATCGTCATGTCCGGCTATATACGCCTTGACAAGGTGACGTGCTCCGGTGCATCAATAAGCTATACTGTTAACCTCTACGGAGGTCTTGGAGGCTTCTTCTATTCCTTGACATACAAGGATGACGGAAGCGCATTGTCGCTTGCAGACATGACCTACGATGGCGGACTGAACGATGATGACGAGCCATTCGGACTATATGAAAAGCTGAAGGCGTCAGATGTAGCTGATGCCTGGGATGTAATGTCCGGGAAAGCGGTCTCCACCGCCACCCCGTTCTGGCATATCATAAACTTTGCCCCGTGTTATAACGGCCTGCCGGAAGACTTCGACAGTGACAAGATGGTTGTAGGCAGGACTTCGTTTGCCAATGTCCCGATATCAGTAAGGCAGGAGGGCGTGACATACGGCAATAAGGACGGGACACTTTCATATCTCGTAACCATGGCAAACAAGCACACGGAATGGCAGGTGAAGGACTTGCGGTGCTACCTTCAGCGTCCATGTGTATCTATGAAGGCGATAATTGATGCGATATGCGACCCCCGCAACAACGGCGGCTATACTGTGGAACTTGACCCGGCATTCTTCATGGAGGAAAACATGTACTACACTGACGGATGGATTACTCTTCCGCTCATCCCGAAGAAGAACAGGCTGAATAGGGCAGCCCTGTACTGGCTCCTGCAGGAAACTGACACGCCTGCTGCGTATCTTCTGTCATTCGCCAAGATGTTCGGCCTTTTGTTCCTTTTTGATGACAAGGAGAGGAAGGTGTCAATCATGTCACGGAATACATTCTTTTCCCGTGGGAACGTGTATGACATCCTCGACCTGACAGATATGATAGATGTCTCCAGTGTGTCCATAGTCCCGATAACCCCTGAATCAAAATACTATCAGTTTGGCAAGGATGAAGCTATTGGTGAATATGCTTCACAATATGCAGAACAGTATGGACGGGCTTATGGGATCCAGAAAGTCAATACCGGCTACGAGTTTGATACATCCACAAATGTACTAACAGATTCAGTCGTCTTCAATGCTGCCCCGGAGGTGTTGGAGTATAACAGGCTCTTTGCGCGACAAAAGCAGTCCTACGGCCCACTGGGTGGTGTTGAAGATTACTTTATCGTGCCACAATTCGAAGAATGTACTGTGCAGCTTTGGGGCAAGTCTGCAGGAGAAGAGGAACAGAAAAGCATAGATGTAACAATACCGGCTCCCGTAGGTGTGGCAGCCGACTATGATTCCAAGTATCCATATGCAGACTTTGCGCCAAAGGTCCAGCTGCATGATGCTGACAACAAGGCAGCTGACGGTTCAGGAGTCTTCCTCATATTTGACGGCATGGCTACGATACCGGGCGGGAGCATAAACGGGGACAGCGGTTACTACCTTACAAACGACACTGCCGACATGCTTGCCTTGAACCAGGATGTGCCATGCTGGACACAGGAACGTGGCAAAGACACAAGGGCAGTAGCTTCCGTGCCGTCATTCCGTAGAATGATTGAACGGAAAGGCGTTGTAGTGTTTTCAGCAGAATGGGGTATCCCATCAGAACTTGCAAATCCACAAATAGACAAGTGCAATGACTCCCTGTATTCGGATTTCTGGCAGGAGTATATCGGTGACAGGTTCAGTGCAGACACCAAGGTCATGACATGCAAGGCCAACCTTTCCACCCTTGAAGTCGGGCCGTCCCTGCTGCGCAGAATCTGCTGGTACCGGGGCTCCTATTGGGTGATAAATAAAATCAGCAACCATTCCATGACTACAGAGGACCTTACGGAGATAGAGCTTGTCAAGGTCAATGACAGGCTCAATTATCAGACAGGACAGCGAAGATTATTCAACATACCACCAAAACCTATTCACTGATGGCAACAACAGAGGAGATAATAACGGAAGTAAGGGTCGAGACCGACTCCACCACGGTAAAGGACCTGAGGGATAACATCAAGGCCCTGAAGGCCGAACTGGAGCAGGCGACTGTCGGGACTGAGGAGTTCACGGCAAAGCAGCAGAAGCTTGATGAGGCAAACAGGACGTTGAAGCAGGCGATGAACGGCTCCACGGCATCGCTCAAGGACATGCAGGACGCATCGGCAGGAGTGGGGAAGAGCTATGACGCCCTTGTCAACAAGATGGCCGACCTGCGCAAGGAATGGAGGGCTACGACTGACGAGACGAAACGTGCTGACCTGGGAAAGCAGATAAATGAAATCAACAATCAGCTGAAAGCCCTTGACGCGTCACGTGGCGTGTTCTCCCGTAATGTCGGAGACTATGCAAACCAGATGGCCAAGGGCTTCCAGGCGACAGCAGGTGCCGCCGGCTCTGTCATCAATCCGGTCAAGAATGTGACGGCCGGTTTCCAGGCAATGAGCGCGACTCCAGTGATAGCAATCCTCGGCCTCGTGGTGAACGTGCTTGACAAGCTGATCAAGTCCCTGAAGTCAAACGAGGAGACGATGAATGCGTTCCGCCGGGCAACAGCTCCGCTCAATGCAGTAATGACTGTATTCACGCGAGGAATACAGTCTGCCGCCGAACAGCTTGTGAAACTTGTGGAGTGGACAATGAAGGCTGCAACGGTCGTTGGCAGGTTCCTGGGATGGATATCGGATGAAGATATGGCACTCATGGAGGAACACAAGGCAATAACTGAGCAGGAGATAGAACTGACCAAGAAGCAGCGCGAGACGGAACTGAAGAATGCGGAATCTGCTGAAAAGGTTTCTGAACTGAAAGCCAAGGCAGCGCAGAAGGACAAGTACACGGCGCAGGAGCGTCTCAATTTCCTGCAGGCAGCTGCGGATGAAGAGAAGGCCATATCGGACAGGAACCTCGAACTTGCGCAGGAGGAGTATGATGTACTGAAGCGCAAGGCCGACCTCGCAGGCAACAGCGCAGAGGAGAATGACGCGCTGAACAGGGCGCTTATAAAGCTGACACAGACACGCACAGAGCACAACAACAAACTTCGGGAACTGAATGCCCAGATGTCTGAGGCCAACAACCAGATAGTGACAGCAACCAATGCCATAATCAAGCAGAAGAAGGAACTGGAAGGGCTTGACAATATCCTTAAGAGCATCGATGACGACCTGAAGTCGCTGGATTTCGGCCCCCTGCCGGAGGATGACCTTGACCTCTCCGCGTATGAGGACAAGTGGAAGCAGCGTGCGGGCATCCAGCTGGCCGGCATTGACAGGGAACTCAACAACAAGCGCAAACTCAATGCGGCAATGATAACTGATGCTGAGGAACTGGCTGATGAAGAATACCGCATCACGGTTGAAGCGCAGCAGAAAAAGATGGCAGTGCTCCAGGAGGCACTGTCCAAGACGACAGACCCGGCTGCACACCTTGAACTTCAGCAGCAGATTGCAGACCTCGAGGTGGATATCGAGGTGACGAAGTATGCGAGAATAAAGGCATTGAGGGACAAGAACTCGAAAGAAGAGACCAGCGCACTTCAGGAATGGTTTCAGAAAGCAGTGGAATATAGTGCCAAATATGTGGAAATAGCCAATGCGACTGCTGACCTTCTCAGTGCTGTTGCTGACGGGATGGAAGTCACCAACAAGAAGGAGTTCGAGCGTCAGAAGAAGCTTCAGATAGCGTCCGCAACTATCAACATGATAACAGGTGCAGTGGGTGCTTTCATGCAGGCATCGGCTTCGTATTCGCCGCCTTGGGGACAGATTCTTGGTGCCATTACAGCGGCGACAGTGGTCGCCACCGGAATGACCCAGATAAACAAGCTGAAGGCCCAGACCTACGACAGCCCCAACGCAAGTTCTGCACCTGTGGCGGTGACTCCTCCGCAGATAGACACCTCCATGCCTGTAGTCCGTACAATCACCTCGGCAAGTGAGGAAGACCGACTGAATCAGATGGCATCACCTGTAAGGGCGTACATCGTGGACAGTGAACTCCAGGCGAAGCAGACGGAGCGTGACAGAATCCAGGGCGAAACGACATTCTGATGCGGCGTGTTACAAAATAGGCGCACGGTATATTTACCGAAAAGTATCATGGAGAGGATTGACGGAATACCGGTTTATGAGGCCTGCATTGAGAGCAAGGAATGCGGCATGCTGTGCATATCGCTTGTGGACTCCCCGGCAGTGGAAAGCGATTTCCTGGCCTTTGGCAAGCAGGAGAAGAAGCAGTCGTATGCCATACAGGACGAGGACAGGCACCTGGTGTGCGGTGTGGTGATGCGAGCGGATTTCCCGATATACAGGAACGACATATACGGTGAATATTACGTTGTCTACCGCGCTGAGACCATAAGGCTTATGGCGGAGAAGTATCTTGAAGAGAGCAGGCAGAACCATGTGAACCTGATGCACGACCCCCATGCCTATGTGCAGGGCGTGAACATGGTCCAGTTCTTCATCAAGGACACTGCTGCCGGAATCGTGCCTTCCGGATTCGATGACATTGCAGACGGTAGCCTGTTTGCGGAGTTCCATATCAATGACCCGGATGTCTGGGCAGAGGTAAAGGAAGGTAAATACAAGGGATTCAGCCTTGAAGGCCTTTTCTCCATGGTGGAAGCACGGACACATAAAGCCAAATCACAAAAGAGTGAAAATATGAGTAAAAAACTACAGGAAATCAGAGCGCGCCTGGCGGCCCTTCTCGGGCTGGCCTTTGGCAGTGTCACCACCGACAGGGGTATCATCCAGTGGGACGGTGACGAGGACTTGAAAGCCGGGACCACTGTCTACAGCCTTGACGAGGCAGGGGAACGTGTCGCGGTGGAAGACGGTACGTACAAGACAGAGGACGGCAAGGCCATCACTGTCAAGGACGGCAAGGTGGAGGAAATCGTGGATGACAAGGCAGAGGTTGATGCTGCCGCGGAGGATGAGGTGAAAGGGCCGGACGGAAGCGATGAGACAGACAGCAGGGGCATTGAGGAACTCCGCAAGGAGGTCAATGAACTGTATGCCCTGGTGGACAAGATTCTTGACGCAATGGGCATGACAAGGACAGACATGAAGAAGATGTCAAAGGACATCGAGGACCTGAAGAAACGTCCGGCAGCCAAGCCTGCACAGGAGGAGTTCAAGCAGACCGTGAAGGTACCGAAGACAGGGAACGCACGCCTTGACAGGCTTGCAGAAATTTTGCTTTAATGGTTAAAATCAGAGAATATGGCATCAGAAAATTTTATTGTTAAAACGCTTCCTGACTATACGGATCAGAATTCTGACCTTCATATCAAGGACTTGGTGTTAAAATCGCGAACCGTTGAGCTTATCTCCAAGCAGACTGGTATCAAGACTACGGAAAAACTTCATTATCTTGAGGTAGAACCTCAACTTCAGGAAGGACGAGGATGCGGCTTCAATGCGCAGGGAACAGCGGAGTTGACAGATAGGGAAATTGTAACAGGAATCATCAAGGTGAACATGGATGTTTGCCCGGACACGCTTCTTGGCAAGTGGCCAGAATATCTTGTAACGATAGGTGCTGGGAATGAGGAACTGCCTTTTGAAAAGTATCTTGTAGATGGAATCATCGCAGCAATCCAGAAGAAGCTGGAGAAGGCAGTATGGCAGGGAGATACAACTTCAAGCGATGATGATTTGAACCACTTTGACGGTTTCCTTAAGATAGCGAATGCGGAATCAGATGTCGTTAAGGTTGCTGTTCCTGCCGGAACGTCTGCATACGATGCCATCAAGCAGATGATAGCATCCCTGCCGGAGGAAATCATCAATGATGCAGCAGTGTTTGTCTCTCCTGCTGTATTCCGTTCTTTCATGTTCGAAATGGTTGAAAAGAACTACTACAACTACGAGGGAAACCATGGTGATATCCCTGCCGAGTTTGTATTCCCGGGTACGGGCAACCGTGTGATATCCACGCCGGGACTTACAGGCAAGGCCAACATGCTTGCGTCTCCATTGCGTAACATGTACTACGGTACTGACCTGGAAAGCAATGCGGAAGAGGTCAAGATTTGGTTCAGCGATGATGACGATGTCTTCAAGATTAAGGTGAAGTGGAATAGCGGTGTGCAGTTTGCCTTTCCGGACGAGGTCGTGCTTGGTACGCTTGAAGGAGCAGCAAAGGCATCAGCAAAACAGGCATAATCTATGGCATGTACTCAGACATTAGGCGGAATCCTGCAGGACTGTATGCCTTCAATGGGCGGCTTACGTGAGGTGTTTGTCATCAATCACGCAGCTGTCAAGAAGGTGACGGTAACTGACGGCAAGATATCCGCCATTGAACTTGCCGAGGATACTGACAAGTTCAGGAAATACTACGTAAGGAGGCAGACATCACAGTTCACCTCGACCCTCAATGTGGACCAGACGAACGGCTCGCGTTTCATCAGTACGGACATTGCTCTGGTGTTTACCCGTATGGACACCACAAAGCGGACTGAGATGGAAGCCCTGTCTGCCGGTGAACTTGCAGTCATTGCGAAAGACCAGAACGGCAAGTACTGGTATTTCGGATATGACAATCCTGTGATGGCATCTGCTGGAGACGGGCAGACAGGTACCAGCAACACGGACCGCAATGGCTACAGCATCACCCTTCAGGACAATTCCCAGCAGTGGCCGTACGAGGTTGACGAGTCCATTGTTGATGCTCTTGTTGAGTAGTTCTGTTTTTTCATAAATCTGTTATTGTTTGTGTGGCAGGCCGGGATTCCCGGCCTGTTTCTGTTACAAATGGGCGTTCCTGTATATTTACCGCAAAAGGAACGCATGATATATCTGAACAACACGACAGAAGAACAACTTGTTTTTGTCCCACGAAACTACCGGACAGATGCAACCCGGGACTATCGTCTGGTGCTGTACTCCACGGTTGACCATGTAGAGACTGCTGTGGCACTCTCCGGTGTCGAGGTGGCAGGTGATTATCTGAGCTGCAATATGACGCTTCCGGATGAAATGGCAGAAGGGGAATACCAGTATCTCCTTACAGGTGACGGGGAGGAACTGTCAACCGGCCTTGCCGTAATATCCTGGAAAGAGATGAAAAATAAACAATATATGGAGGTAATTCAATATGAGCAATATGACGGGCAATGAGAAACCGGCCTGCAATGTTAGGGTACTCAACTTTGCAGCCATAGACAGGTATGTAGAGGACAACGTTGTCAGACCTGTTGAACGCAAGCTCGGAGGAGCCATGAAGTTTGTGTCCTGGGGTAGGCAGAACGAATACCCGGACTACCTGCTGAGCCTTCGCAGAGACGTATCCACTCTCTCATCCATCATTGACGGATGCCGGGACTACACTGCCGGAAATGGAGCAAGACTTGAAGGGATAGGGGAGGAATGGGCCTACAGGGTGAACAAATATGGGGAGACCGCCAATGACATAGTCAAGAAAATCGCTGACGATTTTGCGACCTTCGGAGGCTTTGCAATCCAGGTGATCCGTAACAACGAGGGCAATATTGCAGAACTCTATCACATAGACATGAGGTGCATCCGGCGCGATGAGGACAAGGAGGTCTACTACTATTCCGAAGAGTTCGGGAAAAGGGCCAAGGGGTACTCCGGAAGGGTGGTAGTATATCCGCGGTTCATGAGGGATGGAGACGCACCTGCATCAATCTATTACTACAGCAATGATTTCAGAAAGGTATATCCATCACCGATGTATGAAGGGGCCCTGAAGGCCTGTGAGATTGAGAGGCTGACAGATGACTTCCACCTTAACAGCATACTGAACGGGTTCACATCCTCATATCTTGTGAACTTCAACAACGGGAACCCTGAGGATGAAATCAAGGAGGAAATCGAAAGGCAGTTCACGGAAAAGTTTGCCGGTCCGACTAATGCCGGGCGCATCATCTTCAACTGGAACTTTGACAAGGACAGCGCAACCACACTTGAAAAGATAGAAATCGCAGACTACAGTGACCGCTATGAGTCCCTGGTGAAGCATTGCAGGCAGAAGATATTCACCTCGTTCCGCGCGAATCCGAACCTGTTCGGCATCCCGACAGAGGGAACCGGATTCAACAGCGAGGAATATGAGCAGTCTTTTAAGCTGTTCAATAGAACCGTCATTCGCCCGATGCAGAAATCCATTGTTAATGCCTTCCGTGATATTTTCGGGATGGAATGCCTTGTCATAGATCCGTTCAGCCTTGATGATGCAGATACAGATGTTGCCAATTAGATGAAACGAAAATGCAGGAAGTATTATTGACATCAGAGAAATTCGTGAAGTCGGTCACAAGCATATCGGAGAACGTGGCCGGACAATACCTGCTGCCGTCTATCCGCGAAGCCCAGGAGATGGGGCTGAGGGGCATCCTTGGAGATACGCTTACGGAATCATTGAAGACAAAAGTGCAGACGAGGACCCTTGATGGACTGTATCAAGTCCTCATCGACAAGATACAGTACTATCTGGCATATATGGCAGTTGTCCGGGTATGCGGAAAGGTTGCGTATAAGGTCGGGAACATGGGTGTCGTCAAGACATCAGATGAACATGTGGAGAACGTTACCCATGATGACCTCGGCAAGGTCATATACTATTGGCAGAGTATGGCGGACAAGTACTGCTATGACCTCCAGACCTGGCTGCTGGAGAACCGTGAGGAGTTCCCGGAACTGGATGAGGACCGCTGTAGGCGCATGCGTGCGAACCTTACAAGCGCAGCAACGTGCGGCATCTGGCTTGGTGGTGCCCGTGGACGCAGGATAAGAGGAGGATGCCTATGACACTCCTGGAACTGATAACAGTATTTGAGCGTATAGCACGCCGGCAGCCGGCCATAAACAGCATTGTGGACAATGATGTATTCCGACTCAACGTCATTCCGGATGCAAAGTACGGAGTCTTTGCCTGGACGCAGGGGCAGCACAGCGCAAGCCTTGACAATGACTTCCTGACCTTCTCGTTCACGTTCTTCTATGTTGACCGCCTTACACGCTCTGCGGATAACACTATCGAGGTGCAGAGCGTAGGGGTGCAGACTCTTGACAACATCCTGCTGTCATTGTCCGAAATAGGCATAGGTGTAGACCGATATACTTTTCAGCCTTTTACACAGCGGTTCACCGATGAGTGTGCAGGCGTATATGCCAATGTAAGCCTGTCAATTCCAAGAAACGGGACATGTGCATGGTTCAATCAGGGAGATTTCAATGATGACTACAATAAAGACTACTACAATGGAAGATATTAGAGAGGAAATCAAGAAAAAGATAAAGGCCAACAGGCGTGAGGAAATCACAGGGCATGTTTTGCAGGGAGTCCTGCTTGATATGGCGGATAAAATGGAAGAGGGTGCAGTCGATGTCGTGCAGACCATTGGCGATTCTCCGGAGGTAGTCATGTCGCAGGGATCCGTAACCAGGGAGTTGCAGAAGAAGCAGAATATTGTTGACGAGTCTCTGAGTACAGAAAACAAGACAGTACCGGGTGCCATCAATGAAATCATAGAGAAGATTGGAGGCATGGAAGGTATAATCCTCCCTGACGAGACAGGGATTATACCTGGGATATATGAAAAGGTAAAAACTGCCATACAGAATAATGTGCCTATATATGCTATCCATAACGCGAGAGTATTCATCTGTTATTACTATTACAATACGACAGATGGAGAACTTGACTTACGCATTTTAAGGACTGAAAACTTTTCTCAAGCCCAGGGTCTCAACCTCTTTATGGACCACTATATCATTAACAATGATGACCGTATAATAAGGGCTTCAAGTTTTATAGATGTCTATTCAGCAGTGCGTTTGAAAGCTGAATTTCAAAAGATACTGACAGCAGGCCCTGGAATAGCGATTGATGACGACACCATATCATGTACCCTTGACACAAACGTGTTCAAGGTTGTAGATGTCTTGCCGGAGACGCCTGGCCCCTCTGACGGGAACAAGATATTTATTGTCCCTTCAGAGCATACAGAAGAGGGCAACCGGTACACGGAGTATGTCCATCTCAACGGTTCGTGGGAGAAGTTGGGAGAGTTCAAGGCAAATGTGGACCTTTCTGAATACGCCAAGACAGAGACTGTAAACGAGCAAATCACGGCATTGGGGACAGAAGTGGCTGGAGCCACTACGGCAGCCACGGGAGCTAAGACGGCAGCGGATGCGGCACAGCAGACGGCAAATGATGCCATGCTGGTGGCAAAAACACTTGGAGAGAATGCCAATGCGATAGCTCATAATGCAGTACAGCACGCAGATACAGCAACAGTGGAAGCCATAGAAGCTGGCCTTAAAGCGCAAAATGCAGAGACGGCAGCCACGCAGGCAGCAGCCAATGTCGAAGACTTGCGCGAAAAATTGGACGGCATGGTGTTCAATCTGCCGTATAGAGTGGCTGTCACCACAACCGACCCCGTCAAGTTTGCCGAAATTACAGGTATGACCCCTCTGGAATTTAGAGAGAAGTTCATTGCAGACGGAGGGAACCATAGGGCATGGGCTATAGTAAACACCTGCATCATTCCTTTGAAATATCGCTTACACGGCGATACTGTAGAGTTCTACCGCCAACATTTCCCTGATAACAAATGTTTTTTCGGGAAAATTACAATTAACACTGACGGAACAATAGTGACAGCTTATTGGTACGCATCCGAAAGCTATATTGTTAATACTCTTAGTTCTGCATCAACAGAACTGCCTCTTGCCGCTAACATGGGACGCGAGCTGAAGGAACAGCTGGACAAGTTGGGAAATAGTTCAAGCGAATTTAGCGACAATGCAGAATTGAACGCTTTAGTAAAGGAAGTTTACTTCCCGTTACTCTCTGACGAGACTATTTCCAAGATTCGCAAAGTTGATGTATACAGTACCTACATGGACAATAATACGTTGTTATGGTGTGGCATTACACTTAGAGATGCAGACAATGTCATGCTCGTAGATTATAGTAATTCAATTGATGGCATGCCACCTTTGGCCATGTGGAATAGGCAGCTGATTGACTTCAATAAAGCCGGATATATGGCTGTATATCCCGTTGATGAGCCATTCGGCATTAAAACCTTTGATGTTAAGAGGGTGAATATTGCCAAGAACTTAATGGACGCTCCTACGATACAGACTTTGCTTGTTAAGCAGGATGTTGAGGAACTGAAAGAACAGGTCGGGGCTTTGGAGGACTTGATACAGCCTGCTGGAGGATACAACCGCCATTTGTATGAGACTGACCCTGACGTCAAATTTAACGAAGCTACAGGCTACTATGAGCTAAACAGGCTAACAGATATAACAGAAACAGAAATGGCTGATATTTGGAGGGCAGGGAATGCTCCATTAACAGAGCGAGGCAGATTTGCATATTATCAAAATATCGCAATTCGAACCAACTTAAGGCCAAGGGGGCTGTTTAATCCCATTAATATTTCTGATTCGGCTTACTTCTGTTTCGGACAATTAACTTTAGAATATTTAAAGTTGTGCAATTCCTCTTTTACATCAGTAGAATCAGGAACATTTGATGCTGGAACAAGTCTACAAAGTGCATTCTACAACTGTAAAAAGCTCAGTGTTATAGAGGGGCTTATCAATGCAAATAGGTGTGCCACTGCTGACACAGTTATAAATACATTCTATAATTGCCATTTACTTAAAGAAGTAAGACTTCAAAATTTAAGAGTGTCTTTAAATGTACAATACAGTGCACTGCTAAGCCTTGATAGCATCAAGTATATCATTACCGCCAATAGGGCGTCAACAGCTATAGCCATTACCCTGCATTCAGAAGCCTATGCAAGGGCAATCGCTGATGCAGATATAACAGCAGCCCTTGAAGCGTACCCCCTTGTATCATTGGCAGACGTGGGCAATACAGCAGCAGTGGCACTTGCAGAGGAAGAGGAGGGCGTGAAGTTGACCAACCGCGAAGCCTACAGCGCGACCCGTTTTGTGCACCGCCTGAACACAGACCATTACGGGAAGCGTCTGACGTTGCTGCCGAGGGAGACAGCAGATGACTTCGAGGAGGTGGATGCAATTCCGGAGCCGGAGGAGAGCGAAGAAGACAGGCGTATGCGTGAAGAGTTTGAAGCAATGAGCAAGGAGGGATGAAGATGAAGGCAACAACTTTACAGCTCTGCCTTGGATGCCTTATAACTTTGGCCGGGCTTGTGCTCCTGTTTATCGGTCTGTGGATACCTCCTGTAGGGGTTATTGACTCGTCAATCCTGGTCGCATTCGGAGAGGTCTCCACATTTGCCGGAGCACTGATAGGCGTGGATTATCACTATAAATATAAGATTGAAAGCAATGGGAACAATAAGCAATGATTTCAGCTACCGCGAATTCGAGGCAAGCGACACGGCCCGCAAGCGCGGGATATGCAATGTGATTACATCAGTTGAAGTGCGCGACAGTGTCCGCTCCCTCGTGGAGAATGTTCTGCAGCCACTCCGTGACGCCTGGAACGCACCGCTGCACATCAACAGCGGCTACCGCTGTCCGGAACTGAACAAGGCAGTCGGCGGTGTCCCGTCAAGCCAGCATGTGCTCGGGGAGGCCGCGGATGTCGCATGCGAAAACCCGTGGCAGCTCGCGGAGCTGGCCAGGGCAATGAAGCTGCCATACGACCAGATGATACTATACCCGACATTCGTGCACTTCAGCCACAGACTCAACGGCACGCAGCGCGGGATGATACTCTACAGCAGGAACTATCAAGGAAGAAGACTATGAAACGATTTTTGAAAATTATTGCAGCGATTTTGCTTTATCTGTGGCAGCTGCCGCAGAACCTGCTCGGGCTTGGCTTGCTGCTCATCCTGAGAGGTGAAGCACGGCATAAGCTGGGGAGCATCAGGTTCTATTTTCTCAACACATTCCCAGGAGGCATCACTCTTGGGGAGTATATCATCGTTGGCACGAATGAAAATGTTACAATTCGTCACGAGTTCGGCCATGTCAGGCAGTCGCGCATCCTCGGCCCTCTGTATCTTTTTGCTGTCGGCATCCCGTCCATAGTCCATGCGTGGCTCAATGATGGCATAGGCTGCTGCGGAAGGCACCGAACGGGATACTATCACTTTTATACCGAAAAATGGGCTGACAGGCTCGGAGGGGTTACCAGATGCATAGATGCATGGGTGCATTGAAGAACATACTTGCTGCAATTGCGGTACTTGCCATAGGGGTTCTTGCCGGCTGGTTCTGTCGCGGGCATCTTGCTCCCGACACAAATGTCGTGACCAGAACGGATACAGTCATCATACGCGACACGTTCGTACATGAAAAACCAATCTATATGACAAGCAGGATAATAGATACCGTGCGCATCGTGTACCAGAAAGACACAGTCACGGTACATGATACCATTGTCATGTACCGTGAACAGCGTTTTTATGACCATGAGAAATACCAGGCATGGGTCTCAGGAATTGAGCCTCGGCTTGACAGCATCAGGGTATTCCCAGAAACGAAATACATAACAACAGAAACTCTCATTAGGCCACGTCCCAAGAGATGGGGGATTGGTGTACAGGCCGGGTATGGAGTACATATATATAATGGCCAGGTACATCCCGCTCCTTATGTTGGGCTTGGAGTAAGCTATAATATATTAAGCTGGTGATGGCTGGATATATACTTCGGATCATGTTTTGTGATGTATTTGTGACTTAATTAGATTTGTTTGCTTGTAATTAATTGATTTGTATTTGTTTAGGTTAATATGTTGCCTTTGAAA
>JAMPAT010000034.1 GCA_023667095.1 Bacteroidales bacterium
CCATACAGAAAATTTCAGTAATTTTGTCATCGGTGATCATCATAGCGATTGTTTTCGTAGTTTTGATGTGTCTGCTTATTCAAATACACAAAATGCTATTTTGCTAATATACATGAATTATATTTAATCAATTTCGTCGAACTGACGTTAATTTACGTGTAAATTGAATGCTAGATATAGAGTGGAAGATACTTTTTGAAGTGGCTGCTGTCAATGTGGCGGTAGCAGAAGATAAACTGTCTTCTGTTGACAAGTTTTTTGACGCCGTGGTTTAATGACATTCGCTTTTTTTGCGAATGTTTAAAATAGGTGCTATCTTTGCAAAAGTAAAAGTGGGTATGGAAGTAATATTTGGCAAAGAGTATTTACGGGAAATGTATTGTACGGGACAATGCTCTGATAAGAAGCATAGATTTCAGCCGCAGATTGTCCGTAAATATATCCGTGTCATAAACATGATGATCGACCAGGACAATGTGTTGGGTTTGATGAAGTACAATTCATTGAACTATGAAAAGTTGCATGGAGATAAGGATGGCTTGTCATCGGTAAGGGTAAATGACCAATACCGTATTGAGTTTGAGGAACGCATAAAGGACGGCGAGGTTGTTGCCACGATATGCAATATAACAGAATTGTCGAACCATTATAAATAGTTTCAATTATGATTACGATAGCAGGAGTTAATCCGGATATGATTGCCAACAATCTGAAGCCGGCATTTCCGACACATCCCGGGGAAGTGCTGAAAGAAGAGATTGAATGCAGAGGAATCTCGCAAAGACACCTTGCGAAAGAAATGGGTATGAGCTATTCGGTAGTAAATGAAATATTGAATGGCCGCCGCCCTATAACAGAAAAAACAGCTTTGATGTTTGAAGCTGTCTTAGGTATTGATGCAGAGCCATTGCTGAGAATGCAGCTGCGATATAATATGCAAATGATACGTAATGATGTTTCTTTTATGGAGCGGTTATCATGCATACGTAAAATAGCAGCTATTCTGTAGCTGATGCCATCTTGCCCTGTGCCCCGAGAATCGACAGCCTGGATATGTCCTTGATATCGAAACTGCCATATATTTCAAGGATGGCTTCTCCGTCAGGATTTTGTGTAATCATCAGAAATGACGCAGCATCCTTGCCTTCCAGTATGAAGAATTGCGAACTTGTCCGGTCCTCCTGCACTATTGAGATGAGTTCGTATTTGGCAGAAGCGATTTCCGTGGCTTCATCATATATTCCTCCTGGCACATTCCTCGTGCTGACCATCCTTATAAGGCTGATGCCATTTAGCACTTTCTTGATATCTGACGGGGAATTTTTCGCCATTATGTCAAGCATCTTCCTGCCATATACTATGCTCTGATAGCCGTTTTTGCCTTCGTAGCTCCGGAAGAGGCTGTCAATCCCAGATATATGGATGCTCTCTGTGTTGCAGCCAGTTCCATGCGTACAGGACGTCTTGGCTGCGCAGGTCACAGACGGCAATGCGACCATCAGTATTATCAGTAACTTTTTCATATCGGTATATGTATTTACATTCCGAGCCTTAGCCCGAATGAAAGGACATGGCAGTCTGAGCCTGTGCCTGGCTTGAAGAACGGGGTCAGGGAATAGTCCGCATAGATGCCGACTCCGCAATATGTCACAGAAACTCCTGCAGTACTTCTGAACCTGTCCAGTCCTGGGATGACTGCCTTTGTCCTTGGCTTCCTGTATTTTGTCCAGCCTTTGCACAGGACCTCTGCAGAGATGTTTGCGCTTATCATCAGCTTGCGTATTTTCACACCGAAGCCTACAGGAATCCCGACATAGCTTCCGGCAACCTTGCTTTTTCGTATGTCGCCATCCAGCTTTGCCGGCATCAGTGTGTTTTCTATTGGAGCCAATGTGACAGGGTTGGTGAACTTGAAGTTGTCGAATGTGAATTTCAGCCCTGTCCTGAACCAGAATTGGCCTCTGTTGTCAAGTGATACCATAAGCGACACAGGCTCAATGGCAAAGCGTGCACTTTTCCCTTGTCTGATGTCAAGGAAATCACCATGGCCTTGCCATGCATCGTAATAATTGATACCGGTCAATGAGCTGAATCCCCAGTCTATGGCAAGGAATCCCCATGATGCTGTCCCAAGCCTGGCCTTGTCTATGGTGTTGTATGTCACTTTTTTCTCACCGAGGGTAATGCCGAATCCTGCAGCCTCTATCCTGAGTGTCCTGCTGTCGTTCTTGATGTTGAGGCCGGCCTGTTCCTGCGCAGATGCTCTTACGCATGTCAGTCCTGCTGTCAGCAGTATTGCCGTGAAAGCAATTGTCTTTCTTGAAATTCCCATATATATCTTTCTTGAAATTTTATTGTATCTCTCTTTATCCGCTTGTCCTGAAACTGTATTCATGTGCCTTTGAAGACTTGACTGCTGATAATGCCTATTGCTTATGCTCTTCAATTGCATCCGTCTCAGTTATTCCTATGGCCATATCTGTGATTACCATGGCCATGTCAACCGATTTTCCGAATTCCGAAAGCAGCATCAGCGGGGCTGACTGTGACAGGGCCTCGTTCCTGTCGGTTATAGGCTTTCCGTCATAACGGTATCCGTATGTTTCCCTGCCTGAAAATATTGATACAGTTATAGCCACTGCCGCTGCGATTGATACGGATGCCATTATTGCCAGAGGACGTCTGTGCCTTGCTCTGCGATATTTTGCAGCCGGTGTATATCTCTGCTCTGACAGTGCACTGAATCCGCGGAACATGGCTGCTGCCGTCTGCATCCCCTCTGGAATCTCACCGGATTCTGCCAGGAACAGCTTCAGGGCGTTCTCTTCCTCTTCGCTGGCTGTCCCGTCGAAATATTTCCTGTATAGTCCCTTGGCGAGGATTATGTCAGGCTTGTCTGCCTTTAGTCTCCCTTTCATTTCTATGCTCCTTTTCTATTATGTCCCTCATTGCCGTCCTGGCTCTTGAAAGTATTGTCCTTACCTGGTTTTCACTGACATCAAGCAATGCAGCAAGTTCCTTGTTGGAATATCCTTCGATTTCTTTCATGTGTATGACCATCTTCTGCTTTTCCGGAAGTCTTGACATTGCATGCAGGACAGTTTCGGCATCATCACGCCTGCCTGCATCATCGGCTTCCGATATTATGTCCTGCAGCACATTGGATGTACCCTTCCTTTTCCTGATGCGGTCTATGCATTCGTTCCTTATGGCCTTCAGCCAGTATGCATCCTCTCTTCCCCAGCTCTCATTCCTGTTGCCCCTTTTCAGCATTCTCTCACATACATCCTGGACTGCATCCTGCGCTTCATCGTGCCTGCACAGCATTGTGCAGGCTAATCTGAACATTTTGTCCAGTTTTGCAGCAAGTATATCGGCCCGTTTTTTCTCCATTCCGGCAATATAACGAAAAACTGCCCTGTAACGCAACATCAGAATATGATTTTTTTGCATCTGGCTGCAATATTCTGGTTCCAGCTGCCGGGAGCGGAATATTTCTGCTTGAAAATCCGTATCTTTGTACTCCGTACACATACACATCTTGGCTTCGTCAAGCTTGCAAGCAAGCTTGACGATTGCTCTCGGCTTTTCCGTATATTTGTGCTGATGCACATATATACGTTTGCACCTCGGCATACATTTGGGCAAGCTCAATGTCTGCTCTCGGTTTTGGACTATATTTGTCCTTACGGACATATAAACGGCCTGGCCTCCAGTTTGGACGGAAAGGTATGGCGGCAGGCCATGACAAAGACATATTTTGCAGAAAATGTTAACGATAGAAAGTTATGATAGACCAGATTATTGAATTTAACAGGACGTTTGTGGAAGCCAAAGGATATGAGAAATTCATAACGGACAAATATCCGGACAAGAAGCTTGCCGTGCTCTCCTGCATGGATACACGTCTAACGGAGCTGCTTCCTGCTGCCCTTGGGCTGAAGAACGGTGATGCAAAGATTATCAAGAATGCCGGTGGCCTTGTCATTTCTGCGTTTGACTCGGCGATGAGAAGCCTTGTCGTGGCCATATATGAACTTGGAGTTGAGGAAATCATGGTTGTCGCACATTCGACATGCGGTGCCTGCCACATGAGCTATTCTCATTTCCATGAGCAGATGCTCGAAAGGGGAGTGACAGACCAGACCCTTGCCACCATACGTACATGCGGAATTGACCTTGATTCATGGCTTGAAGGCTTCAAGGATACACCGGAGTCTGTACGCAAGACTGTCTCTACAATCCGTAACCATCCTCTCGTACCGAAGGACATCATTGTGCGTGGCTTTATAATCGATTCAGAGACAGGCCATCTTGACGAAATCGATGTTGAGTGACTATGGATGCGCTTGAAATCAGGGACTATCTTTTAGGCCTGCCCATGGTAGAGGAGGCAGAGCCGTTTGAAGATACGGATGCGGTTGTCTACAAGGTTGGCGGCAAATGGTTCGCTGTCTATATATTCCAGCGTCCTGAATATCTTGCTGTGAAATGCAGTCCGGACCGTGCCGTCCTGCTCCGTGATGAATTTGCGGCAATAACCCCTGCCTGGCATTTCAACAAGAGGCACTGGAATGACCTGTGTTTCGGAATGCTTCCGGATGAAGTTGTCAAGCGCAAGATATGCCATTCCTACCTTACCGTAATAAAGAAGAACATCTCTCCGAAATCTTTGCGTGAGCAATATCTCAAGGCTGCGGCTGATGCAGGAATAGAGGATGCTGGCATTGAGGAATGATTGGCTGGCTCCCGTGTGATATAAATGGTTCTCTTGGCAGGAGTGCAACTCTTTCTGCGATTTTTGGTACACCGGTAGCCTTTTCCTGTGATTTATGGCTTCAGCATTGCAATGGGCGGATATGTTTCTCTGCAATGTACAGGAAATGCAAGGCATCCGGAGCTTCTGGCTTCTCCACTTGAATACCAAAAATGTCCACATTACCTTAAAAGGTGCGGCTATGGAGATGCTCCATTAAACGAAAAAACACTGCAGAAGCAGTGTTTGACATCTTGGTAGCGGGACCCAGGATTGAACTGGGGACCTCATGATTATGAATCATGCGCTCTAACCAGCTGAGCTATCCCGCCATGATTTTTTGTTGAGATAGAAGGACTCGAACCCTCACTGACAGAGCCAGAATCTGTAGTGCTACCATTACACCATATCTCAATTTAATTCTCAATTCCAGGCATTTCTTTCAAAATATCCTTAATCTAAGATTAAGTCTTGACCCCTGCTCTTGAATTGGGAGTGCAAATGTACAAAGGTTTTGTGAAATAGCAAATATTTTTCTGAAATTTCTTCAAAAATTTTCTGTTTTCTGCAGTTTTTGTCCCATTCCCAGGAAAAGTTTCCCTGCTTTCCAGATATCCGGCCTTGCACTCAAGATTTGGTTCCGGGGCATAAAGATTTGATTCCTGGTCATATGTCCGGAAGAACCATACTGGACTTCGCATACATGATTGTCTTCTATTTCCCGAGCAGGGCTGCAGCATATACTTCGCAGCCTTCCCCGCGTCCTACAAATCCGAGCTTTTCGGTCGTTGTCGCCTTTACGGATACCTGCTCTACTGCAATTCCCATTATTCCGGCCAGGGTCTCGCGCATCTGCAGGATATATGGAGCAAGCTTAGGACGCTGCATCGCAATCGTCACATCTGCATTCACAACTTTCCAGCCCCTTCCCCTGACAAGTTCCATTGTCCTTGTCAGCAGAATCTTGCTGTCAATTCCCTTGAATTCATCCGAGGTGTCAGGGAAATGCTTCCCTATATCACCGAGTGCCAATGCACCGAGTAGTGCATCGCATAGCGCATGTATGGCTACATCGCCGTCAGAATGTGCAATGCATCCGACAGGGCTTTCTATCATTGTCCCCCCAAGCCAGAGCGGCAGCCCTTCTGCAAGGGCATGCACATCATATCCGTTGCCTATCCTGAAATCTTCCATAGTCTTATTGCTGATGTTTTCTGCAAAAATAATCATAAATTTTCCTATTTTTGTAGTTTGGGTTATGAAGTAGTGCTTTCCCTGGCATCCAGCATGTCTGTGAATGTGTTTGCATGCTTCTGAAATAGAAATGGTTATGGGATTTAATTTTGGATTTTTCGGCTCACAGGAGCATCGTGTATTTAATTATAAACCACGTTATTACGATCCTGCGAAAGAGGAGTTGAAAGAAAAGTTCGGGCAGGTCGACGGTTCCAGGGACAAGGAACCTTATACCCCGGGCAGCTATATAAAGGGCAGCCTGCGTGACGGGAACTATCAGCGGACGAGAAATGCCAGCAAGGCGCAGAAGATAATCGGCATGGCTGGCCTGATACTGTTTTTCGTTGTGCTTATCCTGGTCACACGTTTCTATTCTCTTTTGTGGAACTGATTCCAAGAAGGGTAGGACAAATAGATTTTAGGACATATGGATATAAGAATATTACCGTCCAATATTGCAAACATGATTGCTGCCGGTGAAGTCGTGCAGCGTCCTGCTTCTGTCGTGAAGGAACTTGTTGAGAATGCGGTAGATGCAGGTGCAGACCAGGTGACTGTAGTCATCAGGGATGCCGGCCGGACACTGATACAGGTGATTGACAACGGATGCGGAATGTCACCTGATGAAGCTGTCCTATGCTTCGAGCGTCATGCGACTTCAAAGATTGCCACGGCTGAAGACCTTATGGACATCACTACATTCGGATTCAGGGGAGAAGCCCTGGCGTCGATTGCAGCAGTGGCTGAGGTGACACTCAGGACAAGGAGGGAAGAGGATGAAGTAGGATGTGAGGTGCGCTTTGCTGACTCAATACACCAGGCTACGGATGTTGTCTCTGCACCAAAGGGGTCCAATTTCGCAATCCGTAACCTTTTCTATAATGTACCTGCGAGGCGCAAGTTCATGAAATCCGACAATGTCGAGTTCAGGCATATCGTTGAGGAATTCACGAGGGTTGCCCTTACACGTCACGACATAGGTTTCACGCTTGTGCACAATGACAAGGATATAATGGTCCTGAAACCTGCGATCTCATTGAAGTTCAGGATACAGAATGTGCTTGGCTCACGTGTGGCCAATGAGATTGTGGATATCAATGCAGATACTTCCGTAGTGCGCCTTTCAGGATTCATAGGGCGTCCGGACATGGCAAAGAAAGGGCTTGGCAACCAGTTTTTCTTTGTCAACGGCAGATATTTCAGGAGCAGCTATCTTCACAAGGCTGTCATGAAGGCGTACGAGAACCTTGTCCCTCAAGGCGTGACGCCATCGTATTTCATATATCTGGAGGTGGATCCGCATGCTGTGGATGTGAATATACATCCGACAAAGACTGAAATCAAATTTGAGGATGACGCAGTTATCTTCCAGACCCTGTTTGCCTGCATAAGGCAGACGCTGGGGCAGAATACATACGACAGCATCGATTTCGACAGGAAGGATGTACCTGAAATACCTGTGTTTACAAAAAATATGGAAGAGTTCCGCCCTATAGAGGAACCGCAGATAGGTCTTGATCCGATGTACAATCCGTTTGAGAATGACGGCTTTCCTGGAGAACCTCTTGGCGGAAATTCCGCACTGATGTCAGCCGCATCTGCCATGGCCGGTGCCGTACATCCGGGATTCAGCGAAAGCTGTTGTCCGTCTGTGTCTCCAATGCCGCAGATGCCATCAATGCCTGATTCCATGATTCCGCAGATGCATGGTGCAATGACGCCTGATTCTGCGATGCCTCATGAGGGATTCGGAGGGCTTGGAATGGATTTCCAGGATGAGCCTTACACTGCATATTCCACAAGGGCAGGTGAAATGTCCGGCCACGTCTCAAGGAGTGAAAACTACGGGAAGCTGTTTGAGGACAGGACGATGCCGTCGAAGTCTGTCATTGTACTGCAGAACCGCTATATACTGACATCGGTGCCATCCGGACTCATGACCATAAATGTACGCAGGGCGCGTGAGAGGATTCTCTATGAACGTTTTCTTGCCGCGCTTTCAAGCAATTCCCATATTACCCAGACGACACTTTTCCCTGTAACGGTTCAGGTCGGGGTCGAGAATATGCTGCTCTTCCAGGAGCATGCTGACATGCTGGCATCCCTTGGCTTTGACATAAGCCCGTTCGGGACTGACACCATTGTTGTGAATGGAGTGCCTGAGGGGTATTCGGCAGAGCCCGGAAAGGTGCAGACAATGGTCTCTGACCTTGTCGTGGCCCTTGCAGATGACCATGTTTCTCTTCCGGGGACAATGATGTCGGCCATGGCGGAGAGATTTGCACGCCTCGGGGCGTATTCTGACAGTCCTGTCGCATCGACCATAGAGGCACAGAGATTGATAGATGCCCTGTTCGCATGTGAAAATGCCGAGTATACAAGCTCCGGGCACCGTATCATGACAATCATACCGACAGAAGACTTTGACAAAAAATTTTAGTTGACGATGAATTTTACCTATAACAGGGGTGGTTTCCTCAGTTCGATTCCGCCTGTCACGAAGAATATTATAATAATAAATGTGCTTGTGTGGATAATGTCTGAGCTGAATCAGAACCTGATGTTCAGCAATTTTGCCCTGTTCTATCCGGCTTCTCCACTCTTCAGGCCATGGCAGATTGTCACACATATGTTCATGCATGGCGGATTCTGGCATATATTCTTCAACATGTACACCCTATTTATATTTGGAAGTGTCCTTGAAAGGGTGTGGGGGGCGAAAAAGTTCCTGTTCTTCTATTTTGTGACCGGACTCGGGGCAGCTGCATTGCATACAGGAGTACAATGGATTGAGGCACAGAATTATATGTCCCAGATTGCAGATGGCAATGTTGCTGCCGCTGCTTCCCTCAATGCATTGAAGATGACTCCTACAGTCGGTGCCTCAGGGGCTATATACGGATTGCTTATGGGATATGCAATGCTGTTCCCGGACACTGTCCTTACCCTGATTTTCCCTCCTGTTTCGTTGAAGGCCAAATGGTTTGTGCTTATCTTCGCTGCGATTGAACTTTCTACCGGAGTGTTCGGAATCGGTGGAGGAATTGCTCATTTTGCACATCTCGGAGGACTTCTGTTCGGTTGGCTCATCGTGCTGTACTGGAAGCGGAACAATAAGATGTATCAGTATAGGTAAGACCATGCCAGGTAAAAGCAGAAGGATAAGGAAACGGTTGACATTCACCGGAATAACAGCACGCTTTGTGATGCTTTCAGTTGCAGGGCTGCTTGTGCTGTCCTATCTTTCTGTCTTCATAAATCCGGCATCTTTCTGGTTTATCACTGTTTTCGGTCTGCTGTTCATCCCGTTGGCGACAGTCAACCTGTTCCTTCTCGGCTGGGCAGTAAAACGTCGTTCACGCTCCTTCATAATACCTCTGCTTGCGCTTGTCCCGTCATTTTTCTTCATTGGCTCGTATGTAAGGGTGAGTGGAGGGGAATCTGTCGGGGATGTTACAGGAAGGGACATAAAGGTAGTGTCCTATAATGTGGGACGTTTTATGCAGGGTAAAGCAGGAAGCGGACAGGCTGCAAGAAAGGCATGCCTTGATTCCGTGATAGCTTTCCTGAAGTCTACAGATGCGGATATAGTCTGTCTGCAGGAGTTCTACCTTTCCGATGATGCTGATCTTAAGTCATTGATTGGCCGGAAGCTGAAAGGATATAATGCAGAATATTATATGTTTGACAGCAGGCGTGGACGTTCCGGTAATGTGACATTGAGCCGTTTCAAGGCAAAGGATAAGGGAGTCATAAAGTTTGATGGCAGTGCAAATCTTGCAATCTATACCGACTACAGGATAAGGGATGAAGTGCTCCGTGTGTACAACTGCCATTTCGAGAGCTATAATGTTTCTCCTTCCGGACTTCTGCGCTCATTGCTGCAGCGTGACGGGAAAAGGCTGCGCGATGTGGAGGACAAGATGAGAAGCGGAATACTGCGCCGGCCAAAACAGGTCAGCAAGGTCCTGGGGCATATCGCAGACAGCCCGGTTGAGGCTATGGTATGCGGAGACTTCAATGACAGCCCTATGTCATATACATATTTCAGGATGTCGCGTGGGCGTAGGGATACTTTCCGGCAGGCAGGAAAAGGCTTCTCTGCAACATTCTCTCTGCTGTGGCCGCTTATAAGGATTGACTATGTCCTTTATCCAAAGAAGTTTACGGCTATATCGCATTCGACTCCGAGGAAGACTTTTTCGGATCATTATCCGGTAGTTTCAGAAATAAGGATTGATAACTAAGTAAAATAAATATGGAAGACAGCAATATCTACAGTGAGGCCCTTGAGGTCCTGCGTAAAGGAGGCATTATCCTCTACCCTACTGATACAGTGTGGGGGATAGGGTGTGATGCAACTGATCCTGAGGCAGTCGCAAGAGTGTATGGAATCAAGCATCGTTCCGACAGCAAGTCGCTTGTCCTGCTTGCGAGTGACCTGGACATGGTCTGCAGGTATGTCCAGGAGATACCTGAAATGGCAGTTCAGCTTGTAGAGGTAAATGACAGTCCGATGACAATCATATATCCTGGAGCTGTCTGTGGTGAGGCTCCGGCAGAACCTCTTGAAGGAATGCCGGTAAAAACTCCGGTCAAGACACCGCATGCGTTAGCATATAATGCTGTAGCTGAGGATGGTACAGTCGGTATAAGAATTCCGGATATGGAGTTCTGCAGGAATCTTGTACACCGTCTCGGCAGGCCTATAGTCTCTACTTCTGCAAATATATCAGGCGGGCCTACACCAAAGAAATTCGCGGAAATCCCGCAGTCAATCAAGGATGCTGTAGACTATATCGTGGAGCCTGAGCTTGAAAAGGGCTCTACTGGCAAGGCCTCATCCATAATCAAGGTAGGTCTTGACTATACAGTGCAGATAATCAGGAAATGACAATGTCGAGGGTGACCAATAAGTGAACTTTTGGGGCAGCCCCACATGCCTTGCAAGGCATGTTAAAGTAGGAAGCTGAAATAGGCAGCCTCGGCTGCTGTTACTGCTGCTGTTTCAGTGCGCAGCCGTGACGGTCCGAGATGTACTGGAATGAATCCATATTTCATTGCCAGGTCGGCTTCCTCCACTGAAAAATCTCCTTCCGGACCAATCATTACAGTCACTTCCGGGAAGCTGCCGCCTGTACCGATGGACTTCCTGTATGCGTTGATGGCTTCCATTATTGATGTCCTTCTGTGTGTATCGTCTTCAAAGCAATATGCAATCAGACGTAGCTTCCCGTCATCTGTCCTGCTTCCTGTGTTGATATGCTGATTTCCATATTGCATGATAAAGTCCTTGACACCCACTGGTTCGCATATTTCCGGTATTGCACTTTTGAGGGACTGCTTTGTTGCAGATACAAGAATCTTCTCTACCCTTGATGTCTTGAATACCTTTCTTTCTGAATGCTGGCCGATGACCGGGCAAATCCTGTCCACGCCGACTTCGCATGCCTTTTCTGCAAACCATTCATACCTGTCAGAATTCTTGGTCGGTGCCACTGCCAATGTAAGATGGTACGGATGGCTGCCCCATCCAGGTATGCTTTCGGCAATTTCAGCCATGGCGCCTTTTGGGGAGTCGTCTGTTATGGTGCACCTGTGAAGTGTACCGTTGCCGTCAATGACATTTATCATGTCTCCGCTACGGTGGCGGAGTACCTTTATGCAATGCGCGGATTCCTCTGCGTCAAGCCTGCAGATGCTGCCGTCAATGTCCCTTGAATAGAAAATCTCCACTTTATCTTTAATTAACCGCTGCAAATATAGCCAATAATGGTTGATTGTGGCTTTTCTGAGTAACAGATTAATATGTAAATGTTAACTTTGCAGTTTTGACATCATGCCGTATATGCTCCTGACATGCAGGGGAGGCGGACTAAATTGATATTACCATGTATATAGGACTTGTTTCAGATACGCACAATACGTTTGACGGACCGTTCATGGATTTTCTGGCACCGGTAGATGAAATCTGGCATGCCGGTGACTTCGGCAGTGTTGAAGTTGCTGAGAGAATCGCTGCTTTCAAGCCTCTAAGGGGAGTGTATGGGAATTGTGACCCGCAGGAACTGAGATATGACTATCCTCTTTTCCTTGATTTTGAATGCGGTGGCATGAAAATTCTGATGACGCATATCGGAGGATATCCCGGACGCTATGACAGGAAAGCGCTTGCACTTATCGAAGAATACCGTCCCGACATTTTTATATGCGGGCATTCGCATATCCTGAAAATCATGAATGACACAAAAAGAGGCTTCCTTGTTATAAATCCTGGGGCTGCTGGCATATATGGGTTTCATATTGTAAGGACAGCCCTGCGTTTCCGTATCGAAAATGGACATATATCTGACATGGAGATATTTGAATTGCCGAAAAGCAAAGGTCACATTTTGTAAATTTTGCTTTGCGTTGTCATTTTTTCTATATAGTTTTGCCGTCAAGATGTTTTAAAAATTTATCTTGAAGCTATGAAAAAGGTATTTATGATTTTGGCTGCTGCGGCAATGGTTGCTGCAGCGACTTCATGCTCTTGCTGCAATAACTGCAAGAAGGCAGCGACTTCAGATGAAACTGCAACTGAGTGCTGCGGAACAAAGGCAGGATGCTGCAAGGAAGAGGCGGATTCAACAAAGGCTTGCTGCAATTCAACGGAATGCGCTGACGGATGCTGTGATAGCGGATGCTGCAAGTAATCAGGCCGTCATCTTTGCACGGCTGTACATTAGATATTGTCCTTTAAGGAACAATATCTTTTTTTTAGGATAAGGGCGGTGTGGCTGACTGAAAAGTTCACTTTTTAGTAACTCACCGATCCACAGATATGTAGCCGGCTCGTCATGCCGGATTTATTGGAGTTTAGGGAAATGGCAAACAAGGTAAAATCTGTATGGTTCTGCACATCCTGCGGAAATGAAAGCCCCAAATGGATGGGACGCTGTCCTGCCTGCGGCGAGTGGAATACCATGGTGGAGGAGACTGTGGCAACAGGCAAGAAGTCATCTGTACAGTCCTCTGTACCTGGAGCCGGGCATAAGCCAAGGCTCCTGTCTGACATAGATTCTGGTTCGGAGAGCCGTATATCATTGCATAACAATGAGGTGGACCGTATCCTTGGAGGTGGTATGGTGGAAGGTTCGCTTGTGCTGATAGGTGGAGAACCAGGCATCGGAAAGTCTACGCTTTCATTGCAGATACCGCTGATGTGTCCGGAACTGAAGACACTTTATGTAACGGGGGAGGAGAGTGCAAAGCAGGTTAAGCTACGTGCTTCAAGAATCGGTGGAGATGATGCCAATTGCCTGATTTACAGCGAGACATTGATGGAGAACATATTGTCGGAGGCCCGTGATATAATGCCGGACCTTATGATTGTGGATTCTGTCCAGACCATGTTCTCGCAGAATGTGGAGTCCTCTCCTGGTTCTGTTTCACAGATCAAGGAAACAGCTGCCCAGCTGCTGCGGTTTGCAAAGGAGACTGGTGTCCCGGTTATCCTTATCGGGCATATTACAAAGGAGGGAGGTATAGCCGGACCGAAAATCCTGGAGCATATTGTGGATGTAGTCCTGCAGTTCGAAGGTGACAACAGGGGGGCATACAGGGTGCTCAGAAGTATAAAGAACCGTTTTGGCTCCACGTCGGAGCTGGCTGTCTTCGAGATGACAGGAAAGGGGCTGCGTGAGGTAAGCAATCCGTCCGAAATGCTGATACCTATGCATGGCGAGGGACTGAGCGGTGTCGCCGTAAGTGCAATGCTTGACGGTTCAAGGCCTTTCCTGATAGAGGTACAGTCACTTGTAAGTTCAGCAGCATACGGTACTCCGCAGCGTTCTGCTACAGGGTTTGATGTAAGGCGTCTCAATATGCTTCTTGCAGTGCTTGAGAAACGTGCCGGCTTCAAGCTTGGGGTCAAGGATGTGTTCCTGAATATGGCAGGAGGCCTGAAAGTCAGTGATCCGGCATGTGACCTTGCTGTGGTATGTGCTGTGCTGTCTTCAAATTTCGACTTCGCAATCCCTTCAGATACCTGTTTTGCAGGTGAAATCGGCCTTAGCGGTGAAATACGCCCTGTTTCGCAGACAGAAAGGCGTGTAATCGAGGCCCAGAGACTTGGATTCAGGAAAATATATGTATCCTCATTCGGAAATTTTGACAATATGCCGGAGGGGATAGAAGTTATACGCGTGGCTGATGTGCCTGCCTTGTGCCGTACCCTTTTCAAGGGATGACAGCCTTGTGCATTTCCGTGACATTGAAATAATTGTAATATGAAAAAGCTTGATCTGCTTTCAGTTGCCTTTGCAGCTGCAATTGCTTTGACAACAATACTTACTATCGTATTTACATCGAAGAAAAATATGGCTGGTATCCCTGATATCCCTTGCATACCTTCATTTACAGACGAAGAACTGAATGCCATTGCTGCCGCAGATACTGTCATGAGGGTACTTACAGTTGATGATACCTCTGATCTTAAAGTCTTGAGGCGCAAATCCATTGACATCAATGCAGAAGACCTTCTGTCTGAAGCATATTCACATCTTTCTGACCTTATGGTGTCGACTGTGACTTCACCGGAGCAGGGTGGAGTAGGCATTGCAGCACCCCAGATCGGGCTTGGCAGGAGGGTTGTTGCAGTACAGAGGTTTGACAAGGCGGGTGAACCGTTTGAGGTCTATCCCAATATACAGATTGACAGCCTGTACGGCGACATTGTACCTGGACGTGAAGGATGTCTGTCTGTTCCGGGTAAAAGGGGAATGGTCCCAAGATATACAGATATAATTGTCTCATATACAAATGTTGATGCTTTGAGGAAGAATCCTTCTGACATTGATGGAAGCATTGTCCGTGACACAATATCCGGATTTACAGCAGTGATTTTCCAGCATGAAGTTGACCATCTCGATGGAATCCTGTATACAGACAGGACTGATGATGTACAGCCGCGTTAGTTGCATGTTGCAAGGAGTGCAATAAGCTGGTCAAGCCTTGCCTGGATCCTGGAGAGAGGCACATTGTAATTGTTCACCATTACCGAGAATATTATTGTGTCTTCCCTGGCTCCGGAGCGTGGGAGTATATATCCGCAGAAGCATCTTGTCCCTCCCATCGAACCGCTTTTCATCCTTATCCTCGCCTTGTCCAGATCCGGTGTGGACTTCATGATTGATTTGAGTGTCCCTTCCCCTCCCGGATACGGGAAAGAGCCTATGTAGTCATCTGCTGACGGAGAATCCATCATTGCAGCAAGGAAACTGCAGAAGAATTCCGGGCTGACGAGATTCTCTCTCGAAAGGCCGCTCCCATCCCTTATCTTTGCCCCGGCAGGATTGAGTCCTAACAGTTTAAGAGTTTCCTCTGCAGCCATGTATGCTGAACTGTATGTCCCGTTGCCGTTGTGTACCATGCCCAATGTCTTCATCAGTGCCTCTGCATAGAGGTTGTTGCTGTCCCTGTTTGTGACCTGTACTATCCTTGCAAGCGGTGGGGACATTGTGCTGCCGATTACCTTAAGTTCTTCCTGCGGTACCGGCTTCCATGTGCTGCCGGTGCATGACATTGCGGCAGGGCTGAATACTGTCCCGAGGTCAGCAGGCCCTTTGCAGCATGGTATCCCTTTGTTTTTCAGGTATCCGGTAAAATAGTACGCGCATGTGTATTCCGGAAACTTGTTTGCCGCCTCTTCTGTCCTTGGCTTGCGGTCTATGGCGAATGTCCCGCGCATTTCCCCTACAGGGGCAAGTCCGGTTGTGTAGAAATATAGTGTGTTGCCTGTGCCTTTGTCCCCTGTGGTACAGGAATATATGTATTTCATCCATGGGGCCTCAGGAAAGACGGGGCTGATGTGCACCGGATCCCCGGGCTTTTCCCCGGGAGCGACCCTGAAACTCTGCACATTCTCGTAGAATGACAGGCCGCTGACTCCTGTGCCGTAATATGTGCCGGAGTCGTTGAGCTGCCAGGATTCCTGTTCGGCCATGCCGGGGAAAACCCTTCCGTCGCCTATTATATATCCGTCAATTTCCCTGATCCCTGCCTCTGCAAGCATCTGGCACCATTCCTGGAAAACCATATCGCGCGGCTTGGCAATGCTGTTTGGAGAAAACAGGGTAGGGTCTCCTCCGCCTATTATATAGAGGTCTCCATTCAGCCTGCCGTCTGAAATATGGCCGCTGTATCCTATCCTGGTTCCATAGCGGAAACTGCTTCCGAGGCTGTGGAGGGCAAGTCCGGTTGTGATTGCCTTCATGTTGGAGGCCGGAACCAGAAGCCTGGAGCAGTTTCTGCTGAGGAGTGTGTCCCCGTCTGCGCTTACAGCGAGTATGCCGACGGATGCCCCTTTGAAGCTGTTGCAGGATTCAATATCACCAAGGCAGGCGTCCAGCTGTGCCTTTGTGCTGAATCTTATGGTTTTCTGGCTTGTACCAGTCTGTGCATGCAGGCCTGATGCCAATATCGTGGAAGCTGCAAGCAGCATAGCAGCCAATATCCCTGTTTTCTTCATCCCTATGCTTTTTAGACGTTGCAAAATTATAAACAGTTTTGGTTCCGGCAGCGGATATCATCTTAATTTTTCTGCCGATTAAAGGAGTTTATTGATATAATTGTTTAACTTTGTCGGCTTCAGGGCGGCCCAATGGCTGGAAAATAAAAATTAATCTATATAGTGATGAAAAAAAGAGTTTTGGTTTCAGGCGGTGCCGGATATATCGGCAGCCATGTTACTGTAGAGCTTATCAATGCAGGATATGATGTCCTTGTTGCTGACAATATGTCGAACTGCGACATGACCTGTTTCGAGGGCGTAAAGAAGATTACAGGAAGGGATGACATCCCTTTTGAGCTCATTGACTGCTGTGACTATGATGCAGTGATGAAGATGTTTACAGACTACCGCATAGATGCTGTCATTCATTTTGCAGCGTACAAGGCTGTAGGCGAGTCTGTTGCAGAACCAATCAAATACTACAGGAACAACCTTGACTCTTTTCTCAATATCCTCGAGGCTTCGAAGACGCATGGAGGATGCAACGTCCTTTTCTCCTCTTCTGCAACTGTGTACGGAGAGGCTGATGAACTTCCTGTGACAGAGAAGTCTGAGCGGAAGCCTGCTACATCTCCATACGGCAATACAAAGCAGATATGCGAGGATATCCTCCGTGATGTGGTTGCTGCTACTGCAGCCTGCGGGCCAATGGAGCAGGGGGCGGAGCGCAATGGTGTTGTCAAGGGTATAGCACTCCGCTATTTCAACCCTATCGGTGCACATCCGTCTGCGCTTATCGGTGAACTTCCGCGCGGGGTTCCAAACAACCTCGTTCCGTTCATTACACAGACTGCAGTAGGCAAGCGTGAGTGCCTGAACATCTTCGGCAATGACTATCCTACCCCTGACGGAACCTGCCTGAGGGACTATATTGACATTGTAGACCTTGCCAAGGCACATGTTGCTGCCGTTTCAAGGATGGTTGAGGGCAAGATGGATGAAAGCTATGAGATTTTCAATGTCGGGACAGGACGTCCTGTATCGGTTTCCGAGCTTGTCAATGCTTTCGAGAAAGTCAATGGTGTGAAGGTCAACCATAAGTTTGCACCGCGCCGTCCAGGTGACGTTGTGGCAATCTGGGCAGACCCAACACGTGCAAATGAGGTGCTCGGATGGAAGGCAGAACGTTCTGTTGAGGAAACCCTCGCTGCTGCCTGGGCATGGGAGAAGCATCTCGCAGGGAAATAGCCAGGGCCTTATAATGAAAACCGGTGTGCCGTATTCATGCGGTACACCGGTTTTCCATTATTTTGTTCCCAGGTTGTCCAAAACCTGATCCTGTAACTATTCCATTGATTTGGACGGGGCGGGGAAGGCAGCGAGACGCTGCATGAAATATTCCCGCAGATCAGTCCAGCGGTAGTATGGTGCGCAGTCTGTTACAAGCTGCACGAGTGACTCCTTTTCATTCATGAGAATCTTGACAAGGACATCTTCTGAGCCTTTTTTCCTGTAGAATATCATCTGTATATTCGCTGCCATAGGGGTGACCACATAGTCGCACCACGCATCATGGATTCCGTCTCCCTCCGGGACAGGGGTGCAGCATCCTTCGATTCCCATAAGTCCTGCAAGAGGTACGACATTCTGGTCATGTGCATATCTCAAGGTAGCAGAGTATTTTCCTCCGGAGATTGCTGTATCTGCATTCATGATGAAGTGCCTGAGCAGGTCATCAGCATCGGAAAGCGACTTTGCCCCGTTTGCCTCGGATGGACCGCTCTCCATGTACATGTAGTTGTTGCGCACCTGCCAGAGAGGATAGCATTCCTCCACGGTCAGGTAATCGTAGAGGTCTATTCCGAGATAGTCCACATCGCTGCATATTGCTGCAAGTATGTAATGTGCATAGAGGACATCCCATCTCTTTTCTTCAGGAATGAAGCTGTAGTCTGTAAACAGAAGGTTAAGAAGCCTTTCCGGATTTGACTGTGTCCTGTATCCCTCGTTTCTTGAACCTTTCCTTTCCGCGTACAGCTTTCTGCATTCATCGATATGGAAGAGGTTTTTCATCAGCCGGTCGGAGCAGGTGCGTGTGACCTTTATTGAAGGGTTCAGTTCTTTCAGCCTCTCTATGGAGTTTGTCATGCTTATGATGCATCTTCCGACAGTAGAGGAATATACATCAATCTCGCAGTCCTTGTCCCTGAACACCTCGGGGAAATTCCGGAACATCCTTTCTGCAATATGCCTGTGTTCACGGGCACCGCGCGGGGTAAGGCTTCCATACTGGTCCTTTGCATCTTCTGCTATTGTCCTGACTTTGTCGTAGACCTCCTTTCCTGTTGCTGTCAGCTTGCCTTCCTCCATGCCTTTTTCAAGCCATTCAAGGCATCTGCCATATACTCCGGCAGAAGTGTGGTAACGTGAACCATGTCTGCCGAGATGGCTGATGTAGAATGGTCTGTATCCCTTTGGCGCAGGAGTGAGCACATGTGCAGTGTCCGGATAGGATGTGTATATCCCGGAGAGATTGTGTATATCTTTCTTTATCTCTGCCTCTGTCCTCTGTGCAAATGAAGGGATGCAGAGCAGCAGAAATGCTATGAATATGAATCTTTTTTCCATTTTGTCTTTTGTTTTGCAGACGGAACCTTTTTCAGTTACGTTCCGTGTCCAATGAAAAAAGGCGCAATCAAGTATGATCGCGCCCCTCTTTATTAATTCCCGTCAATTAGAACATTTCAGGTTCATTGCTGTTTTCTGAATTACCGCCGAAGTTGTCATTGTTGCGTGGTGCACGTTCCTCGCGGAACTGGCGACGGTCGTTTCCGCGCCTGTCGTCACGCCTGTCATCGCGGCGGTTGTCACGACGCTCGAAGCCACCTCTGCGGTCATCGCGGCGTGGCCCCCTGTCACCCTGCGGACGTGGCCTGCGCTCCGGCTCGACATATCCTTCTGGTTTCTCGAGAAGTGCCCTGCGTGACAGTCTCATCTTGCCTGTCTTGGCGTCTATTTCGAGAAGCTTGACTTCAACCTCGTCGCCTACGTTGAGGACATCCTCTACTTTCTCGGTCTTGTTCCAGTCTATCTCGGAGATGTGGAGAAGCCCTTCCTTTCCAGGGAGAATCTCTACAAATGCACCGAACTCAAGGATTGAGACAATCTTTCCTGAGTAGACCTTGCCTACCTCCGGAACTGCGCAGATTCCGTTGATCCAGTTGAGGGCCTTGTCCATTGACTCCTTGTTCTCTCCGAAGATGTCAACGATACCCTCGCTTACGCCATTGTTCTGCTCCTCAGTGATTGTGACAGTTGTGCCGGTCTCCTTCTGGATTTTCTGGATGACCTCACCGCCCTTGCCGATAACGGCCCCGATGAACTCGCCAGGAATCCTTATCTGGATGATACGCGGTACGAATGGCTTGTAGTCCTCACGTGGCTCGCTGATTGTCTTCATCATCTCGCCCATGATATGGAGACGGCCCTGACGTGCCTGCTCAAGGGCTTTCTCGAGAACATCGTATGACAGTCCGTCAACCTTGATGTCCATCTGTGTCGCAGTGATACCGTCCTTTGTTCCGGTCACCTTGAAGTCCATGTCTCCGAGGTGGTCTTCGTCACCGAGGATATCGGTAAGGATTGCATAGCGCCCGTTAGGGTTCTCCTTGTCTGTGATGAGTCCCATTGCCACTCCGGCAACCGGCTTCTTTATCTTTACTCCGGCATCCATGAGCGCAAGGCATCCCGCGCATACTGTTGCCATTGATGATGAACCGTTTGATTCAAGGATATCTGAAACCACACGTACTGCATACGGATTTTCAGGAGCAAGCGGAACCATCGGCTTGAGTGCCCTCCATGCAAGGTGGCCATGTCCGATCTCACGGCGTCCTACGCCTCTCTGGGCCTTTGCCTCACCTGTTGAGAAAGGAGGGAAGTTGTAGTGGAGAACGAACTGGTCCGTGCTCTGGATGAGGACTTCGTCCCTCTCCTTCATGTCAAGCTTGGTACCGAGTGTCACTGTTGAAAGTGACTGTGTCTCTCCACGTGTGAAGATTGCAGAACCGTGTGCGCATGGGAGATATCCGGCTTCGCACCAGATAGGGCGTACCTCTGTTGTCTGGCGTCCGTCAAGACGGATTCCCTCGTCAAGTATAAGGTTTCTCATTGCAGCCTTCTCGACTGCATGGTAATATCTCTCGACCATCATTGTCTTGGCATCGCGCTCCTCCTCCGGAATTGTCTGGTAGAACTCTTCCTTCAGGGCCTCGAAAGCGTCAGACCTCTCGTGCTTTGCACTTCCGCTCTTTGCGATTGCGTAGCATTTGTCGTAGCAGAATTTCTCCACTGCTGCACGGAGTTCCTCATCGTTCTCCTCGTGGCAGTATGTCCTCTTGACTGTCTTGCCTGCCTCCTCTGTAAGCTCCATCTGGACCTTGCAGTGCTTCTTGATCTCCTCGTGTGCGAATTTGATTGCTTCAAGCATCTCGGCTTCGCTGACCTCCTTCATCTCACCTTCTACCATGAGGATGTTGTCGTAGGTGGCAGCAACCATGATGTCGATATCTGACTTGTCCATGTCGCTGAAGTTAGGGTCAATGACGAGCTTTCCGTCAACCCTTGCAACACGTACTTCTGAAATAGGGCCACCGAAAGGTATGTCACTCACTGAAAGTGCAGCAGATGCTGCAAGTCCTGCAAGTGCATCAGGTTGGATGTCCTTTTCGGCTGAAATAAGGTTGACTGTCACGTAGACCTCTGCATGGAAATCGTCTGGGAACAGTGGCCTGAGAGCCCTGTCGACGAGCCTTGCAATGAGAATCTCATAGTCGGAAGCCTTGCCTTCACGCTTCATGAATCCGCCAGGGAATCTTCCTGCTGAGGCAAATTTTTCCTTGTAGTCTACCTGCAGAGGCATGAAGTCCACATCCTCCTTTGCGTCCTTGGCGCAGGTGACAGTTGCGAGAAGCATTGTGCCTCCCATTTTAACTACTGCGGAGCCGTCGGCCTGTTTCGCCAGTTTACCGGTCTCAATCTCGATTACCCTACCGTCGGATAATTCAATCTTTTTGTTAATGATGTTCATTATAGTTTTTTCAACCTGCCTCCCCCTTTGGGAGTTGATTAATATTGTTCCTTCGTATACTGTGTCATATATATTGTAGTCTGACGCCTGCCGCAGGTTGATTTGTTAGCTGACGTAGATTTGATTTCAAGAAAAAAGGGGTTCCCACAATCTGGGATACCCCTTCAGCTTCCTACGTGTATAGGTTATCGGCGGAGACCAAGCTCCTTTACGATATTTCTGTATCTCTCGATGTCAACTTCCTTGAGATAGTCAAGGACGCGACGCCTCTTACCGACGAGCTTGAGCAATGAACGACGTGTTGCATAGTCCTTCTTGTTGCTTCTGAGGTGCTCTGTAAGGTGAGCGATACGGTAGGAAAATAGAGCAACTTGACTCTCTGGAGAGCCGGTGTCAGTATTAGACTTTCCGTACTTCGCGAAAATCTCCTGCTTCTTTTCAGCCTGTAGATATTCAGCCATCCTGAAAAAGATTTAAGAGGTTAATAATTAAAACTGCCATGCTTCTTGAGTTCCGGATATCCCGGTTCTCCCAAAGCGGGCGCAAAGATAACGATAAATTCAGACAAAACAAACCGTTCTGAAAATATTTTGCAACATTTTCAGGGCTTCCGAAGTCTTCTGCATGTATGCAGTATCATTGGATGCAGCCTTGCCATGGATCTCTGCAAGTGGCATCCGCTGCGTAGCAGTGTAAATGATTTGCATTGTATTTTATAATTGCTATCTTTGCAGTGTATTAGTGTTGTGATACTGTATTTAAAGTAGTGTCAATAAAAGTTAGAAACTTTAACAAATTGATATAGAATGAAAAGAATTCTTTTGACCATTGTGGCTCCGCTATTTGCGGTCATGCTGCCATGCAGTGCGGGGGATATTTTATCTGTAAGGGGACGGGTAGTGGAAAAGTCTTCAGGGGCTGCCCTCGGATATGTGACTGTTGCCATAGCGGATACTTCCGGACATGTGCTTGACGGTTCTACGAGCGATTCGCTCGGCTGTTTCTCCCTCTGTGTCCCGGACCTTGAAAAAGGTGACAGGGGGCATCAGCTGATATATTCCTTTGTGGGTTTCTGTGAGTTCCGGTCAGTGTTCGCAGATGCCGTTGACAGGGTTGAGGACGGTGTGGCTCATCTTCATGATGTGCAGCTTGAAGAGGACCCCCAGATGCTTGCAGGTGCTGTCGTTGCCGGCAAGAGGCCGCTTCTGGAGCACCGTTTCGACAGGATAGTGCTGAATGTATCCGAACTGGCTGTGGCGCAGACCGGAAATGCCCTCGATGTCCTGAAAAGTTCTCCAGGGGTCACAATCGACAAGGACGGCAATGTGAAGCTGAACGGGCAGACCGTATCCGTATGGATAGACGGAAGACCTTCCCAAATGTCGGGAAAAGACCTTGAGACATATCTGAAGGGCAGCACAGGCGACATGATAGAGAAGGTTGAGCTGATATCGAATCCATCCTCGAAATATGATGCAGAAGGCAGCGGCGGGATAATCAACATCAAGACCAAAAAAGGCTTCCTCAAAGGGCTTAACGGCTCGCTGATGCTGAATGCCGGGATGGATTTCTTCCCGTCCGTATCGTGGAACGGCTCTGTGTCAACAAATGTTGTCTACAGGACGGACAAGACCAGCACGTCATTCTCATATTCACCGAGATACAATGGCAGGAAGGATGAGGCGGACGAGTACAAGATATATGGCGAAGGCAATACTTCACGGCAGAATTCGCATTCTCTCATGGAAGGGTATGGAATGTACCATAACGTATCTCTCGGAAATGACTGGAAAATCTCGGGAAAAGACGTCCTGGGCGTAATGTTCAGGGCAGTGGTCTCTGATTCGGAAAGCCATACAATGCCGGGAAGCACAGTCTCCGACTACAGGAACTGCGGGACGCCCGGTGAATATCTGTATTCGCGGCTATGTTCGGCTACAGATGACACGGACCGCAGCAGGAGATATTCTGCCAATGTCAACTATACAAGGACATTCGATGCTTCCAAGATGCAGGAGCTGACCCTGAATGCAGACTATGACCGCACTGACGGAAGTGTCGGGAATGTGCAGAGGAATATCTTTGACCGTACCGTACCCTCGGGCGTGCCGGATGGCCTGGAGGACTATGGATTTGATGACCATACGGCAAGAATCCTTGACCTTTATTCGCTCAAGGCGGACTATTCCCAGATTTTCTGGAAGGGCACAGGGAGGGTAGAGGCAGGGGCAAAGGCTGCAATATCGAATACGGTGAACTGGTTCGGCAAATATGACTATATATATGACGCCCTCCAGTCTTCCGGAACCTTGTCGGATGTGCCTTCCGAACGCAATGACTTTACATACAATGAACAGGTCTATGCGGCCTATGTCAATGTGGCAAAGCAGTTTTCGCAGAAATGGAATGCTCAGCTCGGGATCCGTGGAGAATATACGGTGCAGATTGGAGACTGGATGACTGGCACAGATCCGGACGGGACTCCTGCCGGGACAGAGAGGACATCCAGGGACTATATGGATGTATTCCCGACAGCGTTTGTAAGCTATATGGCGTCTCCAAAGGCAATCCTCACGGCAAGCTATGCATATAGGATAGGAAGACCGAAATATTGGCAGATGAACCCTTTCCGCCAATATATAAATGCCACGACATATTCCCAGGGCGATCCGGCCTTAAGCCCGTCGTACAGCCAGAATGCATCGGTCTCCGCCGTCCTTTTCAGCAGGATGACCATAAGTCTCGGCTATTCGCACAACCGGAACTATTCCGAGATGCAGGTGCCTGTGTATGACCTTGAAACCGGAATGATGGGACTGGTGTATGCCAATTCCGGAGTGCAGCAGGGGGCATTCGCATCGCTTTCGGTCTCCGAACAGCCTATATTCAAATGGTGGAACATAACATTCAACGGCACATATTACTATAACAGCTTCAGGGCGTATCCTGGTGTCAGCGTGGGGATGGGGGATGAGTTCTCCAACAGGGGAGGGGCGTTCTACGGCTATTTCAGCACTACGTTCTTTCTCCCGAAGTCTTTCAAGCTGAGTGTCGACGGATGGGGTGCGACTTCGCAGGCAGCCGGATACTATACCATAGGCAATATGCTGATGCTCGGGTTCAATGCAGAAAAGTCATTCTGGGACGGCAAAGGCAATCTTGCATTGAGAATCAATGACTTTGCCAATACATTCAGGACTAATGTCTACATAAGGAAGGACGGGGTCACATCGTACAGGCTCAGGAACGGAGCCGGAAATATGGGTGTCTCACTTTCGTTTACATGGCGTTTCGGTACAGCTGTCTCATCATCCCGCAGGAATGTAGGAAAGCTTGACGAGGACAGCAGGATGTAGGTAGGCGCACCTGTGTCAACTTCTCGAAAAGCTTCGTATCTTTGCCGGCCTATGCAGGAAAAAGTCTATAAGGACCCTGAAATCGGGGATATAAGGCTGCGTAAAAGTATGCGCAGCAGGAATGTCAGCATACGTGTCAGCCTTTCACGCGGAGTTGTGGTCACTGTGCCTTATCCAGTGTCATACGAGGCAGGGATGAAGTTCTTCATGTCGAGGAGGGAGTGGGTGCTTGCCACCATTGAAAGGCAGAACTCTGTGGCACGGAATGTCATCTCGCTTACGGCTGGACAGACGGAGGAACTCCGGAGGAAGGCACAGGAATGGCTCCCGGTACGTCTCTCGCTCCTTGCAGGGATATATGGGTTCAGCTATGTCTCAGTGTCGGTAAAGAACAACAGGACCAACTGGGGCAGCTGCTCGACACGCAGCAATATCAACTTGAATCTCAAGCTGATGGCTATACCTGAGCCATTGAGGGACTATGTACTTCTGCACGAGCTGTGTCATCTGAGACATCATGACCATGGCGCAGGATTCCATGCCCTTCTGGAGAAGATTTGCCGTGACAGGATGCAGACTGCGCACTATGGATATGCCCCGGACGAGAAGCTCAGGGAGGATATCCTCGGGTTTGCATCGCGCTCAAGGGCGGAATTTCCCGTCAGCCATCTTCTCGAAAAGGCTATCAGGACTTACCGTATTTCCTGAGTCAGATTTTCTTGCCTTTCCATCTGCCGCTCCTGAGATATGTCCCGCACAGTATGAGCATGGCTGTGGCATATACATGTTCAGCCGTCCAGCAGACTGCAATGTCGGCTTTCATGATTGTTATGACGATGGTGCAGTATGTCATGTAAATTGCGAGTGCCACGACTTCAAGTACAAATACTGTCCTTGTGTTTCCGGTACCGGCTGAAGCATTGAAGCAGATGTTTCCAGGGATGTTTATAAGGTAGGAGGAAGCCATTACAAGCATAGCCGGGACTGTCGCGTCGATTATGTCCTGCATGTCCGTGAATATGCCGATAACGTGTTTAGGAAAGATTGCGAAACAGATCAGTATTACCGCTATGATACCATAGGCCATGGTTATGACTTTCCCTATGAGATGTATTACATCATCTTGCCGGCCTTCGCCGATCATGTTGCTGACAAGCGTGCTCCCTGTTGATGAGAATGCCATGAGAAACACCCATATTATTCCTGAGACGTTTCTGACAATATTGGATACGGCAAGTGAACGTTCTCCGAGATGTTCTACGTAAAGGAAGAATATGAGCCATGTAGCCACTGAAAGGAAGGCCTCTATCATTGTCCATACAGAAAGGGAAAGCATTCCTTTCAGCTCCTTCCATTCGAAACGTGCAGGCGTTTCCAGTCCGTATTTCTTCCTGTCTGTCCTGGTACGGACGTATACTATGAAAAATATGAGGGATACAAGTTCTGCCATTGTAGAGCCTATTGCTGCTCCTGTTATCCCGAGTGCAGGGCATCCGAATTTTCCGAATATGAGAATCCAGTTGAACAGCACATTGGAGAGCACCATGACTATGGAATTGAATGTCAGAGTCTTGGTCTGTGTGGTCCCAATGTAGAAAGCCCGGAACATGGCCGTTGCAAATGCAAAGAACAGTCCTATGGTCCTCCATCTCACGTAGTTAAGCGATGCCTCGAGAATCTGTGGAGATGACACCATACCTGACATCAGGGCCGGGGAGAATATTTCAGAACCGGCGACAAGGGCCGTGGCTAAGGCGATGAGGAAATACACCCCATGCCAGAATATCTTTCCTGTGTCACTGTAGCGTCCCTCCCCATTACGCCTGCCGATTATGATCTGTGAGCCGAGGCTGAATCCGAATCCGATCATGAATATTACCATATAATAGACGCTGGCAATCGCGGATGCACCAAGCTCAATCTCGCCGACACGTCCGAGGAATGCCGTGTCGGTCATTCCGATAAGCTGCTCCATTACGAGGCTTATGAGTATAGGGTAGGCTACTTTCCAGATGTTTCCGTATGAGTATTTTTCCATGTTGCTGATGTTTGGGAGGATTTTGCTATATAGATCAGTTGTAGACCATTTGAAACAGGGCGGCAAAGATACTGCTTTATCCTCAATGTTGCAACCTGGAGATGTGCAGTAGTTGACAAGTAGGTGACAGTCTGGCAGCTGTTGACGCTGCCATGTAGTGTCAAGATGGATGTGCAGTTTGAGCTCTATCCAATGGAACTTTGGCTGAGACCTGACTGGATTCTCGGACATATTGCGTATCTTTGCTCACGGGTCAGTTGACTGTACATAGGCAATACAGAGTTAATTGACTTTTGGGGAACTGAGGTTTCCCTTTTCTTTTTTGTATTGTCAGGATAGAGATGCAGCTGTTGGTTCTGCTATGCAATGTCAAGATGGCTGTACCGATGTTGGTTCTGCCTTGTTGTGTCAATATGTATGTGCTGTCATATTGCAGAACCCGGTAGGCTGTTGCCGATTTGGAGTTAAACTCTTATATTGACATTGTGTCTCAATGTTGAATAAATGTTAAGATTCAGCAGTGCCGTAATTTCTTGTAATGCCTTATTGGTGTTTCCCAATGTGCATTGTTTTGTTACATTGGGAACTTTCATAATTTGAAACCTCTTGATAGCTAATGCTTTGTGAAGGTGTCTGGTTCCCAATGTGCATTGTTTTGTTACATTGGGAACTTTCATAATTTGGAACCTCTTGATAATTAATGCTTTGTGAAAATGTCCGGTTCCCAATGTCATTCTTTTTGTTACATTGGGAACCTTCATAATTTGGAACCTCTTGATAATTAATGCTTTGTGAAGATGTCCGGTTCCCA
>JAMPAT010000035.1 GCA_023667095.1 Bacteroidales bacterium
CGGTGATCATCATAGCGATTGTTTTTGTAGTTTTGATGTGTCTGCTTATTCAAATACACAAAAAACGTGTGCTGTTTTACTAATATACAATTGATTATATTTAATCAATTTTGTCGAACTGACGTTAAATCAAGGGATGACATTGGGAACCTGTAATTTGTTCAACAGATTGTCTCGGAATTGTCAAGATTGCTTAACTTTGTTGTCAGGGACAAGTGTCTTGTCTATTAAAAAAACATGTCTCGATCTGCAGTCGTCTCCTAAAGTTTTTTGACTAAAATGTGTCAAGAATGCAGCTGTGCCTGTGATGTCTTGACAATAAATCCTGTGGCATTTATAATGAATTTGCTGATTCCTGAAAAATTATTGCAACATTTGCCGGAATGTGTCAGTCTAATGTATGAAACGTACCAAGATACAGGCCTGTGGAAATGGCGTTGACAGAGTGAATGTTTAATTGATATTGTATAAATTGTTTAAGTTATGGAAGGTTTGGTTGCTCTCTTGATTCCTATCGTTGTATGCGGAGTATTGCCTATGGTGATAGTGTTTATCGTCTTTTTTTATGACAGCAAGACTGCTGCGAACAAGATGAAAGTGCTCGAAAAGGTTATTGAAAGCGGTGCAGACATTGACCCGACTGTCCTTATGGAGTCGCTTGGCAAAAAGAAGAACCCGAAGACGATAAAGGAACGTCTGCTCAACTATCTTTTCTGCGGTATCTTTATCCTGATAGTCGGTATTGCTACAGTTGTTGGCTTCTTGCTTGATGTTATCCAGTCAAATGAGATTCTTATGGTTGGTGCAGTATGTGCCGCGGTAGGTGTGGCGTTCATAGTGGCATATTTTGTCGGCAAGAAGATGCTTGCTGAGGAAATCCAGGCTGAGACAAAGGCCATTGTTGAGAAAAACAGCAAGTAGCCATTGGGGCAATGACAAGGGAACAGTTCATAGAACAGGTCGCACAGTCACAGGAACCGTTGAGGCGGTTCCTGTGTGTGCTATGCGGAGGTGACAGTTCCCGTGCTGATGACATTGCCCAGGAGGCTTTGCTCAAGGCATATCTGTCATTCGGGCGTTTTGAGGGAAAGGCGAAGTTCTCGACATGGCTGTTCAGGATTGCTTACAATTGCTTCTATGATCATAGGCAAAAGGCTTCGAGGAATATGATTGAAGCTTTGAGAGAAGAGTCTGTCCCGGAAGATGGCATTACTGCATATGATGCGGAAAAAGTTGCTCATGAATATGTAGACGAAAGCTTGACAGCGGATAGGAATTTCGAACACCAGCAGTTGTATCTGGCGATAGACTCTTTATCGTGCGATGAGAAAGCTGTTGTGCTGCTGTTCTACATGGAGGATAAGCCCATAAAGGATATTGAACAGATAACTGGCATGCCTTCCGGTACAGTGCGTTCGCATCTTTCGAGGGCGAGGGCTCATCTGAGGAAATTTCTCTCGGCCATGGACTGAATACATGATTAAATGATTAACTTTGTTTCCTTGACAATTGCTGGATGTACGATTGTTGGCATGATATGGATTGTCAGATGGGAGGATTGGCAATCTTGTCATCCTGGGGAAGGCTTTTGCAAACATTATGATGTGATATACAGCGAAAAAATGTAATGTATATGAAGACAGAAAAGGACATAAGGGCATTTGTGCAGGGACATAAGGCTGTTGTTCCTGGCAATGACGGATTTATGGATGACCTTGTCAGGCAGATGGATCTTCTGCCTGTGCCTGCTGCATTTGATAAGGTTGACAGACAGGACATCCAGGATAAACTTGATTTGGTGTCCGGTGCCTATGCCGCATTGAGGAAACGTAATCTGCGTAAGGCAGTGACTGCTGCTGCACTGATTATTGGCTTCTGCGTTTTGGTTGTTTCTGCAATTCCTTTTGTACCGGAACAGGTCCTGTCTTCCTGTAAGGAACTTTTATTCAATATTTCCGGTCTTGCTTTTCAGGATGGCTCTGGATATGTGACATTTGATGGCGGTCTTTCGCTTCCCTTGGATACGCAATCCCTTTGGTGGCATGCCCTGTTTTATGGCATTGTAGGATTGCTTTGCCTTGCCTTTTCGGCTATTGCGGGCAAAAGGATATTTTCCTTGAAATGAGTCGTCTGGAATTAAGATTTATTCATGTCTGGACTTCTCCAGCAGCTGAGTCAAAAAGTGTAAAAAACAGTGCCGTAGAAATGGTTTCTCCAAAAAGTTATAGTTTTATGTTGAAGGGCATTTGGTTTATTCTTTCTGTAGGAGGCCTTTCATTTGTCTCATGTACAGGATACAGTGATGTGTCTGGAGACCTGGATTACAGTGACCATATAATTTATTTTACTGAACCGGCATCTCTCTGGGAGGAGACGCTTCCGCTTGGCAACGGACGTCTCGGCATGATGCCTGACGGTGGATTGGAGCATGAACATATAGTGTTGAATGAAATCTCGATGTGGAGTGGTTCGGAGGCGGACTATGCCAATCCGGATGCCGCGAAAAGCCTTCCAGAGATACGTCGGCTGCTTTTTGAGGGAAAGAATGTTGAGGCTCAGGAACTGATGTACAGCAGTTTTGTGCCGAAGAAGCCGGAGTCTGGCGGCACGTATGGGTGTTATCAGGTGCTGTCTTCCTTGGAGATTGATTATCTGCATCAGTGTGGTGGTGTTGAGGGCTACAGGAGATGGCTTGACATGAGGAAGGGGATTGCATATACGGAATTTGAATCAGGCGGGGTGAAATACAGTAGAGAATATTTTGTGTCGAGGGATATGGATGCAATTGTGGTGCACCTGGCGGCGGACAAGGCTGCTGCCTTGTCCTGCTCTGCACGCCTGACGCGTGCAGAGCGCGCCCTCTCCGAGGTCGCCGCCGCCCCACAACATGGCTTCACCACATTAGCCTCCAAGGTAGCTGCTCCTGCTGCCTCCAATGTGACAACCAGTGTATCTTCCAATGTTGCCTCCAGCAGGGTCACCCGCGTGGCCTCCGATGTCAACTCCAGCGTGGCAGTCCCTGCTGTCTCCTCCGATGCCACCACCTTAGACCGTGACCATCAATGTCCTGCCTCCAAATCTTCCTGCCACAGCTCCGGAGCATCTTCCAGCGAAACCTCATGCGGCAACCTTAAGCATCCACATAAAGCCTTGACTGTCTCTCCCGCACTGATTCTGCACGGAACACTTGATAGCGGTGTCCCCGGTGTTGACGGAATGAAATACCGCGTGGCAATGAACATCATCTCAGATGCCGGGACTATTACTGTCTCTGGGCCTGCATCTGACTGCCGGAATATATCCCGATGCCACTACCTGACAAAAGGCCAGGCCGGAGAAGCCATTGATACAGATAATCCGGATACTGGTATGCAGGATGCCGCAAGCTATACCGAAGCAAATGACGGTGTGTCAGCTGAAAATGCCGCATCACTGACTGTCAGCAATGCCACAGAAGTATGGATTATTGTTTCTGCCGCCACAGACTACAAGGCAGAAGGCACAGACTTCCCTGGTGAACGTTATGTCCGCCATTGTGACAGCCTGCTGGCCTCCGCTGTCTCTGCCGTCCTGTATGGAACCAGGGATTACGCCTGCAGTGAATCGCTGGATAGGGAGTCATCCTGCGGGTGTTCCGGCATTCCACGAGTTGCGGAAACTCCCGAATCCTGTGGCAGCCCACAGCTGGCCCTCTCCAGTACCGCCAATAACGCAGTAGCTGCATCCTGTTGTCCGGGCAGGAATGTCACAGGCTCCGTCAACGGCAGTTGCAATGAATATACTATGCATCCTGTCGTCCGGAACCATATTGCTGCTCACTCGGAACTGTACTCTAAGGTCTCGCTTACACTTCCGCATTTCGAGTCTGACAAACTGCCGGCCCCAAAGCGTATTGCTGACTTTGCCGACAATCCATCTCCATCGATGGCAACCCTTTACTACAACTACGGACGCTATCTGCTGATTTCCAGCACGCGTCCAGGAAGCCTTCCCCCTAATCTCCAGGGACTTTGGGCGGACGGTGTACAGACTCCATGGAACGGGGACTATCACACTAACATCAACATCCAGATGAACTACTGGCCTATGGAGCAGGCTGGACTTGGTGAACTTGCAGAGCCGCTCACTGAATTTGTGAAACGCCTTGTCCCATCCGGAGAAAAGACAGCGAAGGCATTCTATGGCTACGGAGCCGAAGGCTGGGTCCTGCATATGATGACCAATGTCTGGAACTACACTGCCCCTGGCGAGCATCCGTCCTGGGGCGCGACAAATACAGGTGGGGCATGGCTCTGTGCACACCTGTGGAATCATTTTGAATATACACGCGACACTTCATATCTCCGTGACATATATCCACTTCTCAAGGGAGCAGCAGAATTTTTCCGTTCGGCAACGGTCCGCGAACCATCTCACGGGTGGCTTGTAACTGCTCCGTCATCCTCTCCGGAAAATGCTTTTTATGTGCCTGGAGATATGTCACGTACACCGGTGAGCATCTGCATGGGGCCGACAATGGATGTCCAGCTCCTGGCTGAACTGTATGGCAACACCTCCATGGCAGCGGACATCCTCTCCTGTGATGCTGACTTTGCAGATGCACTCAGACGTGACATGGAGTCATTCCCTCCAATGCAGGTCAGCCCGGCAGGCTATCTGCAGGAATGGCTGGAGGACTATGTGGAAGAAGATGTGCACCACAGGCATGTGTCGCATCTGTATGGCCTGCATCCTGGCTATATGATTTCCACTGAGGGGACTCCGGAACTTGCAGAGGCATGCCGCAGGACCCTGGATCGCAGGGGAGATGAAGGAACAGGCTGGAGCCGTGCCTGGAAAATCAATTTCTGGGCAAGGCTCGGTGACGGAAACCGTGCCTGGAAACTGTTCCGAAGCCTCATGGTTCCGGCAATCGATCCTGAAAATCCATCTTCCGGCCAGCGCAGCGGTACTTTTCCGAATCTGTTCTGCTCGCATCCTCCTTTCCAGATAGACGGTAATTTCGGCGGGGCAGCCGGAATCGGTGAGATGCTCCTGCAGAGCCATGCTGGAGTGATAGAGCTTCTCCCAGCCTTGCCGGATGCATGGAACAGCGGTTCTTTCCGGGGATTCCATACAACGGGTGGCGCATCTGTTGATCTTGACTGGAAGGACGGCAGACCGGTAAAGGCGGTTGTAACTGCTTCTGTTGGAGGGACCTTTGAACTGAAAATACCTTCTGGACAGATAGTTGACTCTGTGGAATTTATATCTTGCAGTGATTCGTTCTTGCCAAGTGCCAATGGTATTGCATATGATGAGACTGCCATTCTTGCCGATAATGGCAACGGGCGTGTACTCCTTGACCTTGAAGCAGGCTGCTCTGCCGTGCTGACATTCAAGAAGTACAAAATGTAATTGTCTGTAAGAAAAGTCGCAGATAGCGAGGACTATTCCTGCCGGCTTGTTGCAGATTGGCGGGAAATGGTATCTTTGCAGAAAAATGACATCTGATGAAAGATTTGGTAGAAGGCCGTTGCGGATGGTGTGGCACGGATGAACTGTATGTGCGTTACCACGATGAGGAATGGGGGCGTCCAGTAAAGGACGACAGGACTCTGTTTGAATTCCTGGTCCTGGAAAGTGCACAGGCCGGCCTTAGCTGGATTACCATATTGAGGAAACGTGATGGATACCGCAAGGCTTTCCACGGATTCGATGTGAAGAAAGTGGCAGCCATGACAGAAGATGATGTCAAGAGGCTGATGCAGTTTGACGGCATTGTGAAAAACCGTCTGAAAATCCGCTCAACTATTACGAACGCACGGCTGTTCCTTGCTATAGTCGAAGAATATGGCAGCTTCTATGGCTACACATTGTCATTTTTTCAAGGCAACTGCCCGGTTACCAATAGCTTCAGTACCTTGTCGGAAATCCCTGCCGTGTCTCCGGAATCGGATGCGATGAGCCGTGACATGAAAAGACGCGGATTCAGGTTCTTCGGAAGCACGATATGCTATGCCTTCCTGCAGGCAACAGGCTTTGTCAATGACCATCTTGCCGGGTGCCGTTGCAGAAAAGTCTGAATCTTATCCCAACATATTGGCCAGCTCTACAAAATCCTCCACAGACAACCTTTCCGGGCGCAGGTCAAAGACAGGAGCCGATGCAAATCCGTTGCGCTGTACGTCTGACCAGCCCTCGCGTGATGCCTTTTCGGAAATCAGCGGCTTCAGGGAGTTACGGAGTGTCTTGCGTCTCTGGTTGAACCCGGTCTTGACGATAGCCTTGAACAGTTTCTCGTCACATCCGAGAGATGTCCTGGAATTTCTGCGCAGACGTATGACAGCAGACTTCACCTTTGGAGGAGGATTGAATGCCCCTTCACCTACAGTAAACAGATATTCAATTTCATACCATGCCTGAAGCAGTACGGAGAGGATACCGTATGTCTTTGTCCCCGGCTTCTCGGCAATCCTTTCGGCGACCTCTTTCTGTATCATGCAGACTACCTGCGGTACCTGCTCCCGGTATTCCAGTATCTTGAAGAAAATCTGTGATGATATGTTGTATGGAAAGTTGCCGATTACGCAGAATTTGCCAGGAAAGAATTTCTCCAGCTTCAGCTTCAGGAAATCAGCCTCCAGAAGCCTGCCGTTTACCTGAGGGAAATGGGCGAGCAGATAATCAACTGATTCAGTGTCAATTTCAACCATTTTCAGTGAGATGTCCTCCCGCTGCAGGAGGTATTGTGTAAGCACACCCATGCCGGGCCCTACTTCCAGGACGTCTGTCTGTTTTCCATGGCAGAAGGATTCTGTCTTTCCTGTCTTCTCAGGGCAGTCTGTATTCTCTTGCTGCATGCCTGTCAGGCCGGATTCTGTGTCCATTGCCTTGCCCGGACCGTCTGCGCTTTCTTGCCTCATGCCTGGAGCGTCAGCATTTGTCTCATGTGCTGTACTGCCTTTTGTCTCCAATGCATCAGCAATCCTCTGTGCGATAGATAAATCTGTCAAAAAGTGCTGCCCGAGGGCTTTCTTTGCTCTAACTTCCATATATGTGAATGATGTTTGCCATGATTTAATCCACCTTTGCATGAATCAAATGCAATCGCTTTTAATGGACAGCAAAGATAATGGTAAAAAGCCAATCTGTATATGATGGCCCCTGTAAAATATCACTTTTTATGGCACCGTTAATCCGGATGCCTTATGCCATGCTGCTTAAATCATCCGGCGCAGGTTGGCACAGAGAGCCTCCAACCTGTCTCCCAAATACCTTCTCCAGTGGTCTGTACTGCATGGCGTTGTCCCCGGTTGGCCTGTTGCCTGGCCAACCTGCTCCCTCCATGTGCCCCTCATTGCATATACAGCGCATTTTCGGCGCAGGTTGGCACAGAGAGCCTCCAACCTGTCCCCCAAATACCTTCTCCAGTAGCCTGTACTGCATGCCAGCGTCCCCGGTTGGTCTGTTGCCTGGCCAACCTGCTCCCTCCATGTGTCCCTCATTGCATATACAGTGCATTGCCGGCGCAGGTTGGCACAGAGAGCCTCCAACCTGTCCCCAAAATACCTTCTCCAGTGGTCTGTACTGCATGGCGTTGTCCCCGGTTGGTCTGTTGCCTGGCCAACCTGCTCCCTCCATGTGCCCCTCATTGCATATACAGCGCATTGCCGGCGCAGGTTGGCACAGAGAGCAACCAACCTGCACCCCGAAAATTCCTTCATGCTGCAGATGAAGCCAGCTCTTCTCAGTAATGTACTTTGCAGATTGAGAAATAATTTCAGTCCACATTATGGATGTAATTCAAATATATTTGCCTGATGTGGCCGGCCAATTACTGGAAAGGCAATTCTTTTTATGGCAATTTTTCCGGAAAATGTTAAAAAATCAGCATGTTTTATTTAACTTTAGGAGTTTTTTCGCGAAAAATTGGTCCTTTCATTAGTGGAAACCTATACTAAATATATGATTATGAAACGCTTTTTTCCATTGCTGCTGTGCTTTGCACTTCCGCTTTACACGGGGTGTGACGAAGTGACGAAGGATGAGACTGCAAATGTGATTATAGTTTCACGTGATGCAGTCGCCTTTGCAGAAAGTGGCGGGACGGCGACAGTTTCTGTTGCCTGTCCATCTGACTGGTCCGGAGAATGCCAGGAGAACTGGGTCGGGCTTGACAAGTCGGATGGAGCCATAGTGATAACGGCTGATGCCAATGTCACGGGAATGAAGAGGACAGCGGTTGTCCTTCTTGCAAACGGGGCTGACACGAAGGAGATCCATGTCACCCAGGCGTGGTCTACAGACCCTGTACAGCTGTATGTGAATTCAGCTGAGTCCGTGACCCTTGATTCAGAGGGAGAGTCATTTGTCTTTTCTGTTGCATCAAACCAGGAATGGAACATCAGTTCAGATGAACCGTGGATCTCAGCCGAGGGCGACTGCGCCAGGGGGATTGCCATTGTAACGGCTGATGCCAATGCCGGGGATACAAGGACGGCAACTGTAACAGTCTCTGCTTCAAAAGGGGATGCAACCATGGCAATCTCAATGGATATATCACAGATATCAAGGGCGGAGAATCCGTATTACCGTATGCTGGGATACTTTGGCCTGTATGCTGAAAACTGGTATTACCGCGGCGAGCCTCTCGGATATCCGGGAACCGGAACGCATTGTACAATAGAAGAGGATGTCTATGGAAAGAGCTTTGTCATAAGGGACCTTTTCAGGCAGGGTACGGAAATAGTGGCCGGATATGACAGGGACAAGGGTGCTATGACTATAGACCTTGGACGTGCATGTATGACAATGCAGGAAAGCGCGACTGTAACATATACCTTCTTCCCTGTGGGTGTCAATTTTGCCGGGCAGGGCGGATTCTCCACATCAATGCTGACAGGGACACTCGGGGTAGGATACTCGGATGAAATCGATGCAGAAGTGGAGGCAATTCTGCTTTCCGGGCTTCCTGACAAGTACCCGACTTTCGGCCTTGTTGTCTACACTGGCAGCGGGTATGCTACAGACGGGGGAATCTATTACGCCGACGGCAACATGTATCTCGTGAAGCTTAGGCAGCAGTAAAGTTTAAAATATGGAATGATGAAGAAATTGTCAATATATGCCGCATTGCTGCTTTCGTTTGCAGCGTGCACAAAGGAGACGATACAATATCATAATCCGGTTCCGGGAGACAGCGCTTCAGGCATTGTTGCAGAACTTGGAGTGGAGTCAAGGAATACGCTTTTCTCCTCATCTGATGAAAAGAATGCCGCTGTGGCGTTCAAGAGCATTGGAGGAGAGGTCCTGGTCAATGTCAACACTAATGTTGAATGGGACTGCAGGGTTACCGGAGATGATTTCATGGACGTGGTAAAGGATACGGATGCAGACCAGCTGCTCCTTTCGTGTGATGCTAACCGGATGGACCGGAAATTGTCTGCTACAGTGGAAATTACAGCCGGGGACAAGACTGTCTCCATTGCTGTCACGCAGAATCCGTACGGAACCCTTGAGATTACGGCATCACAGAATAATTTCCAGATGCCGGCAGCAGGGGAGCTCACCGCAAGCTTTATTGTTACTTCAAGTGATGAGGACTGGACATTCGAGACCGTGGCGTGCGAATGGATGCTTGTTGAGAGAAACGGTAATGAACTTGCCATTACAATTGACAGGAATGCCGGGCTTTCTGACCGTGAGACAGTGATAACACTTATTGCCGGAACGGGGGGGGCAGTACCTGCGACTGAAAAAGTTTCGATAATCCAGGACCGTGCAGCGAATATTTCCATCGGAGCACAGACCATTCCTTTTGCTCCTACTTCCGATTCGGAGAAGGAGGTGCAGGTAAATGCCAATTTTGACTGGGACTATGAACTTGATGACCCTTCAAACGGGTGGCTTACAGTGGAAAGGACTGAAACTGGACTAAAGGTCACTCCTTTGGTCAACTCCGGTGAGGAATCACGTGTCGTGAACATCACCGTTAAGGCCGGTGACGGAAAGGAGAACAATGATGTGAAGGTCATAACGGTCTCGCAGACAGGCATGGACCTCAATGCATTCATTGTCGGCCTTAATGTTACATCAAAGGACCTTACTTCTATCCTTTTCTTCGGAGAAGGTTTCACCGGCACCATTGACTGGGGGGACGGCACAATTGAAGATGTAGATACGGACACATATCCATCCCATAAATATACGGATCCGAATGAATATATCGTTTCTGCCAAGGGGACCGCACCTGCCGTATATGTGGAGTATGGCTCCTATTATAACCAGAAAGATCAGCTGCTGCGTGTCTATAACTGGGGCCGTCTTGGCCTGGAGTCAATGGAAGAGGCTTTCAGGCAGTGCAAGAATCTGACTGTGATCCCGACCGACAACAGTGGCGCATTTGCCAATGTTACAACGTTTGAATATGCATTTGCCGAGAGCGGAGTTGCTTCTATCCCGGAAGGACTGCTGAAATATGCAGAAAATCTCGAAACTGTTGAAAATATATTCTATTCGAGCAAGCAGATTACGTCAATCCCGGCGGACCTCCTTTACAATTGTCCTAAGCTGGAGAGTGTAAAAGGAATGTTTACATTGACCGGAATTACGGAAATAGACAAGGATTTTCTTTCAAGGAATCCGGAAATTACCGATGTCAGCTCAATGTTCTCCAACTGTACCGGCCTGACTTCGATCCCGGAAGGCTTCTTTGACCATACTCCGAAGGTTACTACATGCAATGCCCTGTTTGCCTATTGCACCGGTTTGACATCAATACCTGCCGGCCTGTTCGACAAGCTTACCGAATGTACCAATTTCCGTTTTACTTTCCATACGACTGGCTTGACTGAACTCCCTGCCGGCCTGTTTGCACATAACAGCAAGTGCACTACTTTCGACAATACATTCAACAGTTGCAAGCTGACTTCTATTCCGGAAGATCTGTTCAAGGGCTGTTCCAAGGTCAATAAATTCATGTCCTGCTTTGCTTCGTGCAGCGAGCTGAAGTCAATACCTGCAGACCTGTTCAAAAATTCAGGTGCATTTGACGTAACATTGGACAAGAATGCCTTCAATATGGTATTCCAGAGGTGTACATCGCTTGAAAGCGTTCCTGCCGGCCTGTTTGACGGCTTTACAAAGATTACTCAGCTCAACAGCATATTCAACGGATGTACCTCATTGAAGTCGGTTCCTTCCGGCCTGTTCAAGGACAATGTCAATGTAACGCAGATGTCAAGTGCATTTGCCGGCTGTACCTCATTGGAGGAAGTTCCGGACGGGTTCTTCAAGGGACTTGCAAAGGTAACTTCGTTTGCAAGCATGTTCGATGGATGTACCGGCCTGAAATCTGTAGGTTCTGACGTGTTCGAGGGATGTGCCGCATGTACGAATATCGCTTCTATGTTCAAGGGCTGCACCTCGCTTGAAAGCGTGTCTGAGACTGCGTTCGCCGGCCTCTCGAAAGTGACCAGTATTTCCGCCCTTTTCCAGAACTGCACATCGCTCAAGACTGTCCCTGCAGGGATATTCCGTGACCTTGTGGCAGTGACGAATGCTTCCAATGTGTTTGCAGGAGCCGGCCTGGAGTCAACTCCTGAGGGGCTGTTTGCGACAAATGTCAAGATTACCAATTTTGCGACTGCATTCAAGGACTGCGCTTCGCTCGTGTCTGTTGCCGACGGCCTTTTCAGCGGGGCTGCTGCAGCGACATCATTCAAGAGCGCGTTCGATGGCTGTGCAAGGCTGGAGACGGTAGGAAACATATTCGGGACAAGCACGGTTACTGCAAACATTGCCTGTGACCTGCTTTTCAACGGATGTGCTTCGCTCAGGTCAATTCCAGACGGCCTTTTCGATGGATTGAAAAGTGTCAATACGTTTGCCAGTGCCTTTGCCGGCTGTACCTCATTGACTTCAATCCCGTCTGGGCTGTTTGCCAACCAGACCACGGCATCTACCCTTACATTCCAGAAATGCTTCAGCGGATGTACCGGGCTGCAGTCCATTCCGGATGACCTTTTCGGCACGGCGGACCGCACCAATATCTCAGTCTGTACAAGCATGTTTGAGAACTGCACATCATTGTCGTCAGTGCAGACAAATTCGTTCAATGTGCTGGTACGTACTGCAGGTACGACCATGACAAGCCTTTTTTCCGGCTGTACAGCAATCACAACGGTGCCTGACGGCCTGTTCAGGGAGACAATAGGTACATTCAGCAATGTCTTCAAGGACTGTACTTCTCTGAGGAGTGCAGGCTCCGGGGTGTTCAACGGCAACAGGCCAACCGGACTTACGAACCTGTTTGCAGGCTGTACATCACTTGCCGATGTCCCTGCAGACCTGTTCTGCAATGTCTCTGGAGTGACTTCCATTTCCGGAATATTTGATGGATGCTCTTCGTTGAAGTCAATCCCTTCCGGACTGTTTGCCGGGATGACCAAGGTCACAGTCATGTCCAACCTTTTCAGGGGATGCTCTTCATTGGCATCTGTCTCGAATGACTGGTTCAAGGACATTACCCTCGTCACAAATGTAAGTGCAATGTTCTCCGGCTGTACCGGACTGACATCGTTCCCTGTCGATTTCTTTGACAACATGAAGAAAATCACCAATGTAGGCAACCTGTTCAACGGATGCTCCGGCATAGTAGGGGAATCCCCATATACAGTTGTGGACGGTACGAAGGTACATATCTATGAAAGGCTGAATGCCGCCTCTACCGGAATGTCGGCCATAGCGACAGCGACATCAAGCCGCAAGGGAGCATTTGCCGGCTGTACCGGAATGACTGATTATGCATCCATCCCAGACACATGGAAATAATGAAAACCTGTAAGATTGTTATGAAAAGGATTATAATATACGGTGCGGCAGCCCTGGCTTTGCTGTCAGGCTGTACGGACACAACTGAAATCGCGCCGGATGAGTATGTGGCCCCATTATATATGGATGTATCCAACGCAAAGGTGGTCTTTGATTCAGACGGTGGTTCCGCTGCAATTGTGATTGCGACGAATGCCGGATCCTGGGAATATGTCTCCGATGACAGCTGGTTCATCCTGTCTGCCGATGATGACAATATCCTGATGGTTGAGGCCCCGGTAAACTATAGCCCGTCAATGAAGGAGGCATCAGTAAGGATAGCAGCTGTCAGGGGTGAAGAAACCGTGGAAACCGACATCAGGCTGGTACAGAGGGCAGAACGTAGTGTGGACCTCAATGCGGAAGGGACTTCAAACTGCTATCTCGTCAAGACTGGCACTACATATAAGTTCGATGCCACAGTCAAGGGTAATGGAGGTTCTGACGGCCGTAGCAAGTATATAGAGAACTACGGTCTTGAGATAGAGGGGATTGCATATGCAGACCTCCTCTGGGAGTCAAGGACTGACGGAGACAGGACCATGTCCCGTGAAATCATTGACGGGGCACCTGTCTATAGCGGAGGATATGTGACATTTACAACCGGACGCATGGAGGGAAATGCCCTTATCGCCGTCAAGGACATAAAGGGAAACATACTCTGGAGCTGGCATATCTGGGTCTGTGACGATGATGTTACGTCACATGACCATATCAATCCGGCCGGACAGGCGGTAGCGCAGATTATGGACAGGAATCTCGGTGCATTGAACAACACTCCGATGGATGTCAACAACAGGGGCATGTTCTACCAGTGGGGCAGGAAAGATCCGTTCATGCCTGCACGTTCACCTTACCGTGCCAACCTTGAAAGCGGAAATGTGGCTTCATGCAATGAGCCTAACTGGGAAGTCGGTGACGGTTCTGCACAGTGGGTCATCGGACAGGACTTTTCAGCGAAGAACCTGACGGCGGCTCCTGGAAATATTCCTCTTGCCGTTGCAAACCCGACATGCTTTATCTATCCGTATGCCAATGCATCACATTGGTACACGACTTCAACCGATATGGAGACGCTTGCATCTTCCTTGTGGTCAGCAGATGTGAAGACAATATTCGATCCGTGCCCTGTCGGCTACAAGATACCGGGAAAGAATCTATATGGACTTGCAGACCAGGATGGAGTGGTTTCCTACAAGGTCGGCGGAGGGCCTGGGGAATATGATGAAAACGGTGTGAATCCTGACTATGAATGGAATGCGGAGAAAGACTGCGGACGTGTCTGGAGGAGGACCGGGGACTATTATCCGATGGCCGGCAACATTTATCCGACAATAGGTAACACGCACAACTATGCGAGCGGATGGGCATATTACTGGACTGCCCATGAATATACCGAGCGTCAGTCTCCGCGTTCGTTCCGGGTAGATTTCAACAGCAATTCAGCGACATATTTTGCAGGAGCCGAGAACTTCTGCCATCAGGTACGTTGCGTAAAGGAATAGATTTAGATTATGAGGATGAAGAAAATTTACAAAGGGCTGATTCTGGCTCTCGCCTCTGCCGGAATCGCAGGATGTACCGGCAAAGGATACATCTCGGCTGATGAACCAGGCAATGACGGGCCGGTCGTTGTCAATGAATCTGTCGCGGCGATAGACGGAGAGATCATTGTCAAATTGAAGGACAGTGCCTCTGCAATAGTTACCAGGGCAGGAGTGCCGGCCGGCAGAAGCGGGATTGACCAGATAGACCGTGTCCTTACTGAGCTCGGTACGGTCAAGTTTGAACGCCTCTTCCCTGAGTGCGGACGTTTTGAGGAAAGGACAAGAAAGGAGGGGCTGCATCTGTGGTACATAGCTGAATATGACCCTTCCGTACCTACCGCACAGGTCGCTTCACTGCTTTCAGCATGCAAGGATATAGATATCATAGAATATTCCCTTCCGACAGTGTCGGCTGAATATTCTTCTGCAGAACTGCCTTGTGAACCTTTAATGGCCTCAGCATCGGCTGGCAGGACAGCACACTTCCCGTTCAATGAGGGCAGCAGGGCGCAGATGCTCCAGTGGCATTACAACAACACCGGAACAGTCGGTGCAGTGAATACGGTCATGGGTGCTGATGCCAATGTCTGGAAGGCATGGGAGCTGTGCACGGGAAATCCTGATGTCATCGTTGCAGTAATCGACCAGGGGGTCAAATATGACCATGAGGACCTTGCTGCCAACATGTGGGTCAACAAGGATGAGATTCCAGGGAACGGAATCGATGATGACGGCAACGGATATGTCGATGACATATATGGATATAATTTCGTTGACGGCTCCGGCATGATTACCTTTTCTGCGGACAATATGCACGGTACACATGTCGCCGGGACTGTTTCCGCTGTCAACAACAACGGAATCGGTGTCAATGGCATTGCCGGAGGCTCAGGAAAGGGTGACGGCGTGAAGATCATGACCCTGCAGACTCTCGGTGCTTCTGAGTCCGGCTCTTCCGGAGCAGGAATCGGCGGGCAGGTCCGTGCCATGAAATATGCCGCAGACAACGGTGCCGTAATAAGCCAGAACAGCTGGGGCTATACGGCAGGGGCCATCTCCGCTACAAACTGGAAGCGGGGAGTATATTCCGCACTGTCACGTGCAATGGAATATTTCGTGAAATATGCCGGCATCGATGAAAACGGCAACCAGGTGGGTCCGATGGCAGGCGGAATAGTGATCTTTGCTGCTGGAAATGACAATTCTGACGAATTGAACTACCCTGCATCTGACCCTGCTGCGGTCAATGTGGCGTCAATCTCGTACCTTGGGACACCTGCAAACTATACCAACTACGGGACATGGGTCTCAATGTCGGCACCTGGAGGTGACCTTGCGCTCAATTCCACTTATGGCGGTGTCTACAGCACAAGCGTTGCCGAGGACGGTTCATCTGCCTATGAAAGCATACAGGGAACATCCATGGCATGTCCGCATGTCTCAGGCGCGTGCGCCCTGGCTGTAAGCTATTATTACGGAGCAGAGAAAAGGAAGGGGCTGACATCAGAAATGCTGCGCCAGGCCCTGTTGAGCAGTACAAGGCCTATGGATTCATATTATCCGGCAAGCCATGCCGGCCTGATGGGAACCGGTGTGCTGGACACATACAGCCTGCTGAAGACAGTCGTAAGGATGGCTGACATACCTGCTGTCACGGTCCGTGCCGGTTCATCCGTGTCTGTTGACCTTTCAGAATATTTCCCGTCTGTGCAGGTGCTTGTCTACAGCGTCTCTGCAAACGGATATGCTGACATTTCACTCGCGGAGGGTGTCATGACTATCAAGGGAGTGTCAAAGGGTACCGTTACTGTCAAAGTTTCGGACGGTACTGCTATAGAGAAGACTTTTGATGTAACTGTTGAATGATTAAGATGGCCATGAAAAAGAATCTGATATTTTTATTTGCGGCCGTTGCCGCTCTTATATTGGCTGCAGGATGCTCCCATGAGGAGGACCCGATGGCTCCTTGCAGCTATAGGCTGGAAAAGCCGGATGTGAAGGTCCGTGCATTGACATCTGACGGTTTCGTCCTTCAATGGGATGCCGTCGAGAATGCAGTGTCGTACACATTGGTGTTTGACGGCGGAGAGGAACAGACGGTGACTGACCGGCGCATGGCATTCTCAGGCCTGGACAACCATACTGAATATGTCATTTCGGTAAGGGCAGACGCTGAAGAGCCTTTCGTGTCATCTGACTGTACCTATGTACATGTGTTCACGGATGAACTCCTTCCTCTTGCCGCACCGGAGATTACGCTTGGCTGCGCATACGCATCAAGGACTGTGATTACATGGTCGATGGTGGAGGGGGCTGCCGGATATGAATACACAATCGGGGGGAAAACATACACTACGGCCGAGCCTAAGGCTACAATGACTGACCTTGTCAAGGGAACGGAATACAGGTTTTCCGTGAAAGCCGTGTCTGCAAATCCGCAGAACTGGATGGACTCAGATGAGGCTGTGCTTGATTTCACGACTTCCGTGGATGATGTGCCGGCTTATCTTATAGTGCCTACAGATATTGTAGCGGATGCCGTGGCCTACGACATATATGCAGTCGCAGGTGACCTCTATTATTATGATGTGGTGCCTGCGTATCTCCTGAACCGCCTTTCAGAGGAGGAAATCATAGAGTCATACCATACTGCAATCCTTGAATATGCCCGGCAGCAGGGGATCAGTCTCCAGCTTGCCCTCGGCTCTGTCCTCAAGTCGGGAACCAGCTCGATGACAAAGACAGGGCTTACTTCCGAGATGACATACGCAGTAATTGCATTCGGAATGACAATAAAGGGCGAGGTGACATCCGGACTGTCATATGCTACTTTCAAGACCAAGGCATTAGGCGAATCCGACGGGCCTAATTTCGGAGGAAGCCCATGGTTCAGCCAGTCTTATTATCTGTCAAATTCGTATGCGGCGGCAGGATATACATGGATGAATTCCGTGATTGCCCTATGGATGGGCCAGGATGTCAAGTCAATCAGGTACAGGACGCTTCCGACATCTTCGTTCAGGCAGGTCTTCCCTGACCCTTCGGACACTGAGGCGATAAAGGCATTCCTGCGTGATGAGAGATACAGCTACGCTGGTACTGAGGCGCATCTTGCCGGTACCAATTCCAACAACGGATGTGTACTGATTACATCTGCAACGGCAGGTGCGTCATATACCTTGTCAACCCTTGCGACTGATGCCGGAGGTGAGGAGACCCTGTGCGTCAATTCTGTGACGACAAAGACGGAGTTGACAGACAGGGCCTGGTTTGCAGTCTCTGCAGTTGTCAGCGAGACCTACGGGCCGACACACAATATCGTGACTGCCGGGTTCAAAGGTGTGGATATCGTGAGCGCACGCTTTGCCTGGTTCCAGTCATCTGCACTTGCAAATATCCCTGTGTCAAGATATCCGGACCTTGTCGCCGATGAGGAGTTGGGGCATGACATCGCCGAAGAGAATATCCCTTATATAAATGGAGGAGGACTGGCCTACAGGCTCAATGCCTCGCCTTCCACAAAATATACTGTAATCGGTACAGCAGTCAATTCTGTCGGTGACAGGATAACGAAATACGCTACAGTGACAACAACAGCAGCTCCGGAAGAGGATGTGCAGCTGGCAAAAATGTCTGCCGGGCAGGAAACTGCATCATGCGGTGAGGTCATGCTTACAGCTCCGTGGGACAAGGAATTGTTCCCTCTTGTGACCGTTATGGCTCCGGCAAGGGCAGATCTCGACGGAGATGACATCTGGACAGCCATACACAACATGAAAATTTTAGAGAAACGCTATTTAACCGAACATGAAAAATAAAGTATCATCAATATTGGCAGGAATAGTCTTGCTTGTCACCTGTCTCCCGGCCTTTGCACAGAATCTTGTCGTGAAAGGTGTGGTTACAGACGGTCAGGGACAGCCTGTCGTGGGTGCCGGAGTGTTTGTGGAGGGCACAGTACAGGGAGCCAGCACATCGCTTGACGGTGAATATATTCTCGAAAATGTACCCTCTGATGCGGTCCTGTCCGTCTCCTGCATAGGATATACAAGTGTGACAGTAAAGGTTGCAGGACGTTCAGCGGTGGATATCGTGCTGCAGGAGGAATCCCTTGTCCTGGACGAGACGATGGTCGTGGCATATGGAACAGCCAAGAAAGAGTCGTTTACCGGTTCTGCTGCCGTTGTCAGGGGGGATGAACTCCAGAAAAGGGTAGTCGGGAATGTCACCAAATCGTTTGAGGGAGCCGTAGCCGGAGTGCAGGTGTCTTCCGGTGGCGGACAGCCTGGTGAAGGTGCTTCAATCATGATACGCGGTATCGGTTCTGTGAATGCGGCCTCGACACCTCTATATGTTGTGGACGGAATCCCTTATGACGGTTCATTGAGTGCAATAAACCCGGCTGACATAGAGACAATGACAGTGCTGAAAGATGCGTCTGCCGGTGCGCTCTACGGTGCAAGGGGTGCAAACGGAGTCATCGTGATTACTACACGCCGCGGCAAGGAGGAACGTGCCAACATATCCTACAAAGGTACTGTCGGAGTCGCTTCAAGGGCACTCAAACGTTATGACCTCGTCGGAATGGATGATTTTGTGGAGCTGACCTACGAGGCTCTGCGCAACAGTGCGCAGTATGGTACCGGAATGGATTTCGACGGAGCTTCACGGTATGCTTCAGCCAATCTCGGGCAGACAATCGGAGGACTGAAGAATCCCGAATACTACAATCCCTACAAGAATTACACATGGGAGACATTGATTGATCCGTCCACAGGCAAGATAATGTCCGATGCCTCTGCTGCATGGAATGAGAACTGGATGGATGAAATCAGCAACAACTCAGCGATACGTACCGAACATGTGCTTTCTGTCAGCGGAGGTTCGCAGAAAATCAACTACCTCGTCTCCATGGGCTATTACAAGGAGAACGGTATCCTGCAGAATACCGACTTTGACAGGTATTCAGGACGTGTAAGTGTGGATTCCCAGGCAAACGACTGGTTCAAGATAGGCATGAATGCCAATTTTGCGCATACTGATTCCGATTATCAGGATTTCAGCGGGGCAACCACTTCCAATGTCTGGTATACAGCACAGTTCATGGCTCCTGTATATCCTGTCTACCAGAAGGATATGGCCGGAAACAATGTGCTTGGCCAGAACGGGGCACTGCAATATGAATATGGTGCAGAGGATGACAACGGCTTTGCCAACAGGCCTGTCGCACAGGGATTCAACTCAAAGGCTGAACTTTACAACAACAAAGCCTATTACCAGAGGAATACGCTCTCTGCCCGCAGCTATATAACTCTCGGTACAGTCAACAAGGACGCCCTCCTCTATGGCCTGAAATTCTCCGTGAACTTCGGTACAGACTTCAACGACTACCAGAGGACTCTTGTCAATGACAAATACCATGGTAATGCAGCTGCCCAGGGAGGCCGTCTGACCAAGACAAATTCCAGGACATTGAGCTACACATTCAACCAGATAGTCAACTATGACAGGGCTTTCGGCGAGCACGACATCAAGGTGCTCCTCGGACACGAGTTCTACCGCTACCGTTACAATTATGCGCAGGGACAGAAGACCGGCATAATGGACGGGATAGATGAGCTCGCGCCTGCGGTCACTACTTCAGACAACACGAGCTATTCCAATAACTACGCAATCGAGTCGTATTTCACAAGGCTTAATTACGGATTCAGGGACAGGTATTATGTGGATGCAAGCTGGCGTACAGACGGTTCTTCGCGTTTCCACAAGACAGGACGCTGGGGCAATTTCTGGTCTGTGGGAGCTTCGTGGAGGATCTCCAATGAGAGCTGGATGGCCAGGACGCAGTCATGGCTGGGCAACATGACGCTGAAGGCATCATACGGAGTGCAGGGCAATGACAACCTCGGCTCATATTACGCATGGCAGGGCCTTTATGACTACACATGGCCTAATGCCAGCGATGCCGGTGCATTTGCATCGAAGCTGGAGAACCGCAGCATCACATGGGAGAAGAATGCGAACCTGAATGTCGGGGTCGAGGCCTCAATGTTCAAGGGCCGCCTTTCCGTGACTGCAGAATACTACAACAGGAGGACATCTGACATGCTGCTTGCCAATCCTCTTGCCATCTCGACCGGATTTACCGGATACAATGACAATGTCGGCTCAATGCGCAACCAGGGCCTGGAGCTTTCTTTCCGCGGTACAGTCTTCCAAAGGGAGAATTTCAGGTGGGACGCCACATTGATGGGCTCATTCAACCGCAACAAGGTCATTGAGCTTACCACTTCGCAGAATTCGATAAGTTCAGGTGCGTCAATCATCGAGGTAGGCAAGCCGATATATACATTCTATGTCTCAAAGCGTGCCGGAGTGGACCCTGCGACAGGAAAGCAGCTCTATTATGCCTATTGGACGCCTTCTGTGAATGAGAACGGCCAGGTGGCGAACATGCGTTGCGAAGAATATGTGACTGACAATGTCACAATGGCCAACCTCAGCAAATACTATATGGGAAGCCGTGAACCGAAGCTTATGGGAAGCATCGGGTCATCATTTGTCATATTCAAGAACCTTGACTTCTCTTTCCTTGCTACATATTCGATTGGCGGCAAGGTCTATGACGGGCTTTATGGAGGTACGATGCGGGTCCAGTATGCCGGCAACAACTGGCACAGGAATGTTCTGCGCAGATGGCAGAAGCCAGGCGATATCACAGATGTGCCTCTGCTGGAGATAGGCGGCTCATATCCTACTGATGACAGCTCGCTTGTCAATGCGTCATATTTCGCAATCAAGAATATCACGCTCGGATACACGTTCCCGCAGAGATGGATGTCAAAAATCAGCGTGAAGTCGCTCAGGGTATTTTTTACGGTAGACAACATCGCGATGTTCAACCATCTGGACGGAATGGATCCGCAGTACAACTTTACAGGAAGCGTATCATACACATATGCACCTTCAAGGGCAATGGTGTTTGGTCTGGATTTGAACTTTTAACAGGCAGAAGAGATGAGAAAAAGATTATATATTTTACTTTTACTGGTTATGGCAGGTGCTTCGGCCTGCAACCAGGAACTGCTGGATTTCTCCCCGACTGACTCTGGTTCAGGCGAGGAACTCCTCAGGGAAGCCTCTACGGCAATCAGCTCGGTCAACGGAATCTACCGTTCAATGTGGACGGCAGGATGGACAACCACATCCAACACTCACCAGTGTTTCGGCATTTCTGCATACAATATTGCACTGGAGGTCATGGCTGATGACCTGATCATGCAGGGACAGGGGAACGGATGGTTCTGGTTTGACCATGTCTACAGCGTGAAATCATACTATTCATCTTCCGCATTCCGCGGATATGACGTCTGGTATGCCAACTACAAATGGATAGCTGATGCCAACTATATCATCGGAGCTGAGGATACGATGGAAGGCACTGAGGCTGACGTTTCTTATGTCGTTGGACAGGCATACGCCATCAGGGCATTGGCCTACCTGAACCTTGCGACATGGTTCGCACGTGCTCCTTACAATGCTATGAACGGTGCAACACGCTGGAATGACCCTGGTGTTCCGCTTTACACAGAGGGAACAACTATCAATACTGTGGGAAAGCCACGTTCGAACCTGCGTGCAGTCTATGACAGGATTGACGAGGATATCGACAAGGCAATTGAACTTCTGGAGAAGGGCCAGGCTACAGCCCTTGCTGACAACAACAAGTCCCATATCAACATGTATGTCGCGCTCGGAATCAAGTCGAGGGTGTGCCTTGTCGAGGGGGACTGGACCGGTGCGTATGATGCGGCTATGAAGGTGATAGAAGACGGACCTTATTCTGTAGGCGGGCAGAGCGAGCTTATGGGCGGAATGAATGATATCAGCAATGCCAATGTGATGTGGGGTGCCGGGATTGCCAATTCAGAGCAGTCCGGAGCGTATGCCGGATTCTTCACCCACATGGACAATGTCTCAGGCGCATACGCGCAGGCGGCACCGAAAATCATCAGCAAGCAGCTCTATAACCATATCAGCGAGAATGACATCCGCCGTGCGTGGTGGAATCCGGATGACAGGGAAAGCCCGTATGTCTCCTCCAAGTTTTCATTCTCCAATGTTGCGGCATGGCTCGGTGACTATACATATATGAGGGTTGAGGAAATGTATTTTACAGCGGCTGAGGCTGCGCTCCGTGACGGCAACGATGATGAGGCACGTTCGCTCATGAACACAGTGATGGCTCCACGTAACCCTGCATACAATGCTGCCAGCTACCGTGGTACAATGCTTGGTGCTACTACAACCACATGGACCGGCTCTTTCCTTGAGAATATCCTTATCCAGAGAAGGGTAGAGCTGTGGGGAGAATATGGCAGGCTCTTTGACGTGCGCCGCCTGGGCCAGGGCGTGGCAAGAAGTGCAGAGGACGGCTTTTCGTCAGACTGCATTACCACAATGAACCGTAACGGAATCAACATTGCTGACCCTGACACATACGACTGGGTGCTCATGATTCCGAAAGATGAGCTTGACGCCAATCCGAATATCAACGAAGAAGACCAGAATCCGTGATGAAAGCAATGATGAAAAGACTTAGATATATAATCCCGGCGATTGTCCTTATGGCCGGGACCTCGTGCTCCAAGACGCAGGAGGGGCCGTTGTACAATCCCAATTATGATGACTGCAAGGAAATACATTTCATCCAGTCGTCCATAGAGAAGGAATTCCCGACTGACTTTTCCGAAGGGACAATTGACGTGCAGATTGCCCGTCCTGGAAACAAGGGCTCATACACTGTGCATATCCTGAACCGCGGGACAGATTCCGGGCTGTTTACAGCTCCTGAGACTGTCACCATCCCTGACGGGGAATATTCTGTGACAGTGCCGGTATCTGTGGACCTTTCCAGGCTCCTTATGGGAGGGAACGTGAAGACTACACTATATATCCGTGACAGGGATGCCTATCTCGGTGACAATAGCGCGTATGTGTCCCAGTACACGGACAAGATGGATGTCTCGGCATCATTTGAACTTACCTGGGAACCTTATTACAGGATAAATGAAGATGGTGAGGAAGTCCGCCAGACCGCCACTTTCAACTATAATGCCTTCTATACCGGAAGGACATCCGGGCTCGAAGTGGACAAGGCAGCAGGGGCGAATATCTTCCGTGTAAATGACTGGGCGAGCGGAGTCGGATTCAAGTTTATACTCAAAGATGACAATACATGTGTTGTCCCTGCGCAGTCAATAGGATATTTCAATTCCAACTACAATGAATATGTACAGGTATCCGACATGGCTGTCTATCAGGGGGATAACAGCATGTACAGTGCATATCCATGTACATACGATGGCAAGGGCACATTCAGCTTCTACCTTATATACTATGTGTCAGAGGGCTATTTCGCACGTGGCGAGGAAACCCTTGTCTTCGAGACGGATGCCGACGAGACTCCGTTGATGGCGATTGACTTTGACGGGGAGGAGACCACCGAGACCGGATTCAAGGCTCCGCGCCTTTCATTCTATATCAATGAATACGTAAAGTCATACAAGGCAACCGTCATTCCGGGCGACATCACTGCCGATGAAGCTGCGCTTGAACGTGTGCGCACAATGCTGATAAATGGCGAGGCTCCTGGACCTTATCCGGTGCTTGACCAGTACAGTGACTATTCTGAGCTATGGAGCATCCCGGGAGGAAACTTTACGGCTGTTGCCCTTGCATATGATGAGGCCGGCGAACCATGCCGCCTGTTCCATACGAGGTTCACCTTCGATCCGGACGGACAGTATCTCCCGAAAACGGTTGACTTCAGCTTCTACCGGGATGAGACAGGACAGTATTCGCAGTATTCATCATTGCTCTGGCATATCCAGACTGCAAATGCGGTCTCAATGAAATATCTCTGCATAAGGACAGACATCTTTGACTATCTCGTGAATGCCAACAGGAACATGCCGCTGGCTGAGTTTGTGGCTTCCAACGGCAATGCTGTGTCTGCAGAGATAATAGATGCTGCAAATGGAGATGGCTTCACGACTGCTTTCCAGAATCTTGCCGAAGGGCTTGAATATACTCTTGCGGTTGCTGTGTTCAACAGTTTCGGGGATGTGGCGGTTGAGGTACGGTCTGCTTCAACCCTTGGACATTCTGCAGCTGAATTTGACAGAACAAGGACAATGGATGATTTCCTCGGGGCATTCAAGGCCACTGCCACGACACGTGTTACGGGAGCGACATCGACCACTGCGTCAACTTCCAGCTACAGGGTTGACATCTACAGGCAGAACAGCTCGCAGGTAATCATAAGCGGGATGTCAGACATGCGTGACTTCACTCCGGAGCTTGTCGGCTATTATGATGAGGAACTGCATGCCATCATTGTCGGGGCGCAGCCTTGCGGGATGTACAGGTCCAATTATGCTTATCTCGGGATGTCAGACGGTTTCTCGACATACTGGGGAGGATGCGACTTTGCAATCGGATATATCGGGGATACGCTGTACTGGCTCTCGGCACCTGGTTCTACAGCGGACGTCTACCAGTACCAGTTCCTGCTCTTCACATCGGAGCAGCCGACAAGCAATACATACACACGTGAATCTGTCGGCTCGAAGTCGTATTCAAATGTGAAGATGCAGCCGTTTGCCCTCTCGCCGTCCTCTGCACCTTCCCGGGTGAGGACAATGGAATGCAGCGGACAGCACTTTGAGTCATATCTGTGTGATTAGGCGTTATGCCTAAATGTTCCTTTTTTGAACGTAATTCAATTATAATTTCTTAATTTTGTCGGCTGGTCTGCATGGATTGGCCGGCAATTGTTTTTATGGCTTTGGCTGTGTATTGGCATTGTCCTGGATTTTGGACAGGGCCTTGTTGCTTCCGGAGAAAATGCAGGATTGTCTGCATCGCTCCACACGCTATTGTTGATTGCAAATTTTAAAAATATAACAATGTACAGGACACATACTTGCGGTGAACTCCGCATTGAAAATGCCGGACAGGTCGTGACACTTGCCGGATGGGTACAGAAATCAAGGAAACTCGGAGGAATGACATTTGTCGACCTGCGTGACCGTTATGGAATTACGCAGCTCGTTGTGGATGCGTCTGCAGCACCGGAGCTGATTGAGACTGCATCATCCCTCGGACGTGAATGGGTGCTCCAGGTGACCGGAACAGTCATCGAACGCCAGAGCAAGAACCCTAAGATGCCGACCGGTGACATTGAGATTGCAATATCTGAAATAAAGGTTCTCAACAAGGCAAATACCCCTCCTTTCACAATAGAGGACGAGAGCGACGGCGGTGAGGAACTCCGTGCGAAATACCGCTATCTTGACCTGCGCAGAAACCCTCTGCAGAAAGCATTGAAGCTTCGTCACCAGATTGCGCATGAGGTACGCAACTATCTGGACGCAAAGAATTTCCTCGAGATAGAGACTCCATATCTTATCAAGTCTACCCCTGAGGGCGCACGTGACTTTGTCGTGCCTTCACGCATGAATCCCGGGCAGTTCTACGCGCTTCCGCAGTCACCTCAGACATTCAAGCAGCTCCTTATGGTTGCCGGCTATGACCGTTATTTCCAGATTGTGCGCTGCTTCCGTGACGAGGACCTGCGTGCAGACCGCCAGCCTGAGTTCACACAGATTGACTGCGAGATGTCATTCGTGGAGCAGGAGGATGTGCTCAACACTTTCGAGGGAATGATGAGGACGCTCTTCAAGAATGTCCTGAATGTGGAGATTGCCGACAGGATTCCACGTATGAGCTGGTATGACGCAATGGACTTTTACGGCTCAGACAAGCCGGATATCCGTTTCGGAATGAAAATCCATGAGATTACAGACCTGGTGCAGGGACATGGATTCTCTGTATTTGACAGCGTAGGGTATGTTGGTGCAATCAATGTCGAGGGTGCTGCAGAATATACGCGCAAGCAGATTGACGAGCTGACAGAGTGGGTGAAGAGGCCTCAGGTAGGTGCCAAGGGACTTGTATATATAAAGGTAAATGCAGACGGAAGCATAAAGTCTTCTGTTGACAAGTTCTATACTCAGGAACAGCTGCAGGCTGTGGCAGAGCGTCTCGGTGCTTCCAAAGGCGACATGATGCTTGTCCTCTGCGGCGAGAAGAGGAAAGCGCAGACTATGCTCGGAGTGCTCCGTCTTGAGATGGGCAACCGTCTCGGACTCCGTGACCCGTTTAACTTTGCACCGCTCTGGGTCGTGGATTTCCCTCTGTTCGAGTGGGATGATGAGACACAGCGTTTCTACGCAATGCACCATCCGTTCACTGCACCTAAGCCTGAACATATAGACCTTTACTACAGCGACAGGAAGGAAGACCTTGAGAAAGTCTGCGCCAATGCATATGACTTCGTACTCAACGGTACCGAGCTTGGAGGCGGTTCAATCCGTATCCACGAGGCTGAGATGCAGCAGAGGATGTTCGAGATCCTCGGCATCAGCAAGGAGGATGCAGAATACAAGTTCGGCTTCATAATCAATGCGTTCAAGTTCGGTGCTCCGCCTCATGGAGGCCTTGCATTCGGTTTCGACCGTGTGTGCGCCCTCTTCGGCGGCCAGGAGACAATCCGCGACTACATTGCATTCCCTAAGAACAACCAGGGCCGCGATGTGATGATTGATTCCCCTTCATACATAGACCAGCTCCAGATGGACGAGCTTTTCCTCGAATCGAAGGCTGAAAAGAAAGAGGAGTAACCTGTGGCGTACAGGTTGGTCATCTTTTCAACCAACCTGGCATGCTCACATGCCTCCGAAGACATATATTGCATAAAGACGGTGCAGGTTGGCCATAGCAAATACCAACCTGCACCGCTTTCATGTCTGTG
>JAMPAT010000036.1 GCA_023667095.1 Bacteroidales bacterium
TAATGATAATAACCTTATCCACAATATATATTCCAATAATTATTACTTGATTTTTTAGTATTACCGTATCGTGCGAATGCGACAGACTCCTCGTTGTCAGAAATATTATCGGCAATAAAACTATAAACCTTTCTCTCAGAAGTCCGCTAATCTTTTTCGTAACCAAATATTGCGCAAAATGGAAGAAAAGAATCTTACGCTGAAGCAGGAAGCCGCTTAAAGAGTACGGTATCCGCATTCCTCTTAATCAAGCAGAGCATTCACCGGAACCGGCAAATGCTCTGTAAATATCAGCCTTGGAGAATTTATCTCAAAATCTGACTACAATCCGAGTGTAAATATATGGATCAAAATTGATTTTGCAAAAATATTGATATAAACGACATTATTTTTCATTTCTTGTGGCATAATGTTCTCATGTAGAAAAAAATTGCGTAAGAAACTTAGTAAGGACATACTGAGAGGCTCGGGCATACAGCAACACTACTAGGAACTTCATAGTTCTTGGTAGTAAAGACATTGTAAACACAGGCCGGTTTGTGGGTTGGAAAGTTATGGTACCGGGGTATTTTTCAGGCGGAACAGGCAAGAAGAAGCATGAGAGAGATAAAAATATGCCGGTTCAAAAATCTGACCCGGCATATTCTGTTTATTTGCTTGTGGCAGGGAAATTATTCCCAGTCTTTTGCGAAGTAGCCTTACCCTCCACCAATGAACGGATAGGTTTCAACATTCAGGCTATGGCCGTATGACGGATTTCCGCCAATATAAAAATTATCTGATACACTATCGCAAAAAATCAAATTATGGTCTTTGTGCAGTCAGTCAAACTATGGCTGGCAACCCGATATTTCCAGAGTCAGCCTATGGAGACAAAATCAAGGCTCCGCCATAGTCATCTTATGGCATCAGCATTACATCAATGGCACCCACATTTCGTAATAATATTGACTCAATGGGGACGCATCTGCACCCCATTGAAAACTGTAGTCGTAGTCCCATTCAATATTTATGATTTTATCTTTAGGGGCATGCAAAACAACATATACTACAGGTAGCCCCATTCCTGGCCAACCCTCCCCACCATCAGGGACACCAGTGTGCATTGCAGAGCGGGTCTCGGATACAACGAAAAATTTTGGATTATCAACAGTAGCTACATATTCTATCATATTCATGAGCTCCAGGTTTTCACCGGAATTTTTTCCATAGTCAGCAAGATAGATACAGCCATATTTCTCTTCAGCGAGTCCTGCTATAGGCTTGTGCACTTCTGAGGCATCAACGCCAAATGAATCACCATACGGGTCATGGACAAGGCAGTCACCCTCTATCGAGCCATATCCTGACCATGCATAGTCAAGGTATTCACCGACCTTTATATCCCCTGAAGCAGAGACATCATGGAATGACTCTGTTGGCCTGCCAACGTCAGTAAGTGTCACAAGCTTGCCTGCTCCAAGAACCTCTTTCATCCTTTTGATGAGCTTAGGGTAGGAAGTTTTGGTAAATTCAGGGGCACCATCCTTGTCATATCCGGTATTCCTGTCCCAGAAATTCACCCCATCAAGTTCATTGTCAAACACAATGTTCTTCACCTGTGCCACGAAATCATCAATCTGCTCATCAGAAAGGTTGCAGAATCCCAGTCCGGTAGTGCCGCATTCCAATGCAAGGCAGACTTTGCGTCCCTGGTCCTGGAGAGGATAGATGTATTTGGCACGCTCTGCAAGGGATTTCTTCATATATTCTCCCAACACAAGCTCTGCATACCCGTCATTGTCCTTGAGGTTTGCACCCCTAAGGTTTACGATATTTCCGCAATAGCGTGCCCATATAGCAGGAGCACTAAAATCATGCGCATCTGTCTTATACATATAATAAGCTGATGCCAAAAGAGGAGAATATACATCCGTGTTCACGTACAGCACGCAGAAAGTCTCAGTGTCAAGTTCATAGTCAACTTCCGAAACTGTGCGTACAGTCACGTTGAACTCCAATGGCTCGGAGGCAATCTGCCCGTCCTCAACAGTCTCCGTAAGCACAAGGGTGTACTCCCCTGCCTGAAGGCCAGATGCCTTGAAAGTGATTGTCTGAAGGTCAGACTCGTCCGCGCCCTCTGCCACCGCAAAAGTCCCGGACAGTTCGTAGTTGGCCTTAGGAAGGGTTGAAGCAGCATCTACAGCAACGGTCACGGTGCGTGCTTCCGAAAGTTCCTTGTCGGTCTGGTATGTGAATGCAAGGGTCCTTGTCTCGTCTGTACCTTCCCTGAGGGTCACTGATGTGCGGTTGTCCTCTGCCACGAGAGTTCCCGGGATGTATTCAGGTGTAACAGGCTCCGGAGGTGTGGTCGGGCCGTCCGGTTTGCAGGCAGCCAGTGCAAGTGCAGAGACTGCGAAAATGGTAAACATTGATTTTGTCTTCATGTTGTTTTGTGTTAATTGTTATTATTGTCGTATAGGTTTAGTAATATATCTTGTTGCCAATCTTCTACCTGGCTTTTGCAGTAGACAGGTCCGAAAAGATTATTCCTGGTCATATATCTTCTGTATCTCAATTCCGGAAGGCCATGTGAGGTCTATTTCTGAAACGCCGTCATTATGATACCGCGAATAGTCCTTCACGACATTCCCTTTGCCGTCATCAAATTTCCAGTAGCCTATCAGCTCGGGATGCGATTCAGGGTCAGCAATTTCGTATATATTGTCATATATTTCCTCCTGGGTCCTTGCGACAGACCAGACGCGCGCCTCCGCTATCTTGCCGCAAAGCGGGCGGTATTCGTTGTAGGAACGGCCGATGAAGAACTGGTAGGCTTCATTGAGACCAGCATATTCCTGATATTGAGGCTTCCGGTCTTCCGGAAGATTGACATAGAAGTCGTAATACGCCCTGTCTGCAAGGTTTATTACACTCCCCTCCTTCAGCTCTTTGCCATTGGATTCGCTCTGGAGCCTGCCGTCCACATAGACACGGGCCTTGAGGGTCGCATAGTCATACGTTGCAGCAATATGGTACCAGCGGCCGGCTTCAAGATTTTTCTTGTCATCCCTCTTTGGCATCTTTCCGAATCCGACAGAGGTACCTGACCCGTCGAACTGAATCTGTTTGCGCTCAAATTCCGTATCACCGATACGAAGGAGCAGATACTGTTCCTTGCCCATTATTGTTGAGATATTTACAAATTGTGGTGCACCATCTTCCGGAGTAATGGTTGTAAGAAAGTCATCAATATATATCAGTGCCTCGTATGTAACGGCAGTCAGATTATTGAACACCAATGAATTGTCGGAATATTTGTCAAGTGTAGGGAAATTAATCCAGTTGCCTGTACCGAGCTGTGCTGCCACGGTGATATTGGAAGAACGTTTCACGACATAATATGCAACAGACGAGGTTTCGAGGAGGTCAATGTCTGACGCTGTTATACGTACTGGCACGAGATAGTCCTGGTCAAGAGGCAATGAGCCTTCCTGCTGTTCACCATTACCCATAAGGTTTTTCAGATGAAGGGTGGCTACATCAGAAGTTATCTTACCTGCAGGAATGGTAAATTCCCCGCCTGTGAAATCGAAATATTTCGTATCAAGCATTGTCAGGGACGCACCATAACGGGAATTGTAGGCCGATACTGCAGAAGGGTCCACTTCGATTGTGAGATTGACGTCCCTGTCTTCGGGATATGCGAGGGCTGCGTGCAGTTCATAGTCTACACTCGGGAGGACCTTCCCGAAAGAGGCAGACTGGACAGCACGGGTCTGGGATACGTTGAGATAGGCAACGTTGTCGAAGACATGGGAGTCTTCTGTATTTTTACGGCAGGACGCGCATAGGATCAGCGCAGCTGCCAGCATTATGGATATTCGTTTCATTTTCTGATGTTTAGCAAGTCATTTCAATTTTCAGGTCAGTCTGCCTGGCATGATTTCTTCTTGAGCAGAGACTCATTTCCCGTTCAGCAGGTTAATGGCAGAACGGAGAACAAGATAATTCCCGTCTGGAGAATAATAGTCTTCCGAGACATTATAGACAGCAAGTCCGGCATAACGGGCATTGACACTCAACAATTTAGCCATCTCCCCTATTGCATCTGTCTCTTTATCATCATCATCAATTATTACAGTGCCATATTCAGCAGCTAAAATAAGTCTATTGGCAGGAACACCTATAGTGACAGCAGATGACGCCAATAGAGAAATGCTCCCTGTACGCTGGATTCCTTCTGTGTTCAGCACCACATAGTCAAGTTTCCTGCGGTCCTTTTCCGACACAAACTGCGGGTCGCCTTCGAAGACAAGCAGCTGAGATTCTGATTTGGCTACGTTCAGACGGTCAAATATTGCGGATGCAGCCTCCTGTGAAACCTTATCACCCCTTTTATAGTTACCTGTGAACGACCATCCGTCAAGGCCGAGACGCTCCACAGTGCTGACCGCTTCATCAAGTGCAGCATTAAGGGCAGACTTGTCTTTCAATTCTTCTGAACGTGAAGCATAGTCCAGCTGGTAGAGGACCTTTATTCCTTTTTCATGCAGGAAAGGCAGGTCGGCTATGTCGTTCTGTGAAATGTTGCGCGAATTGGTGAGCGATACTATGTCCACAGAGTCGGCAATGCAGCGGAGCGAATATTTTTCACTGCTGAATGCTTCCGGAGCGTTGTCGAAACGGACATAGATTGTCCTGTGGGCCTCAGTCCTGTAGGCACGGAGTGAGGCGGTATATTCCGCCCAGGCTGACGGGTCGCTGTCCCATGGATGGGAATTGGGATATTCCACAAGGCGCGGTTCTGTCCATTTTGAACATGAGCAGGCCGCCATTGTGAGAAGTGCCAGTATTATTGTTCTTTTCATTGTTGTCGTTTTTGTAATGTTATTTTTTGCAGTCCCACCAGAGGTGAGTCCCCATCTTGTCGCCGTTGAAGGTGCCGGCAGACACTTCAGAATCAAGAAGCGTTATGGCATTTTCAAGGTTGGCACGGTTGAGCTGGTATTCCTCTACAGGATATGGAAGCCTGCGCGCCCCCTCGGCAAGGTTCACCGTTCCATTGCTCTTGTCGTATTCGACCGGATGAGGCATAAGCTTCGGATAGCCTGTGCGGCGGTATTCTGACCATCCTTCCGTCCCGAGAGGGAAGATTGCAATCCATTTCTGGGTTATAATCCTCTCAAGGTTGCGTTCGAAATTGGCTGCATCATTTTCCCATGCAACAGTTATTTCTGTCATCTGGTCAGCATATTTAAAACTTGCACCACGGTTATTATACGGTTCGCGCTTGCTTTTTGAATCTGTAATATATTCTTCTGCGCCTTTGGCACCTTTCTCCTCAAAGGAAAGGCGGATTCCCTGCTCATAGAGTTCCCTTGCCTTGTCCTGCGAACCCCAGCGGAGTTCATATTCCGACATAAGGAAAGAGACTTCTGCGGCATTCATCCAGAGGTAAGGTGTCCCTGAGTCCACAATAAGGTTGGAATAGTTAGCGACTGCCGATGATTTCCCATAGACATCAATTCCTATACGTATACCTATATATATTGTCTCATCACCAGAGGCATAGTGGTGCGTGACCATGGTAAACATCTTCTCCCTCCTCGGGTCGTTGTACCCGTTCATATAGCAAAGGATGTCAGCCCCGACACGGTGGTCTGCCCAGTCGTTGTATATCAATGTGGTACGGTTCTCCGCTGCGTGCATTGCGGCATTGTCTGCATTGGAGAGGATAACTCCTCCAGCTATTGCCTCAGCTGCCTTTTCACGTGCGAGTTCCGGCTTGACGTAGCTCAGGCGCATTGCCATCCTGAGCTTGAGCGAGTTGGCATATTTGAGCCACTGGGCTATATTTCCATAGTAGACTGCATCGTATTTGCTCCAGGCATCTGTTCCGAGGTTGACGTTGTCTTTCAGGCCCTCAATGGCAGAGTCGAGTTCTTCGAACATTTTCATATAGACCTGTTCCTGGGTGTCATAGCCCACATAGATGTCATCGCTGCTTTCCAGCTGAGAGTACGGAATCGGGCCGTAAGAATCCGTCACACGGTGCATTATGGCGACTTTCAGCAGATGCGCAAGCGAGACTGCCACCTTGTCGTCAGTGCCATTGACAACATCCCTGTATGGAGAATAAGTTTCCGTAAGGACATTCGCGAAAGGCCATTTACGCCAGTCTGCCGATGGATTATAGGTCTCGAACTTGGTTTCCCAGGTATCCACTGTAGCTCCGATATAGCCTGCAAAAGGGCCTCCGGTCAGGCTTTCGTTGAACTGGTACATATGTTCCTCAACCGGTATTACAAGTCCCTGGAGAGCACGGATATTGGAGCCGGTCTTGTAGTTCTTTGCCTGCATCTGGCTGTCGGTCACTTCATTCGGATTCTTGTTCATGTCGTAGTAGAGGGCCGTGCAGGAGGTCATGGCTGCTGTCAACAGAAAAGTCACAAAGATGCGGAAAGCATTACATGACCACCCATTGCCATAGCTGTCCTTTCTACGGAGAGTATGCACAGACGACCTGCGACAAGCAGCATGATTGCCATTCATAGCAACTGAAGAAACGGCCTGTGACAGCGTTGAAGAGGCTTTATCTTTGTATAAAGTATATATATAGTTCAGCATAATGTTGCGCTTTAGAAGTCAAGTTTGATATTCAGGCCGAGGCTGCGGGTGGACGGCATCATGAAATAGTCGATTCCCTGGTAGTTCAGCCCTGTTGAAGCGACAGCCTCAGGATCGAAAGGAGCCGAGCACCATATCATCCATAGGTTCCTTCCGACAAACGATAGTGTAAGCCCCATCTTGTCACGGAACCATTTACGAGGAAGCGTATAGCCGAGCGAAAGTTCTGCAAGGCGGAAATTAGTTGCCGAGTAGGTGTAGTATTGCGGAAGTCCGCTCTGCGCCCCTACTGTCTGGTACCATTTCTGCGGATCTGCCATTACCCGTCCGTTGACAAGCACCCCTCCTGCATCACGTGCTGCTGCAGATGCTTCGGAGACACCATACAGGTCGAGATTTGCCTGGGTTGCCGAGTAGCAGATGCCTCCGACTCTTCCCGAGAAGAGGATTCCAAGGTGGATTCCGTTCCAGTCAAGGTCGTTGCGCCATGCCATATTGTATTTAGGGAAGACGCTTCCGAGAAAAAGGTCCTCACCGCTGTCTATTACGACCACTCCCCCGCTGTTGTCCACTTCAACATAGCCGAGTTCATTGGTCCTCAGTGCGGAAGAGGTGTAGAGGTCACCGAGGGTACCGCCTTTCTTCAGGATATATTTTGCGCGTCCGAGTCCATTGATATCGAGTTTGTCGATGTTCAGGGGCTTGCCTGTAATTGGATTGACCACATTGTCGGCAAGGTCAATTATTTCATTCCTGTTCCATGAAAATGTGAAATTTGTGTCCCAGCCGAAGCGTCCCCATGTCTGGGAATATCCTGCCGATGCCTCGATTCCGATATTGCGCACATGGCCGGTCTGGAGGTATATGGTCGAGTAGGATGATGACGGCGGGAGCTTAGGGTCGAAAGTCTGGTTGAATGTGTCTGCCCAATACCATGAGAGACCGAGCCTGAGGCTTTTCCAGAGGGTTGCATCTGCTCCTGCCTCATAGGTGACTGTGCGTTCCGGCTTAAGTTCACCTATCGGGTAATGGGTCTTGGTCTGCCAGACCTTGTTGGTCGCATCGTATGAATATGTAGGTATTGTGAGATAGCGCGGGAACGGTGTACCGACCGAGGCTATGGAGCCTCTTATCTTAAGGTATGACAGTGTTCCTCCCATGTTCCAGAGTGATGTAGGCACCCATGAAAGGCCGACAGACGGGTAGAAAAAGCTTTTGCGCGGAGAACCCGCGAGCTGCGACGGCCAGTCATTCCTGCCTGTAACAGTGAGATAGAGCATTGATTTCCATCCTATTTCAACACTTGCAAATATGGACTGGGTCTGTTCCTGCCATCCTGCTTTGGAAGCACGTTTCTTCACGTCATCAAGGTCGAATACATTGAATATGTTCGGCAGTCCCTCCTCGCGTATAGGTCCATTGTAGCTGAGGGCATTGGATGCTATATTGTTGATGGAGGCTCCAATATGGGCATTGAGGGAGATGTCCCCCCAGGTCTTGCTGACATTGGCCATTATGTCTGCGTAGGTCTGTGAGTCGTATGTGCGCGTCTCACCGTACCATCCGTTCTTCCCTCCATCCGTTACTGTGGTGTTGGATGAGGCGTAGAGCTTCTGTGTGAAGAGGTTGTTGGAGTTGTCCACGCGCACCCTTCCGGAGACCTTTAGCCAGTCAACTATCTCATAGCTTGCGCTGAGGGAGAGCATATAGCGTTTCTTGTCGTTGTTGCGGAGGTTGCGGTAGGCAATCCAGTAGGGATTCTGCATACGGAGGTCACCGCCTTCGAGGTCCGCGCTCCAGAACTGCTCCATCAGCTTGGTCTCCTGGTTGTAGCGTTCGAAGATACGGTAGTTGTCGAATTCTTCACCGCGCGGGAAAAGGTAGGCCGGTACGATAGGGTTGGAATATACTCCCTGGTTGGTCATGTTCTGGTCCTTCTGCCAGATATAGCTTGCGCTGGCGTCTATACAGAGGCAGTCCTTGAGGAACCAGCTTGTGTTGCGGAATGTAAAGTTGTACCTGTCGTAGGTATTGTTGGGTATGAGTCCGTCAGAGTTTACCGCTGCTGCGGAGAAATATGTCTGGTTCCTGTCTGTTCCGCCCGAGAGGGCGAATGAATTGGTATAGACATGGCCTGTCTCGAAAAAGTCATTTGGGGTGTAGCCGTTGCCAGAGGAACCTTTGGAGCCTCCCTTGCCGGAGCCTGTAGCTGTACTGCCATTACCGAATGCGGCTCCAGTGCTTCCGGCAATGATTTTCGGGCCATAGCTGTAGATGTTGGAGCCGTCCGGCTTTCCGTTGCTTCCTGTTCCATAACGGTTCTGGAAACGCGGGAGAACAAATGGAGAGAGAAATTCGGTATTGCTGCTGAATGTAACCTTAAGCTTGCCCTCATTTCCTTTCTTTGTGGTTATCATGACCGCTCCGTTGGCCGCCTCGGAGCCATAGAGTGCCGCTGCAGCCGCTCCTGTGAGGACGGAGATGCTCTCGATATCCTCAGGATTGATGTCAGCGATGGATTCTGTCGCTCCCTTGGAGTCGAATTCAGTTCCGCCGCCACCTCCGAAGTTGTACATCGGGATGCCGTCTATCACATAAAGGGCATTGGATGACTGCGTTATGGACTTGGTTCCACGTAGGATCACCTTGGAAGCCCCACCGACTCCGGATGAAGATGCGTTGATATTGACTCCGGCAACCTTTCCATTGAGAGAGTTGATGAAGTTGGCATTCTTTACCGTGGTGACGGCATCTGCATTGACCTGCTGGACATTGTAGCTCAGTGCCTTTTCATCACGGCGTATTCCGAGGGCGGTCACGACTGTGCCATCAAGTTCCACTGCAGCTTCAGTCAGGACAATGTCGAAGACTGTCCTCTTGCCTACAGCGAGGACCATTGTCTCGTATCCCAGGCAATTGATTTCGATTGAGCTGTCAGGTGAAACGAGAGTCATGGAAAAATGGCCGTCAAGGTCAGTGACAGTTCCGTTGGCTGTTCCTTTTTCAAGGACAGCAGCACCCATGACAGGATATCCTGTGGCATCGGTAAGGGTCCCCTTGATGTCAACAGGTGCCGATGCAGATTTCTGCATGAAGATGAATATGGTGTTCCGGTCTATGCGCCATCCGATCCCCAGTGGCTTGAAGACGACGTCAAGTACATGACGGACCGGTTTTGAATCAGCCTTTACGCTGACCTTGCGTCCGGTGTCCTGCACGTCCTGGTTGACGAAAAGATAATTTGTCTGGTCCTGTATCCCGTCCATGACTTCCTTCAGCGGCACGTCCTGCATGTCAAAGGTGACTGTTGCGGACTGCTGGCCGAGGGAAGCGGCCTGCGAGATGACAATTCCGAGACAGATGGTCAGGAGTCTTGTCAGTTTTGTCATTGTCAATATATTGGTTATATGGTTTTTATATTATTGTTGCGTATTCCTTGTCTTATTCCGGCTTTTCATTTATTCCAGTCTCATTGGCAAGGTTCTGCTGTTTTCCCATATACTGGATGGGATTTACTGGTCAAAGCATTGCTGTCTTTTCTTTAGACATCGCTTCCAGGCAGGACAGGAAACCATTGATGCCGGCCACATGTATTTATCTTATAGTTATCACATTGGTCTTAGGGTTACGCCCGTATGTGAAGTCCGAGACCTGCTGCAATGTGTGCAGGGCGTTCTCGACCCCGTCCGATATACGCACCTGGCCGCTCAGGACATTGATTTCCGGAAGTGTTTCGCGCTCAATCACTATCTTAACATTGAATGAGCGTTCAAATACGGCCATCATTTCGTCAAACGGCATTTTCTTTATATGTATATTGCCTTTTGTCCAGCAGAGGTCGGAGAAGTCTTCTGTCCTGTTTTTCTGCAGACGGCCGTCAACAAGGGTCACGACATCATTCGGGAGCATTACAAGGGCCTCCTGAGGGTCAATCCGGCTTGCGACCCTGACCTTTCCCCTCAACAGGGTCGTGGAGAAGATGTTGTGCTGCTGGTCGGCAACTACGTTGAACTTGGTTCCAAGTACCTGTATGTCAGAGACAAATGTCTGTACAATGAATGGTTTGTCCGGGTTTGCAGCGACATCGAACATTGCTTCGCCGGTTAATTCGACCACCCTTTCCCTTGAACTGAATGTCTGTGGATATTTGAGCGAGCTGCCTGAGTTGAGCTGTACGGAGGTGCCATCCGGAAGGGTCAGGAGCATCTGTTGTCCTGTGGATGAGACTGTGCTCATGAGGTCAGCGGATGAATTTCCTGATATTGTGCTTCCTATATATCCTGCCGTCAACGCGATTGCGATTCCTGCCGCTATACCTGCGGTCCAGCGGAGTGCCTTTCTGCGGAACGGTATCTTTGCAGGTCCTGCCAATGATGCTGCCTGTGCCGCTGCGGACGGAAGAGGTGCATAGAGTGCCATTCCGTCAAAGAGCAGGTGAGCCCTGTCGAATTCCCTGCGGTTCTCCGGACTGCTTTCCAGCCAAGTGAGGATCTGTTCTTCCTCGGTGCAGGTGGTATCTCCCCTGAAATATCTGAATAAAAGTTCCTGTTCCATTCTGTTCTTCTGTCTTGTTTCAGCGTACTTCATTATATCCTGTTTCATTTTTCAGTCCATCACAGACAATTGCCATGTCTGACGGTCCAAAGTTCCAAATCATAGCAGAATATAATTCTTGCCGCTTTCATTTTCCAATGGCTTTTCCTGACATTACCGGCAAGCATATATCCTTTTAATATTTTCCTTTCAGAAATTCCGGCTGCAGGACCATTTCCCTACCAGCCATATTAAAGCATATCATCTTGCTATTTGTCAGCATCTTGCCTCTTATTCCCAATTGAGGGAAACGGGTATATTCTGTCAAAAGTCATTATATAGTCGTTTCAGCGATAAAAGTTTACCACCTTAAAGGCATATTTTTTTGAAAATATTTTCGGGAGGTGCGTTTTCTGCCGAACTGGACACTAATGTACAAGTTTCAATTTTGGCCTGGAGTGCATGTCTTATCTGGGTTTTAAGTCTATACCAAGATTTTGTGTTTCAGGGACGCACACGAAAGTCTGCCTACATATATTTGAGTCCATGACAGTCTACGGGATACCGTCATCTATCCGGATTAAGGCATGCATCCAGTTTTCAGATATACATCAAGCCATATATACATGTCGGATTTATGGAAGTGCAACACCTGACAGGCCTACAGACAAAACTGCCCAGATGCCAGGATTTTCACGCAAATCATGACACTTTATCGGAAAGCCATTATTTTTTACATATCTTTGCAGTCATTTGGAAATGGAATAGGGCAGCCTGATTTCAATGGAGCCTGAAAACATCCTGTACCGTAGTTCATTTTCAATGGCAAATGTTGCCTTATGATTGTGTAAAGCAGATGCTGTCATAATGAAAACTAAATATTTGCGAGATGGCGGGGATTATAATAGATGCAAAGAAATTTGACAGCATGTACTGCGAATACAAGCTGCGCTTTACCGTTATCGCTAATTCGTACGTGCGCGACTATTCCCTTGCCGAGGACCTTGTGGCCGACAGTTTCATGAATTTCTGGGAAAACCGCTCTGAGATAGACCTTAGCTCAGGAAGCATTCCTTCATATATCCTCGGCACAGTCCGGCATAAATGTCTCGATGCCCTGCGGAAGCAGCAGATCCAGCTTAGCGCACACCAGACTCTCTACAGGCACAATCTCAGGAACATACAGGCAAACCTTGATTCCCTTGAGGAGTGTGACCTGTCCAAGATCCTGTTCCGCAAGGAGGTGGAGGACATTTTCAGGAAAAGAATGAATGAAGTCCCTGAAATATCGGCACGGATTTTCATGGCAAACAGATTCGAAGGACTTACCTATCAAGAGATTGCCACACGGCATAATATATCTGTACGCAAGGTTACGCGTGAAATCCAGAGATGCCTGAAACTCCTCAGAGAAGACCTCGGTGGGTATCTGCCAATGGCACTGCTGCTGTTTCCACGGATCTTTGAGATTTGAGTATCTGATACGGAATACAATGACTTTATGACAGCCGGCAGAAAAGGGCATGGATATATTTGAGGGTAGAGGCGATGAACAGCATAAAGGCAGAGGCAGGAAATGGCAGAGAAACCGATTGTGGTTCCTGCCGAATCGGCTGGCGGGCTGAATGAGTGTCATGAAAGGTATTAAGCAAAACCGGATGCTGTCCACAAGGAATCATGGGCGGAAAAATAGCCGTGAACAAAACGGTTCTTCATCGATTTCCGTGCAGTCTTTGTGCAATTTCTGTCTTTATGCAATGTGCTGCCAATGCGTACCGGGTCGGTGTGTTTCCCTACCGGATACGGTCACCGGTCTCTCAGAGCGTATAATGCAGGTCAGCTGTGCAGGTTCATCATTGCTGCCAAATGGACAGGCTTTATCTGTAGGTAAAACAGACGGTTTTTCATACGAAACGGCGGACTGGAGACTGGTCGTGCGTAAAACAGGGATGTTTTCACACGAAGCCACTGATGGGGAAACAACCCGTGAGTAAAACAGGGCGTTTTGTATACAAAGCATCATGGGGATGGCAGGTTGTGGGCAAAACAGTCGGTTTCTCACACGAAGCGACAAATTGGAAACAGTCCGTGAGTAAAACACGGTGTTTTGCATACAAAGCATCATGAGAATGACAGGCCGTGAGCAAAACAGACGGTTCATCACACGAAACGACAGACAAGAGACTGCTCGTGAGCAAAACATAGCTTTTTTCACACAAAGCCACTGATGGGGAAACAGTCCGTGAGTAAAATAGGGCATTTTGCACACGAAGCATCATGTGAACAGCCGACCGTGAGCAAAACGGCAGGTTTCTCACACGAAACCTCAGCCAAAAGACAGCCCGTGAGCAAAGCATCCTCTTTTTCACACGAAACACCAGAACAACTGACTGTCGTAGCTGAAACAAGTTTTCCTAAGATACACACATGTATTAAATAAACTGTCCTCTATAAAGACAATGCTCCATACAACAATCTTCATTTAGCAGCAATACTTTTCCCATTCAATTGCATTATATGCAAGACATTCAAACAATAATCACCACTGACTTGTATATAAGATTGGCAAAGAATTTCATCACCAAATTAACTGAAGAGATGGCGCTGTAACAAGTTGCATAAAAATTTCAGGAATATTCATTGATTTTCTGCAATTTATTCTTACTTTCGCAAATGGGTTCTACAAGACCCAGCAAATACTGGAGGCCGCGGTACTCAGAGTCCGCAAAGCGAGTTAGGTTATATCGTGCCTAGCCCGCTTTTTTGTTTACACCGACTACGATTTTCAAGTGCGCAGAAGTTCATATACATGCTGCAGCATAGGCTGACAAAGCTAAGATTGGTCTTCACTCCAAATATCAGAATATGGACTGATCAATATCTGGACAACATTCTGAAACAAAATATGCCTTTTACTTAACTGGCAGACAGATGTATACAGAATATTTTGGAAGATATAGAACCGGCAGCTATAAAATCAAAGGAGCGACAAGCATGACTTGCTTATTTAGGCAAACAAATATGGCGAAAGTATTCAAAAACAGTATTAAAAGCTAAAAAGACAATATTATGGGCAAAAAAACTTTTATTACAGCAGAAAAGGAATGTGAAGAAACGTTTCTGGACAATGGTCCATGGTGGCATCTGTACACACCAGGCAAATCCACACCAATGTTCCTATGTACAGACGAAGACTATTGCTTCACCATGAATCTGATGGCAAGATGCGCATTTGAATCACGAACCTTAAAAATTGTTGCCTTCGAACTGATGAGCAACCATATCCACATGATCATTTCAGGTGAATTGCCTATGATTGAAATATTCTTCACAGATTTCAGGAAAAGGATGAAAAGATATTTCACCAGGAAAGGGCTAAAACTCCCGTACATGTTCCAGATGCAGACAAAAGCCATAGCTGACCTGAATGCACTGAGGAACAACATAGTCTATACAAACCGCAACGGATATGTAGTAAACCCCGACCATACACCATTCTCCTATCCATGGGGAACAGGAAGATACTATTTCAATCATTTTCCCATTTCTGATACCTTAGGTGAACTGAATTATAACACCAAGAGAATGATGTTCAGGAGCAGGATTCCTGAGGTACCAGAAGAATGCCTTGTCATTGACAGGTATATAGCCCCAGTTTCATATTGTGCATTGGAACTCGGGATGGCAATGTTCCGTGATGCGCACCAATATTTTGCCATGGTGAGCAAAAATGTTGAATCATATAGCAGTCTTGCAGCAGAACTACATGACAAAGAATTCCTTACAGATGCGGAGATGTTTGCCGTAACAGGCAAAATAATGAGGGATATGTATGGCCTTGCATCTGCAAAAGAACTTGATAAATCACAAAAACTTGACCTTGCAAGGAAATTGCATTATGAATACCATTCATCAAACGGACAGATACGCAGAATCATAGGGCTCAATCAATATGAGGTTGATTCACTTTTTCCATTGTCACAAAAGCCATAAACAATGAATGTCCAGTATTTTCAGAATACTGCATTGTCATTAAAACAATCAACTGTGAGTAAAACAGAGTCTTTTGCATACGAAGCATCATGAGAATGGCAGACCGTGGGTAAAACAGCCGGTTTCTCATACGAAACTACAGCCTGGAAGCAAGTCGTGAGTAAAGCATGGCTGTTTTCACACAAAGCCACTGATGGGGAAACAGTCCGTGAGTAAAATAGGGCATTTTGCATACAAAGCATCATGAGAATGGCAAACCGTGGGTAAAACAGCCGGTTTCTCACACGAAACTACAGCCTGGAAGCAAGTCATGAGCAACACATGGCTGTTTTCACACAAAGCAACAGATGGAGAAACAGTCCGTGAGCAAAATAGGGCATTTTGCATACAAAGCATCATTGGAACGGCTGGTCGTGCGCAAAACAGCTGGTTTCCCACACGAAGCAACAGACAAGAAACTGGTCGTGAGAAAAACATAGCTTTTTTCACACAAAGCAACAGGCGGAGAAACAGCCCGTGAGCAAAATAGGGCATTTTGCATACAAAGCATCATGAGAATGACAGGCCGTGCGCAAAACAGCAGATTTCTCATACGAAACTACAGCCTGGAAGCAAGTCATGAGCAACACATGGCTGTTTTCACACAAAGCAACAGGCGGAGAAACAGCCCGTGAGCAAAATAGGGCATTTTGCATACGAAGCATCATGAGAATGGCAGACCGTGCGCAAAACAGCAGGTTTTTCACACGAAACTACAGACAAGAGACTGGTCGTGAGTAAAGCAAGGTGTTTTACATACGAGGCAACAGACAGCAGGAAGAAACATGGCATTTCCAACACAGGCACATGGTAACAACAGCCACAATCGGGAAAAGCCATACGGTTCCAGGTCTGGAAAACAAAAAGAAAGCTGTGCAATGACAAAAGCACAGGAGATTACAGTAAAGATTGATGATAAGAATTTCAGCTGAAGCTCAGTCAATCTGGTTGCAATTTTCTATTCATGAGGAAGTGAGGGAGTATCAAATTTCCGGAACCCGGACAGGGATTTTCATCGTTACAGATGCTGATTTTCCTGTAAATGTTTAGTCCGTGACCATATTTTATATAACTTTGCCAGCCTGTTTTCCCCTCCACGGCTGAGGGTATGGAGAGCATCAGGCATACTTTTTACATGCAGACATTACATTTGAAGACTGGTTTTATACATTGTTTGTTGGAAACAGATATATGAAAGGAAAGAAATTCATTGCGGACTCTTATCAGAAATCACAATATGTCATTGTGAGAATAAAGAAACTATCATGGAAAAGCTGGCTTATGGTAGCCGTCGCAGCAATCATCATTGCCGGAATAACAGTAATATCCCTTTGGCCTGAAGAGCCGCAGGAACAGATCCCTACTGTAACGGCAATGCCTGTAACGGTACAGGATGTGGAAATCTATGGTGAATATCCGGGCATTGTCAGGGCACAGCAATTTGTCGAGGTCCGTGCACGGGTAGAAGGATATCTCGAAAAAATGCTTTTCGAGGAAGGTACATACGTCAAGAAAGACCAGGTACTTTTCATTATAGATCCGAGACAATACCAGGCAAGGGTGGACAAGGCAAAGGCGTTGCTGAAAAAGAACAAGGCACTTGCAATGAAGGCCGAGCGTGACCTGAACAGGATCAGGCCTCTGTATGAGCAGAAGGCAGCAAGCCAGCTTGACCTGGACAACGCCATCGCTTCGTACGAGAGCGCGAGTGCAGATGTGATGATGAGCGAAGCTGACCTTAAGCAGGACGAACTGACCCTGAGCTATACAACGGTACGTTCCCCTATAAGCGGATATATCAGTGAAAGGCATGTTGATATCGGGACGCTTGTAGGACCGGGCGGACAGTCACTGCTTGCCAACATTGTCAAGAGTGACACGGTCTTTGTGGAATTCAAGATGACAGACCTCGACTACCAGATGAGCAAGTCACGCAATGTAAACATCGGGCAGAAAGATTCCACCAGGAAATGGGACCCATACATAACAATAACCCTTGCAGACAAGACTGTATACAGATATAGGGGCCTTGTTGACTTTGCCGACCCGCAGGTGGACTCGAAATCCGGTACATTCTCAGTAAGGGCAGCCATGCCTAATCCTGCACACGCCCTGCTCCCTGGGCAGTTCACCAATGTGAAGCTTCTGCTTGACGTCCGTGAGAATGCTGTTGTAGTACCGTCAAAGGCCATCGAGATAGAGCGGAGCGGAGCATTCATATATGTACTGCGCAACGATGATATTGTGGAGAAGAGGTTCATCGAGACAGGTCCGGAAATGGGAAACAACACAGTTGTGGAGAGAGGGCTGTTCAAGGGAGAGAGGATAGTTGTAGAAGGCTACCACAAGCTTGTACATGGGATGAAGGCAAAATCTATCTAATTCTATATCTGCAGTATGAAGTCTGATTTTTTTATTGACAGACCGGTATTCTCGACTGTCATATCAATAATAATTGTCCTTGTCGGACTGATTGGGCTCATTATGCTCCCTGTGGACCAGTATCCGCAGATTGTGCCTCCAGTAGTCAGGATTTCTGCCTCATATCCGGGAGCAAGTGCACAGACAGTTGCACAGGCTGTAGCCACCCCTATCGAGCAGGAGCTGAACGGAACTCCCGGAATGCTCTATATGGAGTCAAGCAACTCAAACTCAGGTGCATTCTCTGCAACTGTAACATTTGACATATCAAGCAATCCTGACCTTGCAGCCGTGGAGGTGCAGAACAGGGTAAAGCTTGCTGAATCAAGACTGCCGGCAGAAGTCGTGCAGAACGGGATATCTGTCGAGAAACAGGCTTCCAGCAAGCTTATGACCATTACCCTGCTTTCAAATGACCCGAAATTCGATGAGATATACCTGAGCAACTATGCTACGCTTAATGTCGTGGACATGCTGCGCCGTGTCCCTGGAGTCGGAGGTGTATCCAATGTCGGTTCAAGGTATTATGCAATGCAGATATGGGTACAGCCGGACAAGCTTGCCAGCATGGGGCTGACAGTCAAGGACCTGCAGAATGCAATCAAGGACCAGAACCGGGAATCAGCTGCAGGAGTCCTCGGCCAGCAGCCTTTGGAGAATGTAGATGTGACTATCCCGATTACAGCGACAGGAAGGCTTTCCTCCGTAAGCCAGTTCGAGAATATCGTGATACGCGCTTCACAGGACGGGACAATGATAAGGCTCAAGGATGTAGCAAGGATTTCCCTTGAGGCCCAGGCATATAACACCGAAAGCGGAATAAACGGGGGCAATGCGGCCGTAATCAATATAAACATGCTTCCCGGAGCCAATGCGATGGATGTCGCAAAAAGCGTAAAGGAGACCATGGAGGAGATCAGCATGACATTCCCGGAGGGAATCAGCTATGATATCCCCTTTGACATGACGACATATATCTCGGAGTCTATCCACCAGGTCTACAAGACACTGTTCGAGGCTCTTTTCCTTGTCATACTTGTAGTATTCCTGTCACTTCAGAGCTGGAGGGCCACCATAATCCCTGCGGTAGCCGTACCTATATCACTTATAGGAACATTCGGGGTCATGCTGATTTTCGGGTTCTCACTGAATACAATGACTCTTCTCGGACTTATACTTGCAATCGGAATCGTGGTTGACGATGCCATTGTAGTCGTGGAGAATGTGGACAGGATAATGCAGGCAGAGCACCTGCCTCCAAAGGAGGCTACCAAGAAGGCCATGGGGGAAATCGGAGGTGCATTGATTGCCATGTCACTTGTGCTCTGTGCAGTATTCGTGCCTGTAAGCTTCCTGTCCGGCATTACGGGACAGCTGTTCAGGCAGTTTACCGTCACCATCGCCGTATCTGTCATCATATCCACGGTTGTTGCATTGACACTCAGCCCTGTAATGTGCTCCCTTGTACTGCGGGAAGATGCGGGGAAAGGAAAAAAGAATTTCCTTTTCAGAAAGATAAACGATTCTCTTGCTGCAGGTAACTCCTTCTATGAAAGAATGGTACGCGCAAGTCTCAGACATGCTCCAAGGATGTTTGCATTCTTCGGCATATCCATAATAGGAATCTGGCTTGTTTCATCGCTTGTCCCGTCAAGCTTTATGCCCAAGGAAGACCAGGGATATTTCACTGTAGAGCTGGAGCTTCCTGTAAATGCGACACTTGAAAGGACACGTGAAGTGACCGACAGGGCAATGGACTTCCTCCTCAGGCAACCAGACATAGAGTATGTGCTGAATGTGACAGGTTCAAGCCCGCGTATCGGGACCAGCCAGGCAAACAGTACCCTTACCGTAATCCTGAAATCATGGAAAGATAGGCATGAAACAGACATAAACAGGATAATGCAATCTGTAAGGGACTCGCTCTTGATGTATCCGGAAAGCAAGGTATATATAAGCACCCCTGCCGTAATCCCCGGACTTGGCTCGTCAGGAGGATTCTCCATGGTCCTGGAGGCAAAGGGCGACATTTCATATGGCCAGCTGCAGCAGGCTGCAGACACGTTGCTATTCTATGCTTCTCAGCGAAAGGAGCTTACAGGGCTTTCATCCGGACTGCAGAAGGATATCCCGCAACTTTATTTCGATGCGGACAGGGACAAGACACAGCTTATCGGCGTCCCTCTGTCAGATGTGTTTGCCACCCTGAAGGCATTTACTGGCTCTATCTATGTGAACGACTTCAACATGTTCAACAGGATATACAGGGTCTATATCCAGGCTGACGCCCCTTACCGCGCACACAAGGATAACCTGAACCTGTTCTTTGTCAAAAGTTCAAGCGGCAATATGGTTCCAGTGACAGCACTCGGTTCAACGTCATACACGACAGGCCCCGGTACAATAAAGAGATTCAACATGTACAATTCCACTACAATCAGCGGAGAGGCAGCACCTGGATACAGTTCCGGCCAGGCAATGGAAGTACTTGAAGAGACTGCACGTGAGCATCTTCCGGATGGGATCGGCATAGAGTGGAGCGGAATGTCATACCAGGAAAAGAAAGAGGGAGGAAAGACAGGAGTTGTGCTTGCGCTTGCACTTCTGTTTGTATTCCTGTTCCTCGCGGCACAATATGAAAGCTGGTCAATCCCGGTTGCCGTCATACTTTCACTCCCGATAGCAATCGCCGGAGCGTATCTCGGGATTGCAGTTGCCGGGCTTGAAAGCAATATATATTTCCAGGTAGGGCTTGTAATGCTGGTAGGGCTTGTGGCCAAGAATGCCATCCTCATAGTTGAATTTGCGAAAGAGGAGACAGAAAAGGGAAAATCACCGGAAGATGCGGCATCAACCGCAGCAAGCCTCAGGTTCAGGCCTATTGTGATGACCTCACTTGCATTTATCCTGGGTATGCTGCCGCTTGTGACCGCATCTGGTCCAGGCTCGGCAGCAAGGCAGAATATCGGCACAGGAGTATTCTTCGGTATGCTTGTGGCAATTACTGCAGGAATTGTCTTCGTGCCTTTCTTCTTCGTCGTGATCACACGGCTGAAGGAGCGTATTTCAAAGAGAAGAAAAGGCAGCTCCGGAACTGCCCTCGGCCTTGCAGTATTGGCAATGGCAGGAATATCAGCCGTTTCATGTTCCCCTTCACGATACTGCACAGCACCGCAGACAGATCTTCCGGAAGAATATGTGGAGTCAGCCACCGACTCATTGACAATTGCAGATATAGAATGGTGGAAGATCTACCGGGATACAACACTGCACACACTGATTGAGGAGGCACTCAATTATAATAAGGACATGCTTACTGCCGCGCACCGCATACAGGAGCTGGAATACCGCTACAGGATTGAGAAGTCAAAGCTCTGGCCATCAATCGAAGCCATAGGCTACGGCAACAATGAATATGTCAATTATGGAGGTTCATCTCCTTCTGACAATCCTGAGATAGGGATTCCTAAAGTGAAGCTTACATGGGAGATTGACCTGTGGGGACATCTAAGGTGGGGAAGCAAGAAAAAGGCAGCTGAATATCTTGCCGGAATCGAAGCCCAGAGGGCGTTGAAAATGAGCCTGGTCGCAAATGTGGCACGTACGTATTTCGAGCTTCTGTCGCTTGACAATGAACTTGAAATTGTCAGGAGGACACTTGAGACGAGACAGGAAAGCGCAAAGCAGGCACGTCTGAGATTCGAAGGCGGACTGACATCTGAGACCTCATACCAGCAGTCGCTTGTTGAACTTTCCACAACATCTTCGCTGATCCCTGACCTTGAGAAAAAGGTTGCATTGAAGGAAAGCGAGTTGGCATTCCTCACCGGGTCATATCCTAAGGCAATACAGCGTGGAAAGATCGAGGAGCCTCTCATATACAGGGACAGCATTCCTGTAGGCCTACCATCACAGCTTCTGTACAGGAGACCTGACATCAGGGAGGCAGAACAAGAGCTGAAGGCTGCCGAGGCTGCAGTCGGGGTTGCACAGGCGGAGAGATTCCCCACCTTCACGATATCACTGACAGGAGGACTTGAAAACGAGACATTTACAGATTTCCTGAAATCTCCATATTATTTTGCGGCAGCGACCTTGGCTGCACCTATTTTCCAGTTCGGGCAGAAAAAGGCCAATTTCAAGGCTTCGATAGAGTCATACGAGCAGAGCCGCCTTAAATACGAAAAGGCTGTCATGCAGGCATTCCGTGAGGTATATGACGCAACGGTCCGGTTTTCTTCAGCAAGGGAGAACACAAACCTGAAAATGGATCTGGAGAAGGCTTCTGGCAAATATATCAGACTCGCCCAGCTCCAATACATCAATGGGGTAATCAATTATCTTGATGTGCTGGATGCACAGAGGAAATATTTTGATTCCCAGATTGCATTGAGCAATGCCATTGCCAATGAATATCTCGCCCTTGTGGAACTTTACAAGGCATTGGGAGGAGGCTGGAGGGAGTAGTCAAGCAGCTCCGGTGCTGGAGACCGTAAGATGACATAGGGACTGGATTCCTGAAAAAGTCCGGCTAAACGTCCAGTCCTGTCTTAACATTTTACCCCCGTCAGAATAAATTCCGACGGGGGTAAATTTCAATTGTCTGGGGGTATTTTGCCCCTTCCTTTCCGTTATCCTGCAGGATTACTCACCCGGCTGGATCGCTCCCATTGGGCAGACATCAGCGCAAGTACCGCAGTCAATGCATGCGTTAGGATCAATCTTGTAGATATCTCCCTCTGAGATAGCTCCCTGTGGGCACTCGTTGATGCAGGTACCGCAAGCAACGCAATCTTCTGAAATTTTGTAAGCCATAATTCTTTTATTTTAATTGTTGTTGTGTCAAACAGACCGGAAGTACTTATACATCCGGACTCAAAGGCTGCAAATTTATATCTTTAATTTAAGTTTAGCAAATTTTCGTTGGGCAGAGTCAACAAGGCAGAGTCAACAAGCAAGTGCAACATTACAACAAAAGATTGAAAAAACGAT
>JAMPAT010000037.1 GCA_023667095.1 Bacteroidales bacterium
TAGAATAAAATGTAGCTCCTTGTCCCGTCTTCCGGAAAAGCGGTGCAGGTTGGTCCTCATTACCGCCAACCTGCGCCACCGATCTGCATTATACGCTCTGAGAGGCCGATAGTCGTTCCCGGTTGGTCCTCATTACCGCCAACCTGCACCGCTGGCCTGCATTATACGTTCTGGGAGGCTGCTGACCGTTCCTGGTTGGTCCTCATTACCGCCAACCTGCACCGCCGGCCTGCATTATATGCGCTGAGAGGCCGGTAGCCGTCCCAGGTTGGTCCTCATTATTGCCAACCTGCGCCGCCGGCCTGCATTATATGCGCTGTGAGGCCGGTAGCCGTCCCAGGTTGGTCCTCATTACTGCCAACCTGCGCCACCGATCTGCATTATACGCTCTGAGAGGCCGATAGCCGTTCCCGGTTGGTCCTCATTACCGCCAACCTGCACCGCTGACCTGCATTATACGCTCTGGGAGGCCGACAGCCGTTCCAGGTTGGTGAACTAATACACCAGCCTGGAACAGATGCAGCCATTACTACATATACCTGTATCCATCCATGTCCAGCGTTCCGGAATGCTATGCCGATTTACCGGAGTGGAACACCAATGCTGCCCTGGCAGCCCTCTGCCGCATTTCCCTGTTCCGACCCACTGTTCCGGCCTGCTGTGCCAGCCTGCCAACATGGAACACTTTATTTCCTGACATTGTTTCACGCATCCGGACTTGATGAACTTATCTTTGACGTGTCATTGTCCAGTAAACCTTAATGGGAGATACCTTATTTATATTGCTGCTTGTATATTTTGCTGTAGCAAAAGCAATAACGGCCCTTCTTTTATTACGCCATCAAATCATTCATAAGCTGGCACATCAAGAAGATGAATAGCTTGATATGCCGTTAAGATATCTGCAGAGTCCAGATATATTGCGTAGGCTAAAGGCAATGCATCCAGGTATCCATATTGCAAAGGCGGAAAATGGTTTCATTACAATGCGCTTTTTGAGGAATAAAATACGCAAAAGGCGCACGGAATGGACACTCTAAATATCTACATTTGTAATCGAAACTTGAAGTGAACCACATGCTTTACCACAAATTTAAAACTAATGGAAGAGAAAACAACCAATTCTATTATATTATCAATCTATTAACAATTAAATTTTAAGAAAATGGATTTGTCTATTGGAAAACACCGTGTCTTCGGTCGTTTCTTTATGGCGGGCATATTTTTCTGTATGCTTGTCTTGCCAGCTTTGGCACAGGACAAAATCACTGTTTCCGGTTTTGTCACGGACAATACCAATGACCCTCTGATTGGAGCATCAGTGCTTCTCAAGGGGACTACAGACGGTGTTGTCACTGATCTTGATGGCCGCTATCAGATTCTTGTTGCTCCTGATGCGGAACTTGAAGTTTCGTTTATAGGCTATAAGACCCAGGTCGTAAAGGTCATGAATAGGGGGAACATCAACTTTACCCTTGAAGCAGACGCCATAATGCTTGATGAGGTCATTGCGATCGGTTATGGTTCCGAGCGCAAGGAGGACCTTTCCATGGCTGTTTCTACGATGAAGGTTGACAAAGGCCTGAAAAGCCGTGCCTCAAATCTCGCAACAGTCCTCCAGGGGCAGCTTCCTGGTGTGACGGTAATGCAGTCAGGTGATCCTATGTCAGATGCAACTTTCTCTATCCGCGGACGTGGTTCAAAAGGTAATGACGGAGACTACAATTCAGGCTCAGGTGTCCTGTTTGTTGTAGATGGAGTCCCTAACGCTCCATATATGGTTGAGGATATCGAGACAATTACAGTCCTCAAGGATGCTGCATCAGCTGCAATCTATGGTGCTTCAGTAGGTTCTGCAGGAGTTGTGCTCATCACAACCAAGAAGCCCGAGGGCGGAAAGGTACGTGTTGATGTAAATGCATCATATGGACTTGAGCAGGTGTCAAAATTGCCTCAGATGCTCGATGCGCAGCAGTACTGCGATGTATGGGCCAAGATTTCAGAGAACAATTCCGGGATTTCGGTTCCTGGATTTGCTGACCCTAAAGTATATGAATGGGCAAATGTGACCCACACGGATTGGTTGGATGAAATATTCAGGACCGGATCAAGGCAGCATTATGCTGCAACAATTTCGGGGGGGGTGAGAAACTACAGTCTGTATTAAGCGTATCCTACGATGAGAACAAGGGAGTTCTCCTCAATACATACAGCAAGAAATTCTCAGGAAAGCTCCAGACAGATTTCAATATCACAAAATGGCTCAAGCTCTATGAGCGTGTCTCTTTTGACATTTCAAACGGACAGGGCAAGGTAAACACCAATCACGAAGGCCCTATCATCGGAGCAATCTGGTATCCGCGTTCAGCTACAGTATATGAAACAAACCAGGACGGCTCCTATGCACTTGATGCAGACGGAAACCGTTATTTCGGTGGAGTACAGCCGCTATGGTCTGTAGGTTCCGTTTCAGGTGCGCCTCTTCTGTACAATCCGGTGGCAGCGTTGTCAAAGATGCATCGCCTTTACCCGGAAAACAAGATATTCTCTACAACAGGCATATCAATAAGGCCTATTACATCGCTTACAATCAAGTCTGAATTTACAGCGGACCTTAGGAATTCGGAGAATGATGAATTCTACCCTGTAATGACTGCTCCAGGACTTCAGAACTCACAGAACTACCGCGAGCAGACTTTCGGGAAATACAACCATTGGCTTTCAGAGACCACCATATCGTGGTCACAGGTATTCGGAAAGCACCATGTCAACCTTATGGGAGGCTTCACTGCAGATTTCAAGAAGACCCATACCCGCATGGTCTTCACGAGGAACTACAATTCAGAGGAAGAAAACCGTCTTCTATGGGGAGAGGCTGCAGACTATACCTCTACAGCTCCGAGGGAATCAATCTATGAGGAGACAATGGCTTCATTCATAGCACGTGGCGGATATTCGTATGATGACCGTTATTTTGTTACGGCAAGTGTACGCCGTGATGCTTCATCACGTCTTCCGGACAGCAAGAACTATGACTGGTTCCCGGCAGTTTCCGGTTCATGGAAACTCAGTTCTGAGCCATTCTTCAGGAATTCTTCAGTCAAGGATGTACTCAGTCTCGTGAAAGTGAGGGCAGGATGGGGAAAGGTCGGAAATGTTGACCTTTATCCAAGTGACGTAGCATATGCTGAAGTCCTGAACTATGACTGGCCTGTCATCATGGGAGAGAATCTCAATAACCTTCTTTACGGAACATATCTGAGCACACGTCCTAACTATTTCGCACGCTGGGAGACAACTGTCCAGACAAGTGTCGGCCTTGACCTTTCATTGTTCAGGAACACCCTTGACATTACAGTTGACTGGTACAACAAGAAGACCAAGGACCTTGTGGACCGTATACCTACTCCGGCGCACGTGGGATTGAATCAATATCCTATGGGAAATGTCGGAACTGTAATCAACCGCGGATGGGAATTCTCTGTAAACTACCACGGGACAGGTGCCAACGGGCAGCTTTCATATAATGTGTATGGAAACTACTCGTACAACAAGGGATATGTAGAGAACTACGGTACCCGTGAAGGCCCTGTAAGACATGATGATCCGAACCTCATGAGTTCTTCGCTTCTCTATTCGGAGGCAGGACAGCCTTGGTATTCTTACCTTGTATTTGAGTCTGACGGAATCTTCCGCTCACAGGATGAAATCGACAATTATACATGGACGAACCCAGAGACAGGTGCGACCAATCTTGTCATGCCTGACGCAAAGGTCGGTGACCTTAAGTTTGCCGACAGGAACAATGACGGTGTAATCAATGACGATGACCGCTACTTTGCCGGTTCATACGCTCCGGTACATACATTCTCGTTCGGAGGCTCACTGAACTGGAAAGGCCTTGATTTCTCTCTCATGTTCCAGGGCGTAGCCGGGAACTATATCTACAATGGTCTGAAGATGATGGGACTCAGGGGCGGAAACAGTGGCGACGGTACAGGTAACTTTACCGTAGATGCACTTGACACATGGGACTTCAATCCTTCTGGAAGTACATACCCTCGCCTGGAGGCCGGTTCTTCGACTTCAAACGGAAACTACTCTAAATTCTCCGACCTGTTCATTGAGAAAGGAGACTATCTGAGGCTCAAGAATATAACCCTCGGATATACTCTTCCGAAATTCGGAAAGTACATGCCAGGTATCCGTATCTATGCAAGCATTGACAATGTATGCACAATAACCGGATATTCCGGAATTGATCCGGAAGTCGGGAACTATGGTATTGACAGGGGTGTCTACCCGTTGTCTCGCTTCTATAATTTCGGTATCAACCTTAATTTCTAACAATAAATTTTGAAAGCGATGAAGAAAAATATATTGACTTCCATTCTCGGGATATTGCTGCTTTCAGGATGTTCTGATTTCCTCGACACACAGAAATACGGAAGGCCTGAGGGCTGGCAGACAGAAGAGGATGTATGGAGTGCCATTGCTGCCCTGTACTCAAATGTATCAAATGATGCAGAGGGCGTTACAGGACGTGGAATCATGTGGTTCGAATGCTGCAGTGACAATATTACAGTTGGACGTACCCAAGATGAAGGCAACCAGATAAGGAACTTCAAGATGGTACCTAACAATGGCCGCGACGCCAAGGATACATGGCCTGCGATGTACCAGATAAATGCAAAGGCAAACAACATCATCAATGTTGTACCTACAATGACAACAATCAGTGGCCAACTGAAGGACAAGGCCATAGGGACAGCATATTTCTGGCGTGGTCTCAGCATGCTGTGGATAGCTCCGTATTATGGCGACAATGGACCTAACGGAGGTATTCCGATTGTGCTCAATGACACAGAACCGTCAGAAATGGATGCGCCGCGTCCAGCCTCAGTGGTTATGAACTATGCCCAGATAATCAAGGACATGAGGACGGCAGCAGACTATCTGCCTCTGTTCTCCGAACTTCCTGCCGATGAATACGGTATGCCGCATAAGGCTGCCGCCTGGGCGTTTGCCGCGCGTGCTGCCCTCTATGCAACACAGTGGGATGCTTCATATTACGATGTCGTAATAGAGATGTGCGACAAGGTAATGGCGCTCAGCGGTGCGGACAAGAGGGAACTCTATGATGACGGCTCTTCAGATCCGTTCTCAGCCCTCTGGACCAAGGAGAACAATTTCAGCAGCGAGTATCTCTTCTCTCTTCTGGGAAGTGCTGTGGACGGCCCTAAGTTCCATGGCATGTCATTCCAGAATGCAGGATGGAACCTCTACAATACATGGGGATATTATCAGCCTACCTACAACCTCTACAAGGCGTACGAGTCTGGTGATGTAAGGCGCGATGCAACCATTCTCTTCCCTGGACAGCACATACAGTTTGTCGGGCAGGATGTATATTTCGGCTCATACAGCTATAGCATTTCTTCAGACACAGGCATGACTTTCCGCAAGTTCATGTCACCTTGGAAAGAGGCCGATTGCAAAGGCAAGGATGTCAATACCAACGGAAACAACTCCAGCAATACTCTCGGCATGTGCTTCATCAGGTTTGCAGATGTACTTCTCATGAAGGCAGAGGCACTTATCGCTACAAAGGGTGAAGGTGATGCAGAGGCAAAGGCTCTTCTGAACCGTATCCGCAAGCGTGCACGTCTTCCTGAGAACAGCCCTGCGACATGGGCAGAACTTAAGAACCAGCGCCGCTGCGAGCTTGCGTTCGAGTTCATGCCGAGCCGCCATATCGACCTTATCAGGTGGGGAGATGCCAAGGAAGTATATGCACAGCCTACACTTAAGGTAACATCTTCATATAACTGGACTACAGGCAAGGTTGATGTTGTAACCGATGTGCACTATGATGAGGGACGTGACTTTGACCCGGTAGTCAACCAGGTCTTCCCGATTCCTGTAAAGGCATTTGACGGTTCAGTCAACCTGAAACAGAACCAGGGATATTAGAGAATTGATTTTGTTTATATATTAATGAAAAGGGGAGGGACCATGCCTTTGCAACAGTGAAGGAACAGGGGCCTTCCCTCTAAAAATTTAATGGACAGTATGTTTAAACGTGTTATTGGAAGAATTTCCTTGATGGCTGCATTGCTGCTGCCTATGTCTGCCATGGCCCAGCAGCTGACGCTTGTAGACTTCAATATCCGCTCCTTTGAGAAAAGCAACGGGGCAGGGCAGACTCTTGTCGATGACATATACGAGTATGTCGATTTTCTGAAGGCAGCTGATGCAGATGTGATTACATTGAATGAGTTTGAGACAGGGACAAGCCGTATGGGAAAGGAAAAGATGGCTGAATTGGCATCCCGCCTCGGCATGTTTGCCTATTTCATCGAATCATATCCGAAAGACGGAGGATATTACGGTAATGTGATACTTTCAAGATATCCTATAATTAACTCGGCATCTGGCCTTTTGTCATACAAGCACTATAAAGGTGAAGGCAACTATCAGTGGAACAGCACAGAGATGACTGCGATATGGGGGGCAGACCAGCGTTCTGTTGGTTATGCAGACATTCTTGTACCATCCGCAGGGGCAGAGGGACAGATTGTGCGTATATGCTGTACGCATCTTGACCATCAGATTGACACAGACGGAAGAAGGCGCCAGTTTGAGGAGATTGCCAAATTCCCGTCACTTGCCAATCCTCCTTATCCTGCATTGCTTGCCGGAGACCTTAATGTCGGCGGAGGTGCAGTCATGGATCCTATCAATGATATCGGAGACCGTTTGAAAATGACATGGGTAGATCATGTATATGGTTTCCCTAAGGGAAAGTGGAAATTGATTGATTCAGAAGTCATGTCGTCAGGTGCCTTGTCTGACCATGATGCAGTAAAAGTTGTAGTTGAATTGTAAATGTCAGTAAGATGAGAAGATATTATATTTATACAGTACTTGTTTCAGCAGTTGGCATTTTGGGCGGATGTTCCGAAAAGCCAGGCAATGATGATGTACCGCCGCAGGGACCGTCGAGCCGTTCTGTAGCAGAAATCCAGTATGTCAGCCGTCTTACGGACGGAACCCTGATTGCTTCGGAGGCGGACTTCAGTTCCATAAATGACTATATGGTGAATACATTGGAGGGCAAGGAAAAGGCATCCCTTACTGTACTTGACCGTATGGACGGTGTCTCTGTTGCCAGAATGATGCAGCTTTCTGTAAATACCTATAGATGGACTGCATATGCTTTGAACAATGTCACTTCCGCTTCTGCTTCCGAAGGAAGCGCAGTCTATTTCAATGAGCCGGCCTCTTCCATAATGTCCTATAAATCCGGTGACGGTGCATGGCTCTGCGGATTCACTCCATCGGTTGCCGGTGCATTCCAGAAATTGGATGCTGAGGGAAATGTGACTTCTTCAAACAATGTCAATTCTGATGTCAATTTCTATACAGTGCGCCTTAGTACAGAAGAGCAGATATCTGGCTTCGGAGGTGTATCCGGTGCTATGAATACCGTAAAGACATCCCACAGGAACATGATTGTCATCGGAACAGTGAAGAACAGCCTGTTCAGCAAACTCCAGAGTGCAGTCGCTTCTGTTGACTCTGCATACAAGGCGATTGAGATTGTCAAGGGAACAGACTATACTCTGTTCATGGTCAGTGCCGATAGATATTGGAACTATTACGATGTGCAGGAAACACAGCTTAACGGAGGCATCAAGGCCTATGCAGTCCATGTCGGCTGGAAATAGAATTCCCCACTCTCTGTGATACGACAAGAGCGACCGTAAACAACGGCCGCTCTTGTTTTTATTGCAATCCCCCGGCAGGGGACCGTATCAGATCATCAGCGCAGCAACGAGTGCAAGGATGGCATAGAACTCCGGGAGTGCAGCGTAGATCATTGTATTTGTCTGTACATCATGTCCCTGTGAGATACCTACGATACCGTTTGCACAGACCTGTCCCTGACGGATAGCGGAGAAAAGACATACAAGTCCCACTGCTATTCCGACTCCGAAGCATGTAGCCCCGTTGGCTGCAAACCACTCTGCTCCCTTGAAGAACCACATGAGGAATGCTACAAATCCGTAGAGACCCTGTGTTGCCGGCATGGCAGAAAGAATCATGTAGCTTGAAGAAGCTTCCGGATTCTTTTTGAGGGCACCTTCAGCTGCATTTGCAGCAATGGTTGTTCCGTAGCTTGAACCGATTCCGGCAAGGCCAAGCATGAGGCCCAAACCGACGTAACCAAGAATTTCGTTCATAATTTTTAGATATTTTAATTTGTTGTTTTATTCTGTTGTCTTTTATTTTAAAGGTCTGTAGAGTGTACCCTTGCCCTCATATCCTGAATTCTTGAAATATTCCACGAATGTAAGGCGGAGAGGGTGTACAAATGCACCGAGGCAGCTCATAAGCAGGTTCAGAGTATGTCCGAGCAATACTATTATCACGAACGGAAGCCATTGCCATGTCGCATCACCCGGTGTTCCGAGAATCATGTTTCCAAGGGTGTTGAATGCACTTCCGAGCATACCGCCGGCAAGGCCGAGGGCATAGAGACGGATATAGCTGAGCACATCGCCAAGAAGTCCTGTAGCCATATTGTATGTATCCCATAGTCCGGCACCGATGTTGACAAGAGGATTCCTGCCTGGCGTGTTGAATATGAATATTCCAAGTGCGGAAATTACTCCTATTATGATTACCGCCAGCTTCACTGCTGCCTCTGGAAGCAGTTCTGTCATTGCCCCTGCAGCCACGATTATGCCGCCAAGGATCAGGACAAGCCATCCCCATACGCTGATTGTCTTCCTGAAACCGAACCTCCTTGTGTAGAGGACAGCCTTGATTACCATTGCAAGGCAGATATGGAACACTCCTATTCCGAGAGCAAGCACCATCTGGGCAGAGAAGCCTGCAATCCTGACGCTGTCCGGAATGATAATCTTCTTTAATGCCTCCGGATACCATGCAGCTTCGTACAGGTTTATGCCAAATGCTGTCCCGAGTACCATCCCTATCAGCAGTGTTCCAGCACCAAGTACAGTGATAAGAGGCCCGAGCCCCTTGAACATGTCAATCTTGATCCATTTCCTGCTTTCTGCAATACCGAACAATATGAGAATCAGTCCGTAGCCGGCATCTCCCATACACATTCCGAAAAACAGCAGGAAAAATATTGACAGCACAGGAGTCGGGTCAAATTCACCGTATACCGGCATGCCATACATTCCTGTGAGAACTTCAAAAAGATTGGAGAACCTGTTGTTTTTCAGCTTGATCGGCGGATTGTCATCCTCTTCGGCATCTTCTGCCATATAGAATATGCCCATGCTGTCAAGCTCCTGCCTGATTTCTGCCTCCTGTGAAGCAGGCGCAAAGCCGACAAACACATTCAGCTTGTCTTCTGCTGCATTTTCTGATGCTGCACCTGCAAGATAAAGGTCAAGTTCCGCAGACTTTGCCTTGTATTCCCTTTCAAGTGCAGGGACTGATTCAGCAGCACGCATAATGTGCCCCTTTACCCTTATCTGCTCCTTTTCAAGTTCATCCAGTTCCTTCAGTGCCTCCGTTACAGAGCCTGACGGTGCTGCAGTCTCAGCTGCAGGGAAACTGTATTCCTCCTCCAGCGGAGCCACTACAACGAACCATACATCCTTTCCGTCCCTTTCTACAACCTGGATTGCATATTCATTCTCCCACTGCGGATCGTATTTCTTTTCGGAGACCTTGTAGTAATGCAGCCCGTAGCCAAGGCCTTTAAGCTTTTCAATGGATGAACTGTCAAATTCTCCCCACGGATTACGTGCCCTGATTTCGGCCATTACAGAATTGATGTCACCGGTCAGTGCCGCAAGCGATTCCTGCTGCTCCTTATAGAAGGCAATAGGATCGGATGGTGCCGGCACTTCGCTGTATGCAGCCTTGATTGCATCGAACTCAGGGGCCTTGCTGTAGTTTACCTTCTTGAGTGAGGCAATGGTCTTGCTGCACTCCTTCAGCCACTCGAGCAGTCCGGAGGATGTCTCGTCCACAGGCTTTGCAGAGCGTGTTATATCCATTACTCCAAGCTCCTGCAGCCTTGAAAGGAAGCCTGCAGTCTGTTCATTCAGAAGGATGAATGAATATTTTGTCATTTTCTCTATCATGCCTGTTCCTCCTCTTCTTCCTGTTGATGCCTGCTCTTCACGATTTTGGAAGCTGCCTTGGAGAGGTTCTCCTCATCTTCCATATATCGCTTGATCTTGCGGATAGCCTCCTGGTATCCCGGAATCTGGACTTTTTCATACAGGTTTACCTTCTGTGTAGTCTTCTTCCTCTGGTAGTCAAGGATACGGCTCTTCTCCAGATAGACCTCTGACTCGATGCCGAGCCGCGAGAGTTCTTTCAGGATTGCAACTCCGTCTGCGTACCATGCCGGTTTCGCGAATGCATTGAAGTCATGTATCTCATAATGTATTTCCTTGAGGGCAGGTGTCTTGACTCCTGCAACCTTGACGGTTTCAAGGTCCACGTCAGTTATTGAGATAAGTCCAGGCTCGAATTCATTCCAGAGTGCAGCCAGATAATCGTATCTTTTCAGGGAGGCTTCAAGTTCCGCAACAAGCTTCCCTGAATACTCTTTTGCATTGCGGACCTCAAGGCGAAGTGCCGACTCCTTGTTCTTTAGGGTAGGGAGGGCATTCTGACGCATCTTGAGCTGCTTGCTCATCGTGTTCAGCGATGTCTTGTTATATTGGAATTTTATTGCCATTTGTTATCCTTTTATTTTATATTCAGCTCCCTATTGCCTTTGGAGGGCTTCGGGAAAACTGTCAGTCTACTTGCCTGCAGGCCAGTATTTGTCAATGAATACCTGCTTGATGCCGGTCTCCGCCTTTGTGAAGAATTCCCCGAACAGCTCCCATGCAGTGTCAAGCATCTCGTCTGTATTGAGGTTCACGTCAATGGCAAGCAGCCTTGTGGCGTATGCCTTTGCATAGTCAAGGCATCTGAGGTCATAGTCGCTGAGGTCGAAGCCGTTCTCCAATTTGGTCTTTGCATTCTGTGCATCTGAATACAGGCGCACTGATGCATTCATCACCTGGCTGTGGTCTTCCCTTGTCTTCTTTCCCTGTACGAGCTGCTTGAGTCGTGAAAGTGAGCGGAACGGGTCGATGATGACCTTTCCTGAATCAGGGTCAGAGCGCAGGAAGAGCTGTCCCTCTGTGATATATCCGGTGTTGTCCGGGATAGCGTGTGTGATGTCACCGTCGTTCAGGGTGGTCACTGCTATGATTGTGATTGAACCGCCGTCAGGCAGCTGCACTGCCTTTTCGTAGATTTTTGCAAGGTCTGAATAGAGTGATCCTGGCATTGAGTCCTTTGAAGGAATCTGGTCCATACGGTTGGACACGATTGAAAGCGCATCGGCGTAGAGTGTCATGTCAGTAAGGAGCACGAGCACTTTTTCGTTCTTGTCCACAGCGAAATATTCCGCAGCAGTAAGGGCCATGTCCGGGATAAGCAGACGCTCTACAGGCGGCTGCTCTGTAGTGTTCACAAAGCTGATGATCTTCTCAAGTGCACCTGCCGATTCGAACTCATGCTTAAAATACAGGTAGTCATCGTTGGACAGTCCCATGCCTCCGAGGATAATCTTGTCGACATCCGCCCTGAGGGCAACCTGTGCCATTACATTGTTGTACGGCTGGTCGGCATCTGCAAAGAACGGAATCTTCTGCCCGGACACGAGTGTATTGTTCAGGTCAATGCCGGCGATACCTGTAGGGATGATCTCTGATGGCTGTTTCCTTTTGTAAGGGTTCACGGAAGGACCTCCGATCTGCCTTTCCTCACCCTCGATAGCAGGACCTCCGTCAATAGGGTCTCCGTATGCATTGAAGAACCTTCCTGCAAGCTCCTCGCTTACCTTAAGTGCAGGAGGGGCACCGAGAAAAGTCACTTCGGCATCAGTAGGGATACCCTCTGTACCTGAGAATATCTGGAGAGTCACAAGGTCTCCCTTTGTCTTCACGACCTGGGCAAGCCTGCCGTCCACTACTGCAAGCTCATCGTTGGATACTCCGGCTGCCTTGAGTGATACAGTCGCCTTTGTAATGCCCTCCAACTGTGTATATATCCTTTGAAATGCCTTATTTGCCATTGCTTAGAAGGTTTTTGAGTTGATCCTGGAATTTGTTGAAGTTTTCGCCCTTGAACTCAGAGTAGTTCATCTGCCTCATGAGGTTGATTACTTCCTTGAAGAAGTTGCGGCACTGCTCGAAATCCTCGAATGTGAATTCCATGTCGCATATTTCAAGCACGAGACGGAGCATGTATTCCTGCCTGTCCATAGGGGTAACGCTGTCAATGGCATCGAAGGCATCCTGCTGCAGGATTACGAAATCGACAAGCTCTGACTTCCAGAAGAGCTCGTGATATGTCATAGGTACGCCGTCATCTCCGAGGATGTTGATCTGCTCCTGTGCATCGCGGCCTTTCCTGATGATGTTCTTTGTCTTCTCCACCATTTCAACCCAGCCAGGAGTGACCTTCTCTGAAAGGTATTCGCGGATTTCCGGATATTCCAGATATTTTGAATAAGAGTCGATAGGGTTGACGGCAGGGTAGCGTTTCTTGTCCGCACGGTTCTGCTCAAGTGCGTAGAAGCATCGTGCGGCCTTCTTTGTGGACTCTGTCACTGGCTCCTTGAGGTTACCTCCGGCAGGGGATACCGTACCGATGAATGTAACTGAACCTGTCTGGCCGTTGTTCAGGACTACCATTCCTGCACGTGCGTAGAAATTTGAGATGATTGACGAAAGGTCTACAGGGAATGCATCCGCTCCAGGAAGTTCCTCCATACGGTTGGACATCTCCCTCAGTGCCTGTGCCCAGCGTGATGTAGAGTCGGCGAGCAGCAGGACCTTCATCCCCATTGCACGGTAATACTCGCAGATTGTCATGGCTGTGTAGACAGATGCCTCACGGGCAGCTACAGGCATGTTGGATGTGTTGCAGATGATTGTGGTCCTCTCCATGAGATGGCGTCCGGTATGCGGGTCGATAAGCTCCGGGAATTCGGTGAAGATTTCCACGACCTCATTTGCACGCTCTCCGCAGGCTGCCATCACGATCACCTCCGCGTCACCTTGCTTTGCAATGGCATGCTGGAGCACTGTCTTTCCGCATCCGAAAGGTCCAGGAATGAATCCTGTACCGCCTTCGGCGATAGGGTTGAGCGTGTCGATTACGCGTACACCTGTCTCCATGATGCGTGATGGCCTCGGTTTTTCCCTGTATCCCTTGATTGCCACCTTGACTGGCCATTTCTGTACCATTGTGACATTGACATCCTCACCGTCAGCACCAGTGAGGACAGCTATGGTTGCGTCTATGTTATACTGTCCTGCCGGGGCGACGGACTTGACGGTATATTCTCCCTTGAATGAGAATGGCACCATTATCTTGTGGGGCAGCCATCCTTCCTTGACCTCTCCGAGCCAGTCGGCAGCTGCGACTTTGTCGCCCGGCTTTGCAAGCGGGGTGAAGTCCCATAGCTTGGCATGGTCAAGGGGATCTGTGTATTCGCCCCTTTTCAGGAATACTCCTGTCATTGTTGTAAGGTCATTCTGGAGACCGTCATAGCTGCTGGAGAGAAGACCCGGACCGAGTGATACCTCAAGCATCCTGTCCTCGAATTCAACAGCATTGCCGTTCTTTAGTCCCCTGGTGCTCTCGAACACCTGCACTGCCGCGCTCTTTCCGTTGACCTTGATGACCTCGGCCATGAGCTTGGTGCCCTCGCAGTCGATGTAGCAGATCTCGTTCTGTGACACCGGTCCGTCTGTGAGCACTGTGACAAGGTTTGAGACAATTCCAGTGACCTTTCCTGTACTTTTCATATTATTGTGATTTTTAGTTTTATTCGTTATAACCGGCAGGCTCCATGGCCTGCACTCATCATATCTCGTATTCGACTCCCTTGAATGTACTGCGTACTTCGTCTACAAGTTTCTTGAACATCTCCCTTCCTGTATTCTCGTCAAGGGTGTGCCACCTGTCTATTATGCGCAGCTTGAGGATGAACGCCATTATGACATTCATGTCGAAATAGTGCATCATGCTCAGCTCGTCAAGCTTCTCCCAGTAGAGGTCATCGATTGCCTTCTCACGGGCAATTATATCATTCCCGAGGAAAATCTGCTCTACTTCGGCTGCCTTTTCGAACTCTCCGGTCCGGATATCGATGATATCCTTGTCTGCTGGACGCCCGAGTGCCTTGTTCAGATAGCGGACCTTGGCATTGCGTACATTCAGGTCAAATGTGAAGTATTCCCTGATGAAACTGTTGCCGGAACTGAGTGCCTCCCTGTAGAATTCCTCTGTAAGGCTTTCAGCCTTGAAGCTCTCCAGGATAATGTCAATCAGCCTTCTGTCATGGCTGTCACATCTTTCCCTGATTTCGGATATGATGGCCCCGGCTGTCTGTTCCCCGGATTTCCATCCTCCTGCAATGTCGGGAAGGGATGCCACTATATAATGGTAGTTCTTCATGTTATCCGAAAAGGATTTTCCTGGTTGCCGGACGGAGATACTCTGAGATGAGTTCCTTGAATGTCTCTTCCGTGAAACTGATGAAATAGCCGCCATCCTTAGGGGCTATCGTGAATCCGCCGTTTATCTTCTTTGAGAAGGATGCACTAATGCCTCCTTTAAGGGATGCAGCCAGTTCATTTACGATGAATGGCTCAAGCTCGCCTTTGAGGGATTCCGGGAGAAGGACCTCCAGGTCAACAGGCTCGTTGGCGTTGAAGCCTTTTGCAACGGCAGCGATTACCTCCTTTACAAAGTCAGCTGATGTAAGGGCTGACTTGATTTCCTTGTCTGTCATCTTTGCTATAATCAGCGATTCGATGTCCTGCCTTGTGGCTGCGATGCTCTGACTTGAAGCCATCTTAAGGTCTCCGGTCACCTTTGTCCTGAGGTCTTCGGCTTCCTTTCCCGCTGCTGCAACTATAGCCTCGGCTTCCTTTCTGGCCTTGGCTACTATCTCCTCAGCTTCCTTTCTGGCCTGCTCAAGGATTGCTTCGCCTTCCTGTTTTCCTTTAGACAGCCCCTCATTGTAGAGCCTGTCTGTGAGTTCCTGCAATTTGTTCTGCATATAGTGTTCAATTAATTATAGAATCCATATCATTTCTTGCCGTGCTGCCCGGCCTTCAATCTTCATGTCAGGCGCAGCCCCGATATCCTTTCAAATCTCAAACCGCACAAGGCAATCGGAGCAAATTTAACAAATATTCTCGACTTTTCAATTAAAATTATTCATATTTGTCAATCGGAGCCCAAGGCCTGCCGGTATCCCTGATGCTATACTGCCGTCATCTGTACGCCCATTCCCTGATTCTGGCAGTGTCTTCGGCATTCCCATAGCTTTTCCATAACAGTTGTGTTGGTTGTCCTTACGTACAGCAGAATCCCTTTGTGCTGGTTTTCCGGTATGGGCACTGTTCAATAGGTTTATGGACAGTTATTTACTGGTCATGGACCATGGAGGGAGGATATGCTGAAAAGAACGCAGGAAGCACGGAGAAGAGTGTGAAATGGGCAGAAAAATCAAAAAAAATCAAAAAAAGTGCAGAAAAAATTTGGAGGATAAAAAAAAATGCCTACCTTTGCAACCGCAAAACAGAAATGACGCTGGGTTCGTATAACGGTTAGTACTCAAGATTCTCAATCTTGCAATAGGAGTTCGATTCTCCTACCCAGTACAAAAAGAGGGCGACTAAATTACTTTTTAGTCGCCCTCTTTTTGTACTGACTTTGTCCTATATGCCCAGAGTGTGGCAGACAGTCACAAGACGGCATTGGCTCCCGAAAAGGGAGGAGACCCACGGAGTAGGGAGGACCGCCGGGGGAGCCTGCCACCCCTGACACGATTATATGCCGCTTTCTGAATGTTGTATGACATTCGGGGTAATGTGGACACATTGGGCTCGCCGGGAAAAAACCTGCTCACCGGCACATATTTGATGGAATCTGCCTTGTACGTCCTGTCTGACGGGATCTGCGCGGCAACCCCGGTTTAAAGGGAAAATCTCTATTTAAGGAAAACAAAGAAGACAGCAAGGATCAGGCAGATGAATGCTGCTATATGGTTCCACTGCAATGACTGGTTCCTGAAGATGAACATTGCCACGATTGTAAATACCGTGAGTGAAATCACCTCCTGGATAACCTTCAGCTGCATCAGGGTGAAAGGGCCTCCGTTGCCCGTAAAGCCAATCCTGTTGGCCGGGACCTGTGCACAATACTCAAAAAATGCAATTGCCCAGGAAAACAGTATGACTGCGAAAAGCGGCCAGCCGGATGATACCTTCATCTCCTGCAGCTTGAGATGCCCGTACCAGGCAAGTGTCATGAATATATTTGATGTCACGAGCAGAAGGATAGTAGATAAGGCTTTCATTTTTACATTTATTATTGATTGTCCGAAATCTTCCCGGGAGGCCTGCTTTCCTGAACTTGGGGAAAGCAGGCCTTCATATCGGGCCACAAAGATATGACATATTGTGAAAATAATCCATTATGCCATATTAAATTTGTGATTGAAGCCATAATATCCTAATTTTGCAAGTTCCGTGGAGACGGAATATTGTCAGAACATTAATTAATTCAATTATGACTCTTATAAAATCTATTTCTGGAATCAGGGGGACAATCGGAGGCGCGCCAGGTGATGCCCTCACTCCTGTTGACATCGTCAAATTCACATATGCATATTGCGAAAAGCTCCGTGAACGCCGTCCTGAACCGGCAGGGGAGAGGTACCGTGTCGTAGTCGGCAAGGATGCCAGGATTTCAGGCGAAATGGTTGAGCAGCTTGTCTGCGGAACCCTGATGGCCTGTGGCATTGATGTGGTAAAGGCCGGATTTGCCTCGACTCCGACAACAGAGATGGCTGTCATTTTCGAGAAGGCAGACGGTGGAATCATCCTGACTGCATCCCACAACCCTAAGCAGTGGAATGCCCTTAAGCTTCTCAATGAAAAGGGAGAATTCCTCAATGCGGCAGAAGGCCAGGCGATACTTGACTGTGCCGAGGAAGGCAAATTCGACTTTGCCCAGGTAGATGAAATCGGGACAATGGAGGAAAAGGACTTCACCGATGAGCACATTGATGCGGTACTTGCACTTGAAGCAGTTGATGTAGAGGCTGTCAAGGCAGCCGGATTCAAGGTGGTGCTTGACGCCGTAAACTCTGTAGGAGGCATAATCATGCCGCGTCTGCTTGAGAGAATGGGGGTAGAGTGCATCTGTGTAAACTGTGAACCGACAGGACAGTTTGCCCATAATCCGGAGCCGCTTCCGGCAAACCTTGTTGAACTTAGTGAGGCTGTGGTTGCCAACAAAGCAGTGCTTGGAATTTCCGTTGATCCGGATGTCGACCGCCTTGCGCTTATCTGCGAGGATGGAAAACCTTTCGGTGAAGAATATACACTTGTCAGCATTGCCGACTATCTCCTTTCACGTGCACAGGCCAAGGCAGCCGCTTCCGGGAGGACTGCAGATGAAATAGTTGCACCATACAGGATGACCACGGCGTCAAACCTCTCTTCTTCACGTGCACTACGTGACGTTACAGAGAACCATGGCGGAAAATATTTCGCTGCAGCCGTAGGAGAGGTCAATGTGACAACAAAGATGAAGGAGTGCGGTGCGCTCATCGGTGGTGAAGGCAACGGAGGGGTAATCTATCCTGCACTTCACTATGGCCGTGATGCAATGGTCGGAATTGCCCTTTTCCTTACAAGCCTGGCCTACAGGAAATGCACTGTAACGGAACTGCTTGCAACTCTCCCTCCTTACTATATAGCAAAGAACAGGATTGAACTCTCAGACAAGGGCCTCATTGACAAGATTCTTTCAGAGATGAAGAAGATATATGCCGATGAGGACATCAACGACATCGACGGGGTCAAGATTTCATTCGAGGCGAAGAAGGAATGGGTACATCTGCGCCGTTCCAATACCGAGCCTATCATAAGGATATATGCAGAGGCCTCCACAAAGGAAAATGCAGAGGCACTTGCAGAGGAGATTATCAAGATAGCCAAAGGAATTATAGGATAATGTTCTCTTTCAGGACAACATCATTGGAAGAACAGCTTGACAAGGCCCTTACTGAAGGCCTTGTCGGTTGTTTCTGTACCCAGAACTGCTGGGATACGGAGCATGGGAGGTATCTGTATGACATTTTCCGCGAAAGGGGGAACCTGAAGATGATATTCTCTCCGCGTGATACAGAGCTTACACCAGTGACCAACCATATAGAGATTGGGCTGGAGCAGCTCTCCAGCCTGAATGCCGTTGTGGTTGAAATCCAGGATGTAGGGGCGAGGTACTTCAACTATACCAAGGATGTCTTTAGGCTGATGGGGCTTCTGAAGGAGATGAAGGACGATGCTCCATCACTGTACATTGTGGACCACATCAATCCTGCAGGCAGGGTGGTGGAGGGGACCATGACAGGCGCCGGGGCGAGGGACGGGCAAGAGGTCCCGTCGGAGACATATGTCCCAAAGGTTGTTCATCGTCATGGACTTACATTGGGGGAACTTGCCAGCCTGTATTACAGTGAAATAGGGGCAAAATTTCCTCTGCATGTCATTTCCGCCCTGGCCAAGGAAACCAATAAGCAGCTCCTTCCATGGGCAATAGCCCCTGCCTCTGACATCCCGGGACTTTTTACCTGTGACATGTACAGCGGCGGCGGACTCTGGAACAATACAAACATTTCTCCAGGAATCGGTACTGCAAGGCCATACGAATATATCGGTGCCCCGTTTGTGAAGACCGGGGCTTCCGAGAAGATTCCGGAGGCAGACGGTGTCATGATGAGACCATGCTCATTTACCCCTGCATGCGGGATGTACCAGGGACAGAAATGCTATGGCTACCAGATTATGCTGGAACCAGGTGCGGAGTACCATTCATTGATGCATACTGTGCAGCTGATCCGGTATTTCTGTGAACGCTATCCAGAGGAATTCCGTCTGCAGGATAGCTTCCGCGCAAAGCTTTCCGATGATTTCCTTTTCGGATATATCAATGGGGAAGCCACTTTGGAGGAGGTCAGGGAACATATAAAGGTAGAGGAACAGAAATGGATCAGGAAGGCAAAGAAATTTGTGCTATACGATGACCAGCCATACAGGATCAGGTAACACGGTGCAAAGTGCAACAGGCAAAGTTCAAAAGTGCAAAAGGACATGAAAAATTTTGCAGTGAAAATATTTCTGCCTATATTTGCGACCCGAAAATAGTTAACTATAAATTTTAAAGGAAATGAAAAAAGGTATTCATCCCGAAAACTACCGTCTTGTAGCTTTCAAGGATATGTCAAACGACACAGTCTTCATTACCCGCTCTTGCGCAAATACCAAGGAGACTATCGAGATTGAAGGAGTAGAGTATCCGGTTATCAAGGTCGAGATCTCAAACACTTCACATCCATTCTACACTGGTAAGATGAAGCTCGTCGATACCGCAGGTCGTGTTGACAAATTCTATCAGCGCTACGCAAACAAGAAGAAATAATTTCTTGTACGGTATAACGACAATGAAGGCTGCTCCAATCGGACCAGCCTTTTTTTGTTCTCCTGCCATGTTCTCCGGTCATGCTGCCATGTCGATTTTTCCCTTGAGGATTCCAAACCTTCCCCTCAATGCCCGCTCAATGCTTTCCTCTCAATTCCCCGCGCCATCAATCATGCCTGCAGACCACGGTGAATTCCGTGATACAAGTCCGGATGGGCCAATAAAAAAGCGGATGGACCGGTCCATCCGCTATCCTGACTTCGTCACACAAAAAATAATAAAAATATAAGTTGTTAATCAATAATAA
>JAMPAT010000038.1 GCA_023667095.1 Bacteroidales bacterium
ATCTTAGCTATCGGAAATAAAAATTCCTCCGAATCCTGTGGAAAGAGTCATTTCGGAGGAAATGAAGTTGAAAACCTCATGGCAAAAGTACGAAATTTATCTGACATTCATAAAGAAATTGCATTTACAGAGTTTGATTTTTATCAGCAATATATAGAAACCTATGATTGCATCAGACAGGTAAGGAGACTCTAAGCAATTGACTCTGCCACTCTAAGCAATTGACATTATTTTAGTTGTTTCCATCGGATTCATGTTAATATACACCGGACGTATGACTGTATTCGTGCCGGATGGCTTGATGTGGCAGATGAATCCATTCTGCAATCTGGTTTCAACCACGCTGGAAGTCAACTTCATGGCTGACCTGGCAAAAACCATGTGAGCCAGCCATGTTTGAGGCCAAATTCGTGGCCGGAATGGAGCACAATCACTTACCGGACACGGAAAAGTCCAGATTGGCACTTAGACAAGTGAAAGCAACGATGCACGTCTACTGCCGAAGCCAGAGCCAGGGCCGTCATGGTGAAGAATACATTTCAGCCATCCAGAAAACCATATTTGCGGCCGGCCCTAAATAAGCATCATACGAATGTCCTTAAAGCGGCCATACAATTCGATGTCTCTATCTGATTCAATCTCTACGCACCATTACAAAATCCGCCGGGAGGTGCAGATTGGCAGTATCTGTCTCCAACCTTAACCAATGGCATACAGTAAAACCGAAATGCAATACAACTCACCTGCAGCAGAAGCAGTATGCAACACCACTGACACAGAAGACATATGAAATGCGACATAACCGGCATACAGCAGAACAGAACTACAACATAACTCACCTGCAACAAAACTGGAGACCACACCACTAACATGCGACATTACCGAAATTCAGCACAACTGGCAACTACATCACAGACACGCAACACAAACAGCATGCAGCAGAACCCGTATGCAACACAACAGACACGCAACACATATGAAATGCGACATAGCCGAATCAACAGAACCGGTAACCATACCACTAACGTGCGATATTACCGAAATTCAGCACACTGGCAACGACATCACAGACACGCGACACAACCAGCATGCAGCAAAACAGAAATGCAGCACAGTACAGAGCAACACTTTGGCAAGCAGCTTTGCCGTGTCAGGGTCAGGCTGGCCGGACTGCACGGCCATCCTGACACATTTCCAGATATGCTTTGCGACAAAACTTCAAAACAGGCCTCCACTCCTTGGCACCGTCCCAAAAATCAGGCACTGAAAAGTTTTTAATATGTCAATAAGCTACAAAAGGTGACTTTGACAATTTTTCCGTAAGTTTGCAAAGCTAAAACCAATATAGGATGTTCCGCAACCACCGCACTTCCAAAGAAGAGAAAAAGAAAGTGTCCGCAATGCTGTATGCTGCAATAGCTTTCACATTTGCAACGGCATGTTTCACATCATGTGGCGACAAGGCCACAGGCAGCACACACGGAGAGCTGGAAAAGGCACTGGCCGAACTTGACAGGGCAGTTGAAGAATTTACGGAGATTGACCAGAGCAATACAATGGAGCTTCTGGCACTCGGCAATGCCCTGAGACTGGCAGACAACGACACGTCAAGGCTGCTGCTGTGCGACAGCCTTGCAAGACGCTACAGCAACATCTGCACAGACTCAATGGTAATATTCTCGGAACTGATGCTCAAATATGCCCAGGGACTAGGAGACAGGGATATGCAAGTCAAGGCTGCCATCAACCTGTGCTCCGTATCGCAGATCAAGGAAGACTTCCTGAGCGCACTGAGACGATTTGAATCAATAGACACATCCGGCATCTCACGCGATGTAATGCTGAAATACTACAACAAAGGCACATCCATCTATTACTCCCTGTTCGTAAGGGCATTCAACACGGAGGGCGACATATACCTCAACAGGTCTGCAGACTATAACCTGCTAAGGATAACAGAACTGAGGGAATCATATCTTCGCATTGACTCCACATCCTTCAATGCCAGGCTGATAAAAGTCTCTAACCTCCGTGACAACGGGGACTACGTCCAGGCACTGGATCTACTTGACAAATCAGCTCCATTTGCATCTACCATACCACAGAAGGCACAGTTTCATCGGTACAGGTCAGTACTGTACAATTTTCTCGGCATGCAGGACAGGAGGGCAATAGAACTTGCCCTTGCTTCAAAATATGATCTTCTCGGCAATTCCTCAGACAATCTGTCATTGATCGGCCTGGCAAGGCATCTGACCCGAAGCGGTGATCTGGACAGGGCAGTTGCGTATTCAGCCCTCGCCTCAAAGAATTCATTCAGGCTGAAGCATGCTGCCAGGATGTCCTACAGTGAAAATACCTCAAGGAAAATAATGAAACTTGTCCTTGAAAAACAGAAAAGGACACGGCATATACTTATATATGTAATATCAGCCCTCAGCATATTGCTGACAGTCCTGCTTGTCATCATTACTGACAACTACAAGCTCAAGAAGAAAAGGACACGGCTGCTCGCACAGCTGCAGGAGGCCAATGCAATCAAGAATACCTATCTGTTCAAATACATGACAATAGCATCAGAATATCTTGACAAGGCAGACGAGAGGCACAAGGGCATGAGGAAACTGATAAGGTACAACAAGATTGACGAGCTTTCCGGGATTCTCCGTGCCCCTTCCCCATTTGAGGAGGAAAGGAAGGCATTCTACCGCGACTTCGACAACCATTTTGCTAAAGTATTCCCCCATTTCCTGCCGAATCTCAATGAAATAATGCAGGAAGAGCACAGATACTCACTCTATGAAGACGGCACAATGCCTACCGAACTGAGGATGCTCGCAGTAATGAGGCTCGGCATGACAGACAGCAGACAGATATCACGGTTCATGAAATGCTCCCTGTCCACAATATATACATATCGGAGCAGAGCCGCGGAAAAATCCATATACCAGAGGAGTGAATTTGAGGAAAAAGTCTCTAAACTCCCTTTATAGAACTTTGATTTTTCACTTCTCCGTCAAGCACAGAAACGGCAATGGAACAGTCTCCAAGGCCGTTTCCTTTTTTTTATGGCTTTGATTTCACTTTTGCCATGGGACAACAGATGCCATATAATGATAATTTTGCAGGACACTAACAACTAAAGACCAGAAGAAATGACAAGACAGACCATGCCCTCATGCCTTATGGCGAAGATGATTCTCGCCGCAGCCTTGCTGCTCGCGGGGACAGTGCTGCATGCGCAGACAATTGAAGTAAGGGGACGTGTACTCGATGAGAACGGTGAGCCGCTGGCCGGAGCCGGAGTCATAGAAAAAGGCAAGGCCGCCTCAGGAACAATCACTGACACAGACGGCAACTACACAATCAAGGCAGATGAAGACAGTTTCCTTGAGTTTTCATTTATAGGATATGCCGCCAGGCTGGAGGCAATCGCAGGAAAAACTGAAATCAATGTACGTCTGATGCCAAAGACAACCACCCTTGATGATGTAATAGTCATAGGATACGGCACATCCCGCAAAGGAGACCTGACAGGGAGCGTAGCCGTACTGGAGGCAGAGGCCCTGCAAGGTTCTCCAGCATCCAATGTATCCTCAGCACTGCAGGGCAAGATTGCAGGTGCAGAATTCATGTCCCAGTCAGGAGCACCTGGAGAAGCAGGCACCATCCGCATAAGGGGCACACGGTCAATATCGGCAGGCAACGGACCGCTGATTATCCTTGACGGGATGATGGATGCAGTAGATGACCTTTCGGAAATCAACCCGGCAGACATCGTCTCAATTTCCGTACTCAAAGATGTTTCATCCACTGCCATATATGGCAGCCGCGGAGCCAACGGAGTGATACTCGTCACCACCTCCGCGTCACCTGATTCAAAGCCTTCCGGCACACTCACAGTCAAGTTCAACGCAAAGGCAGGAGCCTCAGCCATCGCCGGCGGCATAGACATAATGGATGCGTCAGAGATTGCCCAATGGCGCAACATGGTATACCAGGCACGTGAGCTATGGAGCGACAAGGCCACTGCACTTCCCTATCCCGAACCATCAGCATTCGGCAAAGGTACCGACTGGGTAAAGGCCCTCAGCAGGACTGCCGCCTACCAGGACTATTACCTTTCGCTCAAAGGAAGCTCCGGAAGCACAAGGTGGTCGGCCTCCATAGGCTACAACAACGAGCAGGGAATCATCATCGGTTCCGGCAACCAGAGGATTTCCGGAGTATTCTCATTCAGCACAAGGCTGAAGCCATGGCTTGATGCCGGCATAAGGGCATCCATAACTGACACAAGGACAGACCAGACCAATGCTGCAATATCCGGGACAAGCGCAAATGCAGCGATCAACCTCAGCCCAATGCTCAAGATTACAGATGAATGGAACATCTACGGGGCTGATGAGGGAAGCGGAGGAGCGATTTTCGACAACCCTTACCTGAAAGCCACCAAGATGGAGAACTGGCTGAGGAGAAATACAATAACATTCGCGCCATATCTCAAGGCCACACTCAACAGATATCTTGTCCTCAATGTAAAGTTCTCATACGCAAGGAACAACACATGGACTTTCCGCTATTCACCTTCAGACCTTCCTGTCGCGACCTACAACCTTACAGGAGGAACTGCAACACGAGGAGCATACCTCAAGCAGACAATACTGAACGAGAACACCTTGACATACAGGAGAAACATAGGCAAGAACACGTTTGAAGGAATCGCAGGCATCTCTTACGAGAGAAGGCAGATTGACAGCGAAAGCCTCTCAGGCTCGGGATACCTTGATGATGAGGTCACATACCACAATATGGCAGGCATCCACGACTACGGCAATCTCGTCCCGAAAAGCTACCAGACAATAAACCAGAAATTCTCTGCATTCGGGAGGTTCAACTGGTCATACGGCAGAAGGTATTACATAACAGCTACAGTACGTGCTGACGGGGCATCCAATTTCGCCGCAGGCAAGAAATGGGGAGTCTTCCCCGCCATTGCATTCAGATGGTCAATAGTAAACGAGAAATGGTTCAAGACAGCATTCTGGCTGAATGACCTGTCGCTCCGCCTCAGCGCAGGACAGTCAGGCAACGATTCCATATCAAGCTATATGTCACTGGCAACGATAACACCAGGAAAAACCCACTGGACATTCGGGGACAGCAGGGAGACAGCATATACCCCGTCAAAGCTCGCAAACAGCAATCTCACCTGGGAGACCACCGACTCCTACAATATCGGTCTGAATTTCGAGGCATTCCGCAGCAGGCTTAAAATCGAGGCTGATGCATATCTTGCATATACACATGACCTTCTGCTCTCCATGAGGACATCACAGGTAACCGGCTACAACACTTATTTCAACAATGTAGGCTCGACAAGGAATATAGGCCTGGAAGTAACCTTGACCACAAGGAATGTGGAGACAAAGAATTTCAAATGGTCCACAACCATTACAGCGGCGCACAACAGGCAGACGACAATAGATGTCGGCACTGACGAGACCGTACCTACATACATGAACCCGCGCAGCAGCAGCCAATACCTGTATGGCTACAGGAACGGCTATCCGGTCAACTCCCTCTGGGGATTCCAGTATGAGGGAGTATGGAAAAGCGCGGAGGAAATCGAAAGGAACAAAAGTACACATGCCTACACTTCCGGACACATGTCCACAAGCGTAAGCGAAAATCTCGGACGTTCGAAATATGTTGATGTCAACCATGATGGAATGCTTGACGAGAGCGACATCGTATATCTCGGATGCGCAGACGCAATAGTATATGGCGGTTTCCAGAACGATTTCAGGATAGGCAAGCGGTTGAGTGTCGGGATATATTTCACATATTCCATAGGAGGACAGATATATAACCTTTCCGAACTTTACCTCGGTACCGGCTCGTCCTCATACAACAAATACAGGTATATGCTCAACGCATGGACACCATCCAACCCCGATTCCGGCATCCCTGCACCATACAGGGAGGACCTCTATGGATGCTCGAGGTTCATCCATGACGCGTCATATCTGAGGCTGAAGACTGTCTCCATAGACTACAGTGTCCCTGTCCCGCGGTCAATGTCCAAGGCCATCAAGAAGCTTACAGTCGGTGTAAGTGCTGACAACCTGTACCTTCTGAAACGCTACAACGGCTTTGACCCTGATGTCAACACATCCTCCGATGTCTACAGGCTTGACAACGAGTCGCTTCCGCGTCCAAGGACAATAATAGGCAAAATCTCGCTCACATTCTAAAGGATACACCATGAAGAATATTTTCAATACAATGGCATTCACAGTGATGTTCTGCGCCATGTCATGCGGCATGCTTGAAGAGAAGAATACCACATACGCGACCAGGGACTATTACAACAGTCCTGAGCGCATAATGTCTGGCCTGAACGGATGCTATGACCCTGTCAGGAGCATCTACACATCCAACTTCTTCCTGATGACAGAGGCATCCACAGACATAATATTCCTTTCGGCCTATACACGTCCTGACGCCAACTGCGTAATCTCGCCGTCGAAGCCAGGATTCGGAGCCACAGTATGGAGGCAGGGATATATCGGGGTGATGCGCACAAATGAGATGTGCGATGTAACCACGTACGCCCTTTCAAAAGGATATATAGCACAGGATGAATACCGGAGGCTCTATGGGGAAGCCGTCACGATGCGTGCAATGTACTATTATGTACTTACATCCACATTCGGAGGCGTACCGTTCTACACAGAAGCCGTGACTGAGGAGAACCGGGAACAGATAGCACATCTCGGACGGACCCCGGCAAATGAGATCAGGGATATCCTAGCCAACGAGCTGCTTGACATCCTGCTTCCTGCAAGCTATGGAGGACAGCAGTATATGTCCCTTGCAAGGTCATTTGACGAGGGCACTGACTTCCATGCAGGGGCAGCCCTCGGCCTTATGCTGGCAGGAAAGTTCTGCATGTGGAATGAAAGATGGGACGATGCCATAAAGGCATTCAGCGCAATAGAGGACATCTATGGCCACTATGTCGAATCCCCGGAACAGTTTGGAGCAGACTATCCCCTTACGGACATCCCGTTCGGGAAAAAGTTCACCAGGGAAAGCATATTCGAGATTTCCAACAATGTCAAGGAGTTCGGTGCACAGGAATATTATACCCTTGCAGCCTATACCACCCCTTCGCGCTCCACAACCGAGATTGAGGATGATGATGACATCAATGCAGATGCCGGGAGAATATCCAACATCTATGACGGGCTGCGCATACCCGAAATGAGTGCAAATGCAAGGACCTACAAGGCAGCACGTCCGACTAAATATTTCTACAGCGAACTTCAGCCATACACCGGGGCAGACCTGCGCTCCGGGGAATACTCAGCCGGAGCGGAAAATCCGCGCTGCGGATCAGGGAACATGGCATGGAGATGGCCTGGCTACGACAAGGATGACTCCACGCTCAAAGACTATTCAGTCAAATGGTTCTCCTCATGCACAAAATCGACCAGCAGACCATGGCTTGGCAACAAGTTCTGGTGTCCGGACATGCACTACTACAGGGACTCCAACAACCCGAAAGTCTTCCGTTATGCAGGTGCAATCCTGAACATGGCGGAGGCACAGCTGATGGCTGGAGATGCGGACCTTGCCTGCCGGTACCTCAACATAATACGTGTACGTGCAGGACTGCCAAGGACAAGTGCAGAGGTATTCTCATACAGTACAGACGACATCCTCGAAGAGATAAGGCGGGAATGCGCGAGGGAGCTTTTCGGTGAATTCCAGCGCAAATTCGACCTCGTAAGATGGGGAATCTGGTATGAGAGGGCACTTGAATACAGCAACAGCGGCTATCTGCCTTCATATATAAGGCCTTGGCACAGGTACTACCCTATCCCGTCTGACCAGGTGGCATATTCGGAAGGAGCATTGGACAATTCAGAATACATGGAGGAATAACATCATGAGACACAGAATATTTATATTGCCGGCCATTGCGGCACTGTTTTCCTGCGCACAGGAAATAGAGCGCGAGCCAATATATGAACTCGGTTCACCGGAACGGGTGCTTACAGCCCGGGCCGAAGCCGGAACAGTGGATTTCACCATCTATGCCAACGGCACATATACAGGAACGCTCAATGACAGCTGGATGGGCATCCAGGGCTCTGACGGCACTGAATTTTCCGGGTACGGTGACGGTACGCTGTCCATCAGCTACACCCATAACCCAGGTGAGACAAGGACAGGAACCGCGACCCTAACATTGGGGAACAGGGAAATAGAGTTGACAATCATCCAGAGAGGAGACCAGACAAGGGACGAAGGCATCATTGCGGAGCATGTCGCCTCCTCGTCATCCACTCTTACATTCTCATGGGGAGAAGGAGAGAACACTGCTGAGCAATACTCGCATCCGTACTGGTTCGGGCTGTACAGGGACAGCGGATTGACTGAACTTGTGGTACGCCACCATTCCGAAGGCGCATCATCGATTTGGAACAAGTCAAGGCCGGCATTCACATTCGGAGGACTGGAAAAAGACACGAAATATTATTTTGCAGTCATTGACTCAACCACAATGTGCAGGAGCGAGACCATCGAGGCCATGACTACAGATTTCACAAATGTACAGCCAGAAGATGCCAAGGCGGAACCCGGTGCAGTCATATTGGCAGAAGACTTCTCTGAAATCCCGTGGAACGGTGACGAGGTAAACGGCGGAGCAGGCTACAGGAGCAGCGACATTTCCGAATTCCACGCTCCTTCCGGAGACATGCCGGAAGGAGGGCTTGGGAACAAGTCGTTCGAATGCCTTCTTTTCGACACAGGCACTTCAGGTCTCGGGGAGGCAGTATCCAAAAGCCGTCTTGCAGGATGGGGAGCCACCGGACAGGCAAGCGCACCATCCAACAGGAAAAAGATTGTACTTGCAAGAGCCGGATATGTCAAGCTCGGAGGCTACAGCTATGTCTCCGGACTCGTAACGCCTCAGCTCAGCTGTATACCGGAGGGAAAGGTCGCCAAGGTAAAGGTGACATTCACGGCATCAAGATACGGCACAGACAGTGAATATATGCTTATCTCTGTTGCCACAGGTTCAATGAAGGACAACCTGTTCACAGAGACATCACGCCAGGACAGGCAGTTCGATGTCAGGACAAGGGCTGGATGGAACCAGTACACTGTTGAGCTTGATGAAGCAAGGTTCAATTCACATATCATAATATCCCCTGACGACACACGTGCATCCTCAGGTGGAGGAAAGCTCCAGCACAGGCTTTTTATAGATGACATCACTATTGAACTGATATCCATGGAGGACGATGTAAACATGGCCACCGGAATTTCTGCAGAGACAATTGCCACATCATCATCCACCGTCACAATCAGTTGGGGAGAAGGAAGTTCCAGCCAATATCTTTACCCATACTGGTTCGGCCTGTACAGGGATGCCGGCCTGAAAGAGCCAGTGCGCACATTCAATACAGAGGCAGGGGCCGACATTTGGGGCAAGGCCGCACCAAGGTTCACATTCGCAGGACTTGATCCAGGCACAACATATTATTTTGCCGCATACGACTATGAAAACCGGACACGAAGCGAAGTACTTGAAGTCCGGACCGGAGAATTCACGCCGGTAGACCCATCTGAAGCAGTATGTGCGGAAGGAATGACAATACTTGCAGAAGACTTCTCTGAGCTTGCATGGTATGGAGATGCAGTAAATGCCGCTGCCGGAGCAAATCCTGACGGCACCATCTGCAGTTCATCAACAGAAGCACTCCTCTGGAAAGAAGGTGCAATGTCCGGCAGACGTCTTGAAAGATGGTCAGCACTATGCCAGGCCAAGGACAACTACAACGCAGTGCTTGCACGTCCAGGATATATAAAGCTTGGAGGCTACAGCTATGTCACAGACATTGTCAGTCCGGAATTCAGCTGCATTCCGCAGGACAGGACTGCCAAGGTAAGGGTCACATTCACGGCAAGGAGATATGGAAGCGACAGCCAGAACACAATAGTTTCCCTCGTCACAGGAAACTCCGAAGACAACAGGTTCACGGCAGAGTCACGTGTCGACAGCCAGCTTGACATCAATGCCACGGCAGAATGGCAGACCTATACTGTGGAACTGAGCGGTGCAAGGCCGGATACAAGGCTCCTGATTGGCCCTGATGCAGCAAAGTCAGGAAAAGGAAACGGAAGCAGCCAGCACAGGATGTACCTTAAGGACATAAAGGTAGAAATAATTGAATTGCAGGAATATGTAGAGGCAGATATAGATGCGCAATGCGTAGAGACGACATCATCTACCCTGAAATTCACATGGGACATGCCAGACAGCACAGACCCGTGGAGCCACGCATACGAATTCGGCCTGTACAGGGACAGGTTCCATACCGACCCTGTGGCAGTACACCATACAGAAGCAGGTGCAAGCGTATGGAGCCAGAAGAACCCTGTCTTTATCTTCACAGGCCTGGAGCAAGGCACGGAATATTATTTTGTCGTGCATGACGCCGATGACATGGAATGCAGAAGCCTTACAATACCGGCAGTGACAGATGACTTCGAGGCCATAAGCCCGGACAAGGCACAGGCGAAGGCAGGAGCGACAATACTTGCTGAAGACTTCTCCCAGCTACTCTACAACGGTGACGGAAGGGGCACATGGCCGGCTGCAGGAATAAATCCGGACGGCACATTGTGCAATTCTTCAAAGGAGACCCTCCTGTTCTCAGAAGCCATTGCAGGAGAAAGGGTAATGTCCGGGTGGTCGGCAGTATGCCAAAGCGGAGATACAAGGAATGCAGTACTTGCACGTCCTGGATACATAAAACTCGGAGGGTACAGCTATGTTGTCAATCTCGTAAGCCCGGCCCTCGAATGCATTCCAGAAGACATGGAAGCAAGAATCAAGGTCAGTTTCTCGGCAGTACGCTACGGCAGTGACAACCTCAACACAATGGTATCACTCGTCACCGGATCATCCGATGCCAACAGGTTCACTGCAGAATCCCGGACTGATATCCAGTTTGACCTCAGCACACAGACAGAGTGGAACACATATACATTTGAAATTGACGGGGCAAGACATGATTCACATGTACTGATTGGCCCGGATGCGGCAAAATCCGGAAAAGGAAACGGAAAGAGCCAGCAGAGGATGTATATAGACAACATAAAGGTAGAAATAGTTTCGATGGGCGCTCCATCACGTTAAAAGTGTAAAGCCATGAAAAGGATACTACTCTACAGCATGCTTGCAATATGCTGTACATCAATCGCCACGGAGCATCCGGACAAGGACAGGGTCCAGGACGGGGAACAGGTCAATATGCGCGTGATGTCGTTTAATGTCCGTTCCGATATCGAGAACCAGTTTTCAGACGGGGAGAACAGCTGGGTCTACCGGCAGGACGCCTCCCCTGCCATGATCCTGGACATTATTCCGGATGTCTGCGGAATGCAGGAAGTCAGGCAGCACCAGCAGTACAGCATGGAGTCCGCACTGAAAAAGTACCAGTTCATCGGAGTAGGCCGCGATGACGGGCTCGGCAAAGGTGAAAGGATGCTGATAATGTACAACAAGAAGACTGTCAAGCTGCTCGACTGGGGTACATACTGGCTGTCGGAGACTCCGGACATCCCGTCCATAGGATGGGATGCTGCCTACAAACGTACAGCCACATGGGCCAAGATGAGACATATCCAGAGCGGAAAGATATTCTTCTTCGTCAACACTCATCTCGACCACAGAGGCAAGAACGCACAGAAAAATGGACTGGCACTCATCGTGGAAAGGATTGCAGCGATGAATCCTGACGGATTTCCGATGATACTGACCGGCGACTTCAATGTATTGCCGACAGATTCAGTGCTGAATGCACTGGACGGTAAAATGGAAAGTGCCAGGGAAAAGGCAGAAGACACTGACAGGAAAGACACATTCAACGGCTTCGGCAAGGGCAAGGGCAAGATCCTTGACTACATCTATCTGGCCGGATTCCGCGGATGCTGTAGATTCAGGGTAATAGACAAGACATACGAAAACATCCCCTATATATCAGACCATTATCCAATTTATTCAGACATAATATTTTAACAATCAGCAGAATTATGGAGACGCAGAAAAGTTACGAGTCACCGAAAATGACGGAGATTGAAATGCTTCACGAAGGTACAATCCTCCAGGGATCAACCTGGAGAGACAACGAGGACTACGATCAGCAGGACGACTGGTCTGGAGGCTGGGGCTACTAAAGACAGTGAGTGCAATGAAAGACACAAAAGCAATATTGACCGTAGCTGCCATTCTGGTGGCTGCGGCATGCGCCAAGGAGCCGGAGCAGACACCATCTTCCATCACCGGAAAGATAACATTCCATGGATATGCAGATGCCATCGGCACCAAGACCGCATTGAACAGCGACTTCTCTGTCTCATGGCAGGACGGAGATGCGATATCGGTATTCCCTGAAACAGGAGACAACCTGGAATTTACCGTCTCCGAGATTTCAGAAGACGGGGGAAAGGCAATATTTGAGGGCACAGGTCCTGAGTCTGCAGAATGGTACGCCATCTATCCGTACAATGCATCAGCATCATTGTCAGGAACAGATGTCTATACTGAACTTCCTGCAATACAAGCTGCCACAGCAGGTACATTCGACCCGGGGGCAGCAGTTACGGCAGCAAAATCCTCAGGCACGTCACTCCATTTCATGAATACAGGAGCTATCATTGGATTTTCCGTCATCGGCAAAGATGTGGCAAGCGTAACACTCTCATCAGCAGACGGGGCAACAATGCTTGCCGGAAAGGCATCAATCAGCCTTGACGGTGAGGAGCCGGTCCTCTCTATCCTTGAAGGCGGTTCAGCGTCAATAAGGATGGACGGCCCGTTTTCTGATGGAGAGAAATATTACTTCACAGTTGCCCCTGCCGTATGCAACGGGCTTGCATTGACATTCACAAATACTGAAGGGATGATTTGCCGAAGACAGAACCCGTCTCAGGCAACCATCGGAAGATGCGGCAACAAATGGCTTGGGGAATTTAAGATTGCAGACAGTGAATGGAGACCGGCAGAGGGAATCTACACTGCGGCACAGTTCCAGGCATTCCTCAACAATTCAGACAGATACAGTGCAGAAGACGAAATATTTCTCGCGGATGACATAGACCTTGACGGCATTTCACTGGAAGGAGGAGCCGGATTCTCAGGGACATTCGACGGAAGGGGCCACAGCATCCGCAACTGGACATCTGACGGAATTTCACTGTTCACGGAAATGGGAGGGACAGTCAAGGACCTCACCCTGGATTCAAGCTGCAGCCTCACACCGGCCACAGGGCAAGACTTCGGATTCATCACGGAAAAAATTGCCAAGGGAGGCATCCTGAGCGGCTGTGTCAACAATGCCGGCATCAGCCTTGAAACCGGTGAAATCCCGGCATCGAGAATCGGGGCATTCACCGGGACAAGCTATGGGTTCATCCATGGGTGTGCGAACAACGGCAACATTGACATCAAGGTCACTGGCAATGCTGGCGGCAATGTCTATCTCGGAGGACTGGCAGGATATGTAAATTCAGGTTCCGCTGATGTCAATCTCCTTGATTGCTCAAACTCAGGAGACATCTCACTCACAATAGAAGGCCTCGCAAAGAAATCATTTGCCGGAGGCATATCCGGCGGGACATCGGCATCAGACGGCATTTCAAAGGCGACATCATCCAAAGGTACCATCAAGGACTGCACAAATACCGGAAACATCACATATACAGTCAAAAACGGAGGAACACTGGAAGATGGTGCAGGCATTGCCGCCAATGCAAACTATTGCAATATAGGAGGCGTCACCGGATTCTGGGAAGGTTCGATAGAAGACTGCACCAACGGAATCCCAGGAGATGACAGCAAAGGCAAAGTTACACTCACAATACCTACAAGCACGTCAGAAGTCTGCATGACCCGTCCTTCTGCCGGAGGAATATCAGCCTTCATCCTCCACTCGGCGAAAGGATGCATCAACTACGGTACAGTCAATGTAAAAGGCTCATTCGGGACAAGCAGCGTAGCCCTTGGCTCCGGCATTGCACCACAGCCTACCTTCGGTGGCGTATTCGGGCAGGCCGGTCCTGCAGAAGAGACTGAAGTGTACAGCATCTCGGACTGCCATAACTATGGCACGGTAAATATATGGTGCACAGGAGCGGAGCTATCGGCAGGAGGAATTGCAGGACACACCGTAACAGCGATGGAAGACTGCGTAAATGAGGGTGATATCAATGTGGACTTCACAGGAAGCACCTCCACAAGGTGCTGTGTAGGAGGCTGCATCGGCAACATGGATGCAGGGGCATTCCAACTTACAAGGCTTGTCAACCGCGGCAAACTTGCACTGAATATCCCGAACACAGCAGGCACCGGTTTCCACAACTATGGAGGAATCTCAGGGCAGATGGGCCAGGGCGCACATAAATTCGTTTTCTGCGAAAACTATGGAGAGATTCTCTATGAAGGCAAGGCCAAAATGAGAATCGGAGGCATCGCATCATTCATAGGCAATGCAAATTCAAACAAGGGAAGTGCAGACGGATGCACTGTCAAATGCTCCATAATTGCAACCTGCATCGGGCAAAATTACTCTCAGATAGGCGGTATAATCGGATATTCACAGGTTACGGCAAACAACAGCTGGACATTCGAAGGCACTGTCGACACATCCGTATCGACAGCAAAAGTATTGTCAGGAGGACTGACCGGAGTTGCAAACGGATCTTTCAATTTCAACGGATGTTCATTCAAAGGAGCCTTAAATGGAGCAGCCGGCAGCAGCACACCTGGCCTGTACATCGGAGGGCTGAACAAAGACAAACAGACAATGACTTTCGGCAAGACAGCCAGATGCATTGTAGGCAAGGGGGCCACAGTCAATGGGACAGAAGTCACAACGCTGACCAATGCCGTCCTGGTAACCCAGATAAGGGACAATGGCGGATCCTACACATCCACAGGCGTCCTGACAGACATCACAATTGAATAACATGCACAAGACATTTACATTTTTATGCACAATGCTGCTGCCGCTTTTCATGGCGGCACAGCACCGTGCAGACCTGCAGGAGCTAAGCGATCCGTCTTCATCCACAATGGTTATCCTCGGGGATCCGCAAGGATATGTCAAATACGACATTAACTGCGGAATCCTGGAAATATGCACAGCATGGATTGCAGACAACGTGTCAAACCTGAACATCAAGGCAGTCCTCTGTACTGGAGACATGGTCGAACAGAATGACAACAACGCCCTTGACCGCAGGATGCTCAACCAGTCGAGCCGCGAAATGTGGGAATCGGTATCACACGCATTCCGCAGCATAGACGGAAAAATTCCATATATAATAAGCGGAGGCAACCACGACTACGGCTTCAGGGCCTCCGAGGATTACCATACCTTCCTCCCGGACTATTTTACATTCGAACGCCAGGGGCCCGCAATCCGAGACTGCCTGGTGTCCGAATCACCCAACAGGGAAGGCCGTGCATCCCTTGAAAACTCAGCCTACGAATTTTCGCTGCCTGGATGGGAAAGGAAATTCCTAATAATCACAACAGAATTCACCCCATCCGACAAGACTGTTGAATGGGCAAAAGGTTTATGCCTTTCAGAGAAATACAGGGAGCACAATGTCATTTTCATGACCCATTCCTACATGAAGGACATGGGAAAGTGCAAAAATGTTCTTGTCAGGCAGGAAAAATACGGTCTGTGCAGGATTGAAGGCAACAACAGCGGAGAACAGCTGTGGGAGAAACTGATAAGCCAGGTGCCGAACATCCGTTTAGTGCTATGCGGACATATCGCGCACGGGACGGACAAGTCCACAGGCAAGGACCGCTATGACTGGAATGTAGGATGGAGAACAGACAGGAACAGTTCAGGCAAGGATGTACACCAGATGATGTTCAACGTACAGACACTCGGCGGCGGATGGGAAGGCAACGGGGGAGACGGATGGCTGCGTATCCTCGAATTCATGCCGGACGGCAAGACCGTAAAGGTCAGGACCTACTCCCCTCTTTTCGGGATCTCGCCACTGACACGCCATCTTGCGCACCGCACAGAGACCTATGACCAGTTTGACTTTACAATAGACCAATGAAACCCAAAATCATCACAGCAGCCCTCCTGGCTGCAGCGGC